>MGTA01000182.1:6314-6876 GCA_001799225.1 Deltaproteobacteria bacterium RIFOXYD12_FULL_50_9
TCAGCTCTGATGTCGGCGGTCATGGTCAAGACCGCTATCTACGGACTCTTACGAATGCTCACCTTCTTACCGCCCCCCCCTGCCTGGTGGGGCGGCCTGCTCATGGTTCTCGGGATAACCGGAGCCCTGTTCGGTATTGCCATGGCCGTGCTGCAGCGCGACGTCAAACAGAGCCTCGCTTATTCGACAGTCGAAAATATCGGCATAATCCTGCTGGCTCTGGGAGCCTGGCTCTATGCCTCGGCCATGGGTAATCGGCCGGCCGCTGCCCTGGCCCTGGTCGGTGCGCTTCTCCATATCTGGAATCATGCTTTGTTCAAAGGGCTGCTCTTCTTCGGGGTCGGCTCCCTTCTGCACGGCGCCGGAACCCGCAACCTCGACCGCATGGGCGGCCTGCTCCGGCGGATGCCGGTCACCGGTCTTGCCATCATCGGCGGCAGTGTGGCAGTGGCGGCGCTGCCGCCGGCCAACGGCCTGGTCGGAGAGTGGTACATCTATTTCAGCCTGCTGGTTACCGGCCAGGGATTGCCCGGGGTTGCCGCCTTTTTCCCTCTGGTCCTGC
>MGTA01000182.1:6891-8370 GCA_001799225.1 Deltaproteobacteria bacterium RIFOXYD12_FULL_50_9
GTTTGCCCTGATTGGCGGCATGGCGATCATTGTCTTTACCCGCTTGATCGGAATCGCCCTCTGCGGCGAGCCCCGCACGGCAGCTGCATCAACAGCCCATGAAGCCGGCCTGCGCATGCAAGCATCGATGGGTCTGCTCTTTCTCCTCTGCTTCACCGGCGGCCTGGCCCCTGTTCTACTCCTTACCCCGATAGCTCTAGTCGTGCCCGGTCTGGACCCGCTGCTTGCCGCCGCACTGCCTGCTGCTTATGCCGCACCGATGTGGATCGGCCGGACAGGGGCCTTGCTCGTCGCTCTACTCCTGCTTTTAATCTTTATCTCTCGCCGACTTACGGCTCACAACACCCCGGCAACAGCTCCCACCTGGGGCTGCGGATTTTCATTTCCGACGCCACGCATGGCCTATAGCGCCGAAGGCTACGCAGACTTGGCCGCGACCAGCCTGATGCCCGAGTCCCTGCAACCATCGGCGACCGGCGGCCGGGCTGTGACCTTTTTCCCTGGACCGGCGCTGCTGGGCCTGGCAACTGCAGACCCGTTTCTCAAACAGCTCTGTGAACCATTATTTACAAAATTCGCGGTATCCTGCAGCAGGCTGCGGCGATTACAGTCGGGAAACCTCTATCTCTATATCCTTTATATCTTTGTCACCACAGGCCTGCTGCTGGTCTGGACGGCGCTCAGGTCCGGTTAATAGTGAAATATGATCAACAAATTAAATAATTATACAACTATGGCCCATTTACGATGAGTCGCTCTATATGCTAACCAAGCTAGCTATACACCTTATCCTCCTGTTCGGGTTCTCACCGCTCCTGCTCGGCGTGATCGGCAAAACCAAGGCGCTTTTCGCCGGTCGAAAAGGACCGCCGTTTCTGCAGGCCTATTACGATCTCGCTAAACTTTTCGGCAAGGGACAGGTCATCAGCCGGACCACCACCTGGCTGTTCAGAGCCGGTCCGGTAGTCGGTCTGGCTGTGCCCATAGTCGCCTCGCTCTTTATCCCCTTTGGCGGGATCGGCGCACCGTTCTCCTTTACCGGAGATCTGATCTTATTTGTCTATCTCTTTGGCCTATCCCGTTTTTTTACCGCCACCGCCGCGCTTGATACCGGCTCCTCCTTCGAGGGCATGGGCGCGGCCCGCGAAGTTACATTCGCCTGTCTTGCTGAACCCACTTTGTTTTTTGCGCTAATCGTTCTCGTGCGGATATCCGGTGGTTTTTCCCTTGACCTCATGCTGGGCGATGGCCTTCTGCAGGGCTGGCATACCTCCGGGACTTCCTTGCTTTTACTCGTAGTCTGCCTCTTCGTGGTAGTGCTGGTTGAAAACTGCCGGATACCCTTTGACGATCCGAACACCCACCTCGAACTGACCATGATCCACGAGGTCATGGTACTCGACCACAGCGGTCCGGACTTCGGAATGATCCTCTACGGTGCGTCCATGAAGCTCTTTGTGCTTGGCGCCCTGGTTGTCC
>MGTA01000182.1:8386-8806 GCA_001799225.1 Deltaproteobacteria bacterium RIFOXYD12_FULL_50_9
CCATCGGGATCGGCATGGTCGAATCGACCATGGCCCGGCTTCGCCTTTTGCGGGTGCCTCAGCTCCTGATCGGCACCTCGTTGTTGTCGCTTTTTTCCCTCATCCTGCTGTTGCGGTGATTTTATGGAGAGTTTCGCCAATTTTCTGCTTTTACTAGTCATTCTGCTCAATTTTTTCCTGCTCGGCAGCAGCAGACTGACCGCCTGTATCCGGGCTGTGGCCTTTCAGGGCGGCATGCTGGCGCTGCTGCCGCTCATCATTCATCCCCTCTCGGCCCATTCGCTGATCTTAAGTAGCGGCGCCTTGCTGCTGAAGGGTTTTCTCATCCCCTGGCTGCTCTTCCGCGCTATCCGCCAGGTGCAAATCCGCCGGGAGATGGAACCGTTGATCGGCTATGTCTCAACCCTGATCCTGGGCACG
>MGTA01000183.1:0-490 GCA_001799225.1 Deltaproteobacteria bacterium RIFOXYD12_FULL_50_9
ACCTTGCCTTTCTCTTTGAGGACATAGGTCTCCATGACCTTCTTGGAGGCCTGAGAGTGGACGGTCTCCGGCCGGGCCTGGACAATAAAGAGCTTGCCGGTGCCGACTTTGACGCCGTCGCCATCCTTGGCCCACTCAATATCCATGGCTTTCTGGTAATGATCTTCAATGATGCAGGCCCATCTGGCAAGTTGCAGGATCTCATCGTCGTTTAAGACATATTTGTTGCGTTCTGCCGCCGTGGTTTTGATGTTCTCGACCGGTTTATCGGATTTGAGACCGGCATGGTAGATCATTTTGATCTCCTTGCTGCCCAACCGCTTGCCGACAATCGGCCGTTTGCCCTCTTTCAGGGTCGGCTTGAAGATGAAAAACTCATCAGGGTTGACCGCCCCCTGGACAACGTTTTCGCCAAGTCCCCAGGCGCCGGTGAGGAATACCGCATCTTAGAAGCGACTCCTCCTCATCCGGAGTTATGTTCTCAATCGAC
>MGTA01000183.1:504-4897 GCA_001799225.1 Deltaproteobacteria bacterium RIFOXYD12_FULL_50_9
TTTACGACAGTTGTGGATGAGCGCCTCATAACCGCGAATGTTAAGATAGGTCTCCTGCTGGCCGGCAAAGGAGGCGTCCGGCAGATCCTCGGCCGTTGCCGAGGATCGGACCGCTACGTCGACATTGACCCCGTACTCCTCTTCCATTTTCTTGTAGGAGGCGATGACGGCATCCTTAAGATCATCGGGAAAAGTGGCGTTCAAAATAATGTTACGGGCCTTTTCACCGCGTTCCGCCAGATTTATCATGTTACTGGTGTCAAGGCCGGCAAGGGCTTCCTCAATGGCCTGGGCAATCCCGGCGGTTTTGAGCAGATGCCGGTAGGCATAGGCAGTGATGGCAAAGCCATGCGGTACAGCAACACCCTTGGATGTGAGCTTCTGGTACATCTCGCCGAGCGAGGCATTTTTGCCACCGACCAGAGGAACATCAGTAATACTGATTTCGTCGAACCAGAGAATGAATTTCTCGTCGTGCTTTTCTGCCATGGTATCTCTCTCCCAATCATTTTGTTTTGGTTGGCTTCACTTCTGCTGTCGAAGATTCATGCGGGTTTCCGGCCGCCGGAAACCGCGAATCTGCCTGGGATGGCAAAGCACATCGGCAGGCAACTAGTAAAAGGTATATCTAAATTGACAGTTTAAAGTCAAATGAAAGATTGTTGATTTTATAAAAAAAACAGGTGTTCATCTTGTACAGTGACAAGATTTTAGAAGCGGATAATTATGGCCGTTAATTCAAAAATCGAAGAGATCCTTCAATAGTGATTTCTTTTTGTAGTGATGGTCGGAACCATAGCCATGATGTTTCTGTTCGTGGTGTTTATCGTAACCAGGCTCGCTCTGTTGTGGCATCGTATAGGGTGGAGGATATGCCGGTTGACGATATGATGGCTCTTGGGCTGGTTTTGCAGCTCCCTGGGTTTGGAGATTGTCGGCGGTATAGCGCTCGATAATCTTGTCAAGCTCGCCGCGATCAAGCCATATCCCGCGGCACTGTGGACAATAGTCAATTTCAACTCCCTGTCGTTCGGACATTAAGAGATCAGCGGTTGTGCAAACAGGACATTTCATTGTTCCTCTCCTTGAGCTAAGGTTGGTAATAGCAGCTTCATATCTCGGCCAGGGCAGCTTGGGCCTGATCCAGGGTAAGACCTTTTAAACTAAAGCTTTTGTGTCGGCTTTGGTCGCCTTTTTTAAGTGTCACCCCTGATTTTGGAATACCAAAAAATTTGGCTATAAATTGAGTGATAGCGGTATTTGCCTTGCCGTCCACGGGTGGGGCGGTTGTGCAGAGCTTAAGTGCCCCGGCATGAAAACCCTGTATAGCGGTTTTCGATGATCTGGGCTGCACGTAAATCAGGATAGTTATGCTGCCGTCTTTTTCCAGGTGAAGGCAGTCCATGAAGGAATACGATAGCTATCGGTTATACTTGCGGTTGTCCGGGGAGATCCGCACGCTTGTCTCAAGTTCATCAAGCGGGTCATTGAGTGACAGGGTCAGGTCGTCATTCAGGTTTGGAATGGGGTTGGCGCCGATAGAGCCACGATTCTCCTCCTCCAGGGAGATATTAAAATCACCTTCGGAATTTGCGATATTCTGGTTGAGCATAGTGGCTGCCGCCGATTCCTGAGGATATGTTATTTTTTGATAGAGATCGTCAAGTTTGTCGATCTCTTCACTATTTTTTATTCTGTTGTTGCTTTTGCCTATAGAGGCAGAGGGATTGTTAGATAAAGGTGTTTGGTCAGTGGTTGCCTCTGTAAGCTCATCTGTAATTACTCCTGTCGGAGGTGTTTCTTTAATGAGCAGTGGAACCGGTCGTTTCTCTATAGCTTGATCCAGTTTATCCAGATAGGCGTTGAGCAGTTCGCGCAACTCGTCCTGTATCTGGTTTTTCATCTGTTCAAGGCGATCGATTTCGGCAACAAGCGTCGCGATTTCGGAGTTTTTGCTATTTCTGATATCCTCAGCTTCAGTGCGGGCTGTGCGCAGCAGTTTTTCAGCATCAAAGATGCTTGACTCCTTAAGTTCATTTGCTTCTCTCTTCACGCGTTCGAGGATCTCATCGGCAATTTTCTGGGTAGAGATGATAGCATTATGAAAGGTTTTTTCCTGGTTTTTATAGGAATCGATATCCTTGAGGGTGGCAGAGAGGTGTTCCTTGAGTTGCTGGTTCTCAGTCATGATCAGCAGGAGTTCTTCAGCCACTTTTTCGAGAAAAGTATCGACCTCATCAACGTCAAAGCCACGGAAGCGAACATTGAACTGCTGTGATTGAACATCTTGTGGTGTTAGTGACATGGTACTCTCCTAGGCTAGTAAGGCTGCATCCGGATCGGGATTGTTTATCCGAGTGTGCCGGCAAATCGTTCCAGTGTGGGAATAAGGAAGCTGCGCAAGAAATAAATTACCAGTATAAGTATCATGGGCGAGAGATCAAAACCGCCGCCAAATATTGGTATGAACCTGCGGATCTGGCGCAGGATCGGTTCGGTAACTTCATAGAGGAATCTGACGATCGGGTTGTAGGGGTCGGCGTTCACCCACGAGATAACGGACCGGCCAATGATGATCCACATATAGGCAATAAGGACAAAATCGATAAGATCAGCCAGTGCGTTAATAAAATTTCCCAGAACAAACATGTGTGCCTCTTAATTTAAAATATCATTTACCCTGCCGACTATTCATCGTAGGGCAGACGAAGGAGTTAATACAATAGTATTTCCTGCAGAATCTTTAAAGAATTTTTTCATACTATTCAGAATCAATTCAGAAAAGCAACAGGTTGATTGGTTCAGTATTTAGAATAGTTAATAGGGTAATTTTATGGTTCAGTTCGTCGGATGGTTAATCTGCATGACACGTTTGGCAATCCCGGTCAGGGCATGGGCGGCTTTGCTCTCCCGGGCCGAGACCAGCAGGGGGGTTTGCGTACGGATCGCCTGGACTACGTTGCTGTCCTGAGGGATGGCCCCGAGATAGAAGGGAGTGATTTTTAAAAATCTGTTCAATACAGCATTGATGTTGGCAAATACCCCCTGGCCTTCCTTTATTGATTTAACATTATTGACGACCAGATAAAAGGATTTCTTGCTGTATCGGGTGACCAGTACCTTGATCAGGGCATAGGCGTCGGTCATGGAGGTCGGATCAGGCGACAGGATGACGATATTGGTATGCGCCCAGTTATTGAACCAGAGGACGGCATCGCCGATTCCAGCAGCCGTATCAACAATAATGTAGTCAAACTGGTTGCCGATCTCTTCGAGGGCGTTTAAAAGGTAGGCCTGGTCTTCGTACGCCAGGCTTGCCATCTCCGGGACGCCTGAACTGGCGGGCAGGACATGAAAGTGTGGAAAAACCTCAACTACAACTGCCGAGAGGTTCCGGCCGTCTTCAATAGTCTCCTGCAGGGTGTGTCTGACATTTAAGCCCAGGGCCACGTCAACATTGGCAAGGCCCAGATCGCCGTCGACCAGCAGGACATTCTTGTTCTGTCGGGCCAGGGCAATTCCCAAATTGACCGAAAAAGTAGTCTTGCCGACGCCGCCTTTGCCGCTGCTGACCGCTATGATTTGTGGAGAGAGATTGTCTGGTGTGGGTGTTGCATTCATACCGTTAGTTCATCCTTTGAGGAATTGAAAGAGTTCGGTCCGTTCCTCTACGGTAACCTGGCAGGAAAATCTGGCTAATTTTGCAGCGGCAGGATCGTTTTGCTCTCCGGCCTCTATTGTTTTGTTGATAACACTCCTTAATGAGCGCAAAAGTTGGTCTGCAGGATATGGGCTGACCATAATCAGCAGTCCGATGATACGCCCGCTGCCGGTCGTCAGCCGACTGGTTGAAAGCGCCGCACTCCGGGCCTGATTTTGCAGTTCTTCAATGGTTGCTGTTTCAGACGTCGTTGTGGCTGTTGTCATGCAACCCGGCTCCCGGCTGGAATAGGGGCGGAGACAGTAGTTAGAACCAGTCGGTCGCCATCCTTGGCAGCCAGGACCATGCCGTTTGAGGTGATGCCCATAAGTTTGGTCGGTTTAAGATTGGCAACGATAATCACGAATTTGCCGATCAGATCTTCGGGTTGGCAGTGTTGGGCAATCCCGGCCACAACTGTACGTTCCTCCGGGGCCTTGATCGTCAGTTTAAGCAGTCTGTCAGATTTCTTAACCGGTTCAGCCGCCACAATCTCCCCGACTCTAAGATCAAGTTTTTTAAACTCGGCAAAATCGATGAGATTTGAACTCTCATCTGGCAGGGTTGCCGGCTGTTTTTTATTTTCCGACAATGTCTTTTCCTTATTTATCGGTAGTGCGACTTCGATATTTTTGATCTGTTCAAGCCTTGGAAACAGGGCCGGGCTTACGGTAATTCGAGAACCGGGCGTCA
>MGTA01000183.1:4986-5485 GCA_001799225.1 Deltaproteobacteria bacterium RIFOXYD12_FULL_50_9
GGTGAGGGTGATCAGACGCAGGGTTTCCAATAGGGTATAGAGCACCGTGTTGAGCCGTTCATGGCGGTCTGGATCCTTGGCCAGTTCCCAAGGCGCACTGGTGACGATATAGCGATTAGCAAGACCGATCACATTCCAGACCGCCTGCAGAGCCTTTTGAAAAGCAAATTGGTCCATCTGGGTTGCATATTCGCTCAGCATGGCAAGTGCTGCCCGGCTGAGCTCATTATCTGATGCTGTAGCAGGGCCTGGCTGAGGGATCTGGCCGGCGATAAACTTCTCGACCATGGTAAACGACCGGCTGCAGAGATTGCCGAGGTCGTTAGCCAGGTCCGAATTCTGCCGGTTGATCAAGGATTCGTCCGAATAGGAGGAGTCGATCCCGAATGACATCTCGCGCAAAAAGAAGTAGCGCACCGCATCTGTGCCGAAGCGGTTGACCAGATCATCCGGTCGCACGACATTGCCGATACTTTTGGACATCTTAATACCGTTGACA
>MGTA01000183.1:5605-9214 GCA_001799225.1 Deltaproteobacteria bacterium RIFOXYD12_FULL_50_9
GGTTGTCAAAGGGCAGCGAAATGCCCCAGGTAAGTCTGGAGGTCGGGCGTGATATGCACAGATCAGTGAGCGGTTCGCTTAAAAACGAGAGAACCTCATTGCGGTAGCGTTCCGGGGTGATCCAGTCCGGGTGGCTGTTTATATGGTCGATCAGCCACTCCTGATACTTGCTCATCCGGAAAAAGTAGTTCTGCTCGCTGATCTGGAAGGGCGGTTGATGATGGTCCGGACAGTTGCCGTCAACCAGCTCTTTTTCAGTCAGAAACCGTTCACAGCCCTGGCAGTAGAGGCCGGAATACTCGCTTAAATAGATGTCACCCTGATCATATACCTTTTGCAGGATATCCTGGACGGTTTTTATATGTCTTGGTTCGGTCGTCCGGATGAATTGGTCCGGAGTGATGTGCAAGGCGGGCCAGGCGTTCCTGAACTGTGAACTTATCCGGTCAACGTATTCCAGAGGCGGTATGCCGGCGCTATGGGCCGCCTGTACAACCTTGTCACCGTGTTCGTCAGTTCCGGTTTGAAAACGGACATCCTGGCCCCTTAGTCGGGCAAATCTGGCAATGGTATCGGCAACCACCATAGTATAGGCATGGCCAAGATGCGGTTGGGCGTTTACATAAAAGATGGGAGTAGTGAGATACAGGGTCATCCTTGCTTTTTATCCTTTTTATCGTTTTTTTTCTCAGGCGCCTGCTGGGGTTTGTTTTTCTTTTTGCCGCTCTCGCGGGCAACGGTGGGCTCAGCTGTTGCTGATTCCCATTTCAAACGTGGAAGAATCAGGGTTTTTGTCGGATCGTCCATAGTCGCCACGGATATGGTCTCCTGCAGGACATTCTGTTGGCGCACCATATAGGTCTGGCCTTCGACGGTAATGGTTTTGCCGGTCTTGGGCATTACCTTCCTGAGCCCATGGTAATAATCATATTCATAGGTCAAACAACAGAGCAGCCGGTTACAGATACCCGAAATCTTGGTGGGATTGAGCGGCAGGTCCTGTTCCTTGGCCATTTTGATCGAAACAGGTGCAAAGTTATGGATATATGACGAGCAGCAGAGTTCGCGGCCGCAGCAGCCGAGACCGCCGATCATTTTGGTTTCGTGGCGGACCCCTACCTGCCTGATTTCGACCCGGGTGCGGAACTCCTGCACCAGGTCCTTGACCAGCTCCCGGAAATCCACCCGGTTTTCGGCAGTGAAATAGAAGATGATCTTGCTGCCGTTAAAGAAGCGCTCGACCTTGATAAGTTTCATCTGCAGGCTGTGTTTGGCTATCAGTTGATTACAGAGGTCCTTGGCCTCCTGTTCTTTTTCAAGCAGTCGGGTGAATTTGGCGATATCTTCGGTGGAAGCGCGGCGGTTGAAGGAGAAAGAGGTCTTAATCACAATCGGTTCGCCGATAGTTATGGATGGGCCGATTTCAATGACCTTGGCAGGTTCGAGGCCATGTTCAGCCTGGATCATCACCAGATCGCCGACCTTTATAGATGTTAGTCTGGAAACAGCTGTGTAAAGTTGTTCATTATGGCGGAACTGGACCTTGAAACAGCGCTCCGTATTCTCCGGAGAGCCGGTCTCAAGTGGCGAGATCGGTGAGGGTGGTTCGATGTTTTGCGTTTGATTATCCATAGTTGCTGAAACCAGGGTGATGGTGAATGATTAATTACAAAAAATGTTAATTCCATCGCACCATACCATCAAAGCAGGCCAAAGAAAAGTACTTCACAGACCAGACCGCGATTGCAGTTGCGTTTTAGCTGCTTTTCCGCCCGGTCGATGTGGTGCAGTTGATCTTTGAGTTGCTGGAGATTGAACCTTTGCCCGGCCAGGGCTAAGGAGGTGGCGAGATCGCGGCTGATCAGGCTGGTTTCCGGCATGCCGTTGGCCAGCAAAATTAGATCCCGCAGCCAGATCTTGAGAAGAATAAAAAGCTCCGGAAGGTGATTCTCCAGTTTGGCGGCCTGTTCGGCAAGGGAAAAGACAGTGTCAACCGCTTCGGGCTCGCCTGGTTGCAGCGGCAGCAGCCTGGTGACAATCTCGTGTCGAAGAGCGAGAATATCTTTCTCTTTAAACAGCATGGCGCGCCCGATGCTGCCTTCGGCGATGGCGGCCAGGGTCTCTGCCTCTGTGACGGATATGGAATCTGCTGCTCTGCCGGCTCTCTTCGGTCGGCTCAGGAGATAGTTGATCACCTGATTATAAGGCAGTGGGTAGAAGGGGATAGTCTGGCAGCGCGATCTGATGGTGGGCAGGATCTCGCCGGCCGCATCGGCGGTAAGAATGAGAACAGTGTTATCCGGGGGCTCTTCGAGAGTTTTGAGCAGGCTGTTGGTGGCCTCCCGCCGCATGGTGTGGATTGAGGTCAGCACAACAACGCGGCACTGCGCCTCAAGCGGTGGGAAAAGGAGATCTTTTTTAAGACTCCTGATCTGATCGATCTTGATGGCGCTGCCATCCGGTTCGATCAGAAGCAGATCCGGATGGTTGCCCGATGCAAATTTACGGCACTGCCGGCAGGTGCCGCAGGCATCATCGTCTGTCCGATTCAGGCAGTTGAGATAGGCGGCAAAGGCCAGGGCCGTGCTGCGTTTGCCGATACCGGCCGGGCCTCTAAACAGGTAGGCATGGCTCATTTTACCGGCGCGTACCGCTCGGGTTAAAAATAGTTTAGCCTTTTCCTGGCCGATAATGCTATGCAGGGAGGTCTGTGTCTGGCTGGGCGGCATGGGGATTGTTGATCAGTTTATTCGGTAAAGGGCTTTCCTGAGTCGAACAGCAACCGTTGCCGAACATCATCCTGGCTCTGTCTGGCCTTGGTTGTGCCATCGGTATGTATCTCCGGTTCGGCTGCTTCTGTCTGGTTGTCGGGGCCTGCTACATAGAGGAATCGCTCGAGGGCCCGCTGATACTCGGTCCATTGATAACCGGGAACGCCTGCTTTTTCACTAATTTTTGTAATGGTGTTTATTTTGGCGTCAAGATCATCAACAAAATGCAAGATAAAGGCCTCAAGCATCATGGGGACAACAGGTGCGCCGAATTCATGGCGGCCGTGGTGGCTTAAAATCAGATGTTTGAGGCTGGTAGCCCGTTGTCCGGGAAACTGCTGTATGGTCGCAATTTTCTCCTGGATCATCTCGACAGCCATGACCGCGTGGCCCATGAGCCGGCCGTCGTCCGTATAGTCGAAAGGGTAGGAGTTGAAACTGTACTCCTTGATCTTTCCAAGATCATGCAGGATAGCGCCGGCCATCAGCAGAGAGTGGTCGACGACCGGATAGAGGCCGGCAACCAGATTGGCAAGGTTTGCCACTGCCAGGGTGTGTTCGAGCAGGCCGCCGTGGTAAGCATGGTGCATCTGCTTGGCTGCCGGTGCATTTTTAAACAGCTCGACAAACTTTAAGTCTGTGAAAAAGGCGAGCACCAGTTTTTTAAGGTGTTTGTCCTTTATTCCCATGATCAACCGCAGCAGTTCCTCGGTCATGGCGTCGGGCGCAACCGGCGCAGTCGGCAGAAATAGTGACCGGTCTACCTCGCTCTCGGCCACGGCCTGGATGCGATTGATCTTGAGCTGCAGGATTCCCCTATAGGCCTGAGCCTGACCGT
>MGTA01000184.1:0-4186 GCA_001799225.1 Deltaproteobacteria bacterium RIFOXYD12_FULL_50_9
CCTGCTCAAAAGAGATCAGCGAGTACGGCGCCCATAACCAACGGGCCGAGATCAATCTCAATGTATCTTTCTCCGGGTTTATCTGGCTTGAGGATCTGGTCACTCTGGTGGAGTCCGGCGCTTCCTGCGATGTCTATGCCCTTCTCAAACGACCGGATGAAAAATTTGTTACGGAACAGGCCTACAGGAACCCCATGTTTGTTGAGGATGTTGTCCGCATGGTCGCTGAAAAAGCGACCGCACACCCCAATATCACCTGGTTTTCGGTAAGCGTCGAGAGTTTTGAGTCCATCCATAAACACAGCGCCTATGCATTCATCGATAGCAGCGCAATCAGTTGAATTAATCAAAAAACAAGGAGAAGCCCCTATGAAAATCAACAAAACAATTCTGGCAACATCTTTTGTCCTGGTCCTGACGGCCGCAGGTGCAACGGCTACCGAAAAAACAGAACCTAAAACAACAAAGGCAAAAACTTCCATCGAACTGGGGCAGAAGTTGTTTAACGATAAAACTCTGGGAGGATCGACAGGCGATAAGAGCTGCAACTCCTGTCATGCCAACGGCAAGGGGCTTGAAAAAGCCGGCAACAACCCAAAGCTGGCCGAGGCGATCAACAGATGCGTCGTTAACATGGGCGGCAAAAAGATTGATGGCCGGACGGTCGAGATGAAATCCCTCGAACTCTATATCAAATCCCTGGCAAAATAACTTCAACAGGCAATGAAAACCATGAGGCAGCAATGATCTGCTGCCTCATGGCAAATTATCTACTCAAGCTTCTACCGGAAAGACCAAATCAAAAATCCACCCCGGCCTCAAGAAATGGCCCGCTGATCGTCACATCAATGATTATATCTTTTTCATCAAGGGCGATGTTCTCGTAACGCCAGCCACCCGCGATAAAGAGAGAACGCAGAGGGGTGGGTAAAGGACTGAATTTCACCCGGGCAATAGCATCATAGTAATGATTGGAATTATAGGCGATTCCGCGGCCCTCACCCTCAAAGGCCAGCCACTCCATGGGCCGCACCCGAAATCCTAGATAAACCATGGGCACCAGAATAGTTTCGCTGAATGATGCTTCTTTATTGAAAGTATCCTGCCGCACAGTAGCGCTGACGTCCATAATCCTTGCATCAATGCCCAACTCAACCGACAAGATATCGGCAGTAAGGGTCTCAAGGAAAGGGATGCCATAATAGAGTGCCACATCATAATGGTTGAGAACCAATTCGGAATAAAACCCGGCAGAAGCGTTAAAGTTCTTGTCGCCGAAATCGAAGTTTTGCGTTTTTTGTCCAGTGCCATCGAACTTCATGGGGGTAGCCATCAAGTAGATATTCGGAATAAATAGCGGCATATCGATCTTGGCCCGGGCCATGACCTGCGTCGCACTATCATATTTGGCCTCGTTCTCAAGGTCGATGCTGTCCGAAAACGACTTATAACCCATGGTGCCGCTCGGCGTCTGATTCCAACCACCTATAGCCACTTCCGCCCCCAAGGCATTCGCCATCCCAGGCAGCATCAAAACCGCCAGCACTGCTCCCAAAAAAATTTTTCTTTGCATAATCTCTCCTATGATTAATTATTATTAATTGTCAACCATCCGCTTATGCATTACTCCTTCTTGTTGACATATTTATAAAAACTGCACAACCGGCAGTTGTTGATCTTCTGGGCAAATGTACCCTGCACCTTTCCCTCACACAGTGTGCCGGCAACCGCCCAGCACACCCTGCCAAAATGAGGATGGGCAGGACACTTCAACTGGCTATTGCTCTCCCTACCACATCTCATGAACTGCCAACACTGTTTTTCTCTGTTTTCCCCCTCGCTTTGATATGGAAAACAGAGACTGACACTGAGCCCGCCAACCTCCTGGTTTTTGCTGCGGATAAAGCCCCCATGCTCCTCAACAATCTTTTTACTGATAGGCAAACCAAGCCCTGTTCCCTGCCCCAACCTTTTTGTCGTATAGAATGGCTCGAAAATTCTGCTGAGCAACTCCTCCGGGACGCCCGGCCCGGTATCCGAAACCCGGACAGCGACATAGGTTATCTGATGAAATTCCTCTTGCTCAATAGTGATCGAAAGCACCCCGCCCTCAGACATAGCGTCGATGGCATTGGCAATAACGTTATTCAAGGCCTGCCGGACATGGTCTAAGTCGAGAAGCACCGCCAGTTCTGTTGACGACGAGAACTTGATCTCAATGCCATGCTCCAGGCAGATCTCACTGTTCAGGGCGATACATTCATTGACAACTTCATGCAAAGGCAACCTTTGCATGGTCACCTTGTTTTCCCAGGAGTAGACCAGAATATCCCGGAGAATCCTCTCCAGTCGGTCGGACTCGGAAACAACAATCTCGGCGTAGGCCTCCTGTTTTTCAGAGGTGGCAAGTTTTTTAAGTCGCCGACCAAAGCCCCCAAGCGCCGCCAGGGGATTCCTGATCTGATGGGCAATATCAGCGGTCAACCGGCCAAGGGCAGCCATCTTTTCGGTTTGAATAAGTTTATCCTGAGTATTCCTGATCTCGGCGGTCTTCTTTTCAACCTCATCCTCCAGGGTATGCGCCCATCCTTCCAACTTTTGCCGGGCAACATGCAACTCATCAGTCATTTCATTAAAAGTCCCGGCCAATCGGCCGATCTCATCCTGCGAGGAGACCTCGACCTTATGGGCAAACTCGCCGGACGATACTCTTTTCATACCTGCGGATAAAGCGGTAAGGGGTTTTACAACAATTTTCCAGAGAATAACGCTTAAAAATAATGCGATTACCACCACAAAGAACACTGTATAGACCGTGGTATTCAGGATCTGGGCACTGATTCGCTTATCATACTGACCAAGGGAGTAGTCAGTGGTCAACAGCCCCAAAATCTTTTGTTCGGGAGAATGAGCATGACAGGCTGCTATATAACAACCGAACTCATTATAAATCGGGGCAACATAAGTCAGGGTCTTGATGTCATCATCACCCCAGATCGTCCAATGTGCCTTTTTGACATAATCTACAAGAGAATCATGGCAACCTCGACATGCAGGCGAATCCCGTTTAACCTCCTGGCCGATCTCCTCACGCACCGAAGAGTAGGAGATCCTCCCCCGGCCATCAAAAAGCCGAATCCGCTCAATCTGCTCAGTTCCTCCGATAGACTCCAGTATCCGCTGCAGATCCTCCATCCTGCCGCCCATCATGTCTTGTCTGATACTTATCTTAACAATTTCAGAGGAGGCAGCAGTCGACGACAACGCATCTTCCATCAGATGCCTCTTCTCCTTCTCAATCATCACATACCAGAACAGTATGCTGTTAAAAACCACCACCACACACACTGCTATAACAAGCTTTGCGGTCAGAGATTTATTTAGAGCTAGGAGAAAAAATGCACGCATAACTGCCGGAAACCTTTTTTATCACATGATTTTTGCCTGTTGTCTGGACAATATTACTGAACTATATTCAAAAGTGTACTCTCTACAGAAAAAAAATAACCAACTTTTTTTGCAATATCCGGCGATGCGGACGAGACACCATTTATCATGCCATCGAACAGATACGCAAAAAAGCCACCAGAAAGCCGTCCACTGATTCAGGAGGCCGCCCTTATGCACTGTACATTCTGCCACACCGCTTTGCCTGGCAAAATCCATTTCCGCGACACCTGCCCCATCTGTAATCGGGATCTCCACACATGTAAAAATTGCGATTTCTTCGATCCGCAAGCCCATCTGCAATGCCGGGAATCGATCGACGAATCAATAGGAGATAAAGAACGGGCCAATTTCTGTGAATCCTTCCGACCAGGCAGCACCACCGGCGCAACAGACGGCCGGGACGATAACGCAGCGCTCAAGAAACTTGAGGCGCTGTTCAAGACATAAGGGAGTCAGCAATAATAAAAATACCGGTTGGAGGTAGGGGCAGGGTCTTCCTGCCCAAAAAACCTGGGCGCGAGGACCGCGCCCCTACGATAAAAAAGGTATATTTGATAATTCTAAGTCCATAAGTACCCATTATTGCTAATCTTCCGCTGCCTCAGACCAGATCCGCAAGGCCCATTTGTACAGTCGAGAACGGGGGATTGCAATTCCGGCAAGCAGTTGCTGCACAGCATCGCGTACCGACACACCCTGATCCCGCAATTCGGTGAGCAGTCGCTCGACATCGGCC
>MGTA01000184.1:4198-8059 GCA_001799225.1 Deltaproteobacteria bacterium RIFOXYD12_FULL_50_9
ACCAGGACACGACGGTCGCCCAGGAGTTCCAGACAATCAGCAAGTGACTGCCTGAGGCGCTGCGGCGATTCGTAAAAAACCAACGGATCAGGGATGGTGGCCTTGCTCAGCAGATAACGGCTGCGTTCACCTTTACGGCTCGGCAGAAATCCCAGGAAATAAAAGGCGGTATCTTTGAGCCCCGCCGTACTGACCGCAGCTGCGACTGCGGCAGGGCCGGGAATCGGCACAACCCGGATACCCCGAATCAAGGCTTTCTCCACCAGTAATCCCCCTGGATCGGAGATTCCCGGCGTACCGGCATCCGAGACCAGAGCCACATCGCTGCCGGCGAACAGGCGATCGAGAACCGCCTCGGCCCGCGCCGCCTCCCTACCTCGATAATAGCTGATCAGTGGTGTGCTGAGGCCAAGATGAGTTAACAGTTTTCTGGTATGCCTGGTGTCCTCGGCAGCGATGAGAGCAACCGAACCCAGGATCCGGATGGCTCTGAGCGTGATATCCTCGAGATTGCCGATCGGGGTTGCCACGACATACAAGGTGCCGGCAGGATTAATCGACAAGTTTGCTCTGTCCACCTTCTTTTCACCAGCCACTCGTTCAGATCCTCTGGGTGGGAAGAGAAAGCCAAAAACGCGTGCAGCCGGGCACACTCTCAAATCCTATGCTGCCACCCAGTTCCTCGACAGTTTTTTGGGCTAAATAGAGACCTAACCCGAAACAACTGCCCCAGGTTGAAAAAAACGGCTCAAATATATGCGCCTGATCTTCAGGGGCGATACCGATACCGTTATCCTGAACCACAACCTCGGTCATGGCGCCCTCCAACCTGGTTTCGATCCGCAAAGACCAGGGCGGTACAGACTTTTTCTTCAGGGCTTCCAGGCTGTTTGCCAATAAAAAAAAGAGGACCTGCTCAAGTTCGACGCGGTGGGCGTGTAGAGGCGGCATGCCCTCGCCGAGCACGATTTCACGCACGACCTTATGTTTAAAAAAGGAATCGGCACAGAGGAACTTCTCCTCGGAGCGGACAACAGCATTCATGCTGAAATCGTCCTTGGCGCTGTGCGCCATCACCTCTCCATAAGCTGAAGCCCGCCGAACCGTCTCCTTAAGCGACAGCACGGCCTGATGCATCTGCGGCAGCAGACTTGACCGACGATTGAGAATATCCCGAAGGCTGACAATCGCTGCTTTTGTTTCTTCAGAGCCACCCGAATTGATGATCTTGGCCAGATTATCATCGACCTGGCTAAACACCATGGCAATAAGTTCGGACTGCATGGAAAGAGCCTGGATGTCACCATTCATATTATGGATGATTCCTTTAAACAGCTTGCCAATTGCGGCGTCCCGGCTCTGCAGCATGAAGGCCTTTTCCCAGTCGTGGCACATTGCACCATTTTCATTCATTAACTCGCACGCCCTCCCTGGTTTACCGCGGCTCACAGTTGCCGCATTTTTTGACAGACCGGCTCGACACCGTCCATCATCACATACCCGAAACTTCTTTCAATTGTCTAGAAGATTAGAAAATACCGTTCAAATCTATGAATTAAGTGTACCAAGGGAATCAAGAACCTCTGCAAGTATGTCCAACCCTTCTTCGGCTTCAGTTAAGGTAATATTCAAGGCAGGGAATATCCTGATCAGCCGTTCCTGAATGAGGTTCAAAAAAAGCCCACGGTCAAGAGCACCGGTAAAAACCGCGGCGGCCAGCGCAGGGGTGGCGAACTCCACGGCAATCAGCAACCCCTTGCCCCGCACGACCGTAATAATGTCTGAGTGCCTTGCCTGCATAGCAGACAAACGAGTTAGCAGGGCTTCGCCTACATTAATAACGTTAAGATGAATCGCCTTATCTTTTAGATGGCTGATCACGGCATGAGCCACGGCACAGCCCAGGGGATTACCGCTGTAGGTGCCCCCGTGGTCGCCAGGTTCCAGCCGCGCCGCCACCCGTTCGGACGTGGCAAAAGCGGCAAAAGGAAAGCCGCCGGCAATGCCTTTGGCCATCGTCATGAAATCAACCGCCAGGTTCAGACCGTCAATAGCGAACATTGAACCGGTCCGGCAAAAGCCGGTCTGCACCTCGTCGATAATCAAACAGGCGCCATGGGCCACGCACAGCTTTGAGACCTGCTGTAAATACCCGGGATCCGGCAGGTTTACGCCGCCCTCTCCCTGAATCGGTTCGAGAAGAACCGCCGCTATCTCGCTGCTCATAGCCTGTTCAAGGGCGGTGATATCATTGTATGGTACAAAAACATAGTTCGGCATGAGCGGATTGAAGCGTTCCCGATGCTTGGCCTGACCGGTTGCCGAGGCAGTGGAGATCGTCCGGCCATGAAAGCCTTTCTGGCTCGCTATGATATTGAGCCGGCCCGTAACCTTCCTGGCCAGTTTGATTACCGCATCGTTGGCCTCTGCCCCGCTGCTCGCAAAAAAAACTCTGGTAAGAGTAGCCGGCAGGATCGTACTGAGAAGGCTTAACAGTCTGGCCCGAGCCGGGGAGTAGGTAAGACCGGAACTGGGGTTCTGAATAATCTTGCTGCCCTGCTCAAGCAAGGCCCGGCTGATCACCGGGCTGGCATGACCGAGACAGGTAACTCCCCATCCTGCGGTAAAATCCAGGTACCGTCGACCATGCTCATCCCAAACCCATACCCCTTCCCCCCGTTCGACGACAACGGGTATCTTTTTAAAAAAAGGAGGCGAAAACCGATCCTCGACGGCAATGACATCAAATTTATCTGGCATATGTATCGTTCTCACATTTTTTAAGCTTCAAATGGCTATTGTTCCGTAATATACGCCACTGATTAATCTCTTAACCAGCTTTTTTGTCGATTGGCAGGAGGCGATATTTCTTTTTTATACAGCAACCAAACTTTTTTAATACCTGCTCCCCAACAGCCTATAATTTATCTGTAGAGATAACAATATCCTCCAAGATTAAATAGATTTTTTTTGCTTATTTGTTACAATAACGGGTAGCTACTTTTCCCCAACACCATTCAACCTTCATAAGGTCTTAAATGCCAGAGCCGGACAACCAGTTGCCTGATCGTTGTGATGTGGTCATAATCGGAGCAGGCGCCGGCGGTCTGACCGCTGGGGCATTACTGGCCCGCACCGGCCTGAACATCGTCGTGCTTGAAGCTGAGTCTCAGACAGGCGGCTACCTGGCCGGCTTTAAACGCCGGGGGTTCTCCTTCAACACCTCAATCGAGTGGCTTAACCAATGCGGCCCGGGCGGTTTTGTCTACAGCATCTTTCACCATATCGGCGCTGACCCGCCCGAGTGCCCGCAGATGCGCCGGATCCGCCGTTTCAAGAGCGAAACCTTCGACTACCTGCTGACTGCCAATCCCAATGAACTGCGGGATTGCCTGATCAAGGATTTTCCAACCGAAAAAAAAGGCATTACCGCCTTCTTCCGGGCTGGAGAAGAACTTGGTCAGCGTCTGAGTCTCCTTGACCGCCGGACCGTAAGCAGTGAAACCATGACCCTGGCTGAAAAAGCTCTCCGGGGTCTCAAAATGCTTTATTGGGCGCTACCAGTCATCAAGTACATACGAACCCCGATTGACAAAGCGCTTCGTCAATACTTCCACACGGAAGGCCTCCGGAAGATTTTCAGCACGCACCAATCCCTGATGTCTTTAATGGTTTCAATCGGTTGGGCCTACGCCGGCAACTTTCAGGCCTGTCCAAAAGGGGGTAGCCGCACCCTGGCTGTCTGGCTGACCGACCAAATCAGGATATCCGGTTCAAAAATCATCCTGAATCAACGGGTCGAAAAAATCTTGTTAAACGACAAGCGGGAAGCCTCCGGCGTCCTGCTGGCGGATGGCCGCT
>MGTA01000184.1:8101-9402 GCA_001799225.1 Deltaproteobacteria bacterium RIFOXYD12_FULL_50_9
TCCGCTCCGCCTCCACAAGGCCCTGCAAGAGGCTGACATCTATCACTCTGCTTTCTGCATTTTTCTCGGGATCGATTGCGATCCGACCTCCTTGGGATTTGGTGAAGAGGCATTGAATCTCACCAGGAGCGATGTCAGTGGCAAAGATCACAGCGGCGGCGATCCCCATCTGTCAGTTATTACCATCCTTGCCCCTTCCATTCGCGATCCCTCTCTGGCGCCCCCTGGGAAGGGCACGCTGCTTGTCCACTGTCCGGCCTACTTCGATTACCAGAACAACTGGCAAACCGGTGAAGGAGTTAGCAGGGGAAAAGAGTACAGTACTCTAAAAAAACAGTATGCCGACATCCTGCTTGATCGCATTGAAACTGCCTTTGCCCCTGATCTTCGCCGCCATATTGAAGTCATGGAGATTGCCACACCGGTCACCTACTGGCGCTATACCGGCAACACAATGGGGACTATTTGCGGGGTCAAACCGACGGCCAAGAATATCCGGGCCGGGGTGGCCCATCACCAGACGCCGGTCAAACGCCTGCTGATCGGCGGGCACTGCGCCGAATACGGCGGCGGCGTACCGATAGCGGTCAGAGCAGCGGCCAACGCCAGCCTGATCGTTCTTAAAGAGATGAATCAACAAGAGTATAGCCGCCTGAAAGCAGTCATGAATGGCGACTAAGGCGGCCTGCAGCTGAAGGCTGAAGGCTGAAGGCTGAAGGCTGAAGGCTGAAGGCTGAATATAGAAAACAGGGTAAGTCCGAAAAACAGTATGAAAATAGGAATTCAAACATGGGGAAGTGACGGTGATATCAATCCGTTTATCGCCCTGGCCGCCGGCCTTGCTAAAGCCGGCCATACGGTCACCCTGGCTGTGACCAGCGTTGAAAGAAAGGACTATAAACAGTTTGCCGACCGCTTAGGCTTTCAACTGATTGAGGTCAGCCATATCGGCCGGGACGATCACGACCTTATCCTGCTTGCCGACAAAATGCACGCCGCAGCAGATCCACTCAAACAACTTGATCTGATCATCAATGACATGTTTGAGCCCGGTGTCGACGCCATGTATGCAGCGGCCCTCTCCCTCTGTGCTGAGAATGATCTGGTGATCGGCCACTTTCTAGTCCACCCCCTGGAGGCCGCCGCCGAAAAAATCAGCAAGCCCTATTTAACCGTGACCCTCAACCAGAGCGCCATCCCTTCCGGCTACAACTCGCCTATGGGTATTCCCTACTTGGGCCGCTGGTTAAACAGCCTTATCTGGAAACTCGGCATGCCCATACTCAACAGACACATCATCC
>MGTA01000185.1:0-8273 GCA_001799225.1 Deltaproteobacteria bacterium RIFOXYD12_FULL_50_9
ATATATTTTAGTGGCTACATTCTGCTCCTAAATATGGTATTATCTCGAATTGTTTAAACTTTTTTGGTTTGGATGGGGGGAACATCCGCTTAAGAATAATGTTGCCGTTAACTACCTGAAAAAATCGACATAACAATGAGATATCCATGCATTATCCTTTATTTATCAGGCACACTCTTAGGAATTATCGGTTCCAAAATATAAAAAGGGATCTTCATAACATCGATAACCAGATTGACAATCCCCTCCCCCACCGCCATGGGCGATAATACAGAAATTTTAGGATCTTGAATATTACCCTTAATCCCCACCGGAATCGTCACAATAGTGGCATTGGCGCCGCCGATCGCCCGGCCGACAATTGGCACTATGGAGATAATCGAATCAACCGTCTTTAATGGAGCAATAAGCAGGGTTATGTCTGAATCAAGGGTATCGATATTAATCCTGCCCTTAGCGAACATATTCAGGCCATCTCCATGGAGAACTCCGTTGGTTATCTGCATCTCATTATCGACAATCTTGGTTTCAATATCTATTCTCGTATACGGCAGTCCTTTACTGCCCAGGTCCGAAAGACCGGTGGCACTGAAAAGGTCCGTGAGATTGACTATACTGAATATCTTAGAAAGCAGGGTGAATCGCCTGATATATCCTTTAGTGGCATGCAGGCTTGCCTGGCCGGATTGCCATTGTTTGCTGTTGCCCTGGAGATGCGCATCAACTACCAAAGACCCTTCAAGCAGATTTTGTTTCACCTGCAGACAGGACAGGACATCTTGAAACTGCAGAGGGTTTTCGCTATCGGTTCTGAAGGAGATGCTCCTCGGCCCCAGGCTGTCATCAGAATGAAAAACCCCTTTCCCCTTAATGCCGCACAGCGCTGCATCAGTGATCTCTGTGGTAATCAACTCTTTAGATTTAATGGTTATTTTTCCATGGATTGGGCTGAAAATCAAATCAACACGACCAGGATTATCAAGGCGATTGGCCGGAGCCTGATCCACGGTAAACGACTGCATGGCAAAATTGATTACCCCGCCGAGCTGCTGAGGTTCTTTCTGCTTTTCCGGCAGTACCTTTTCCGGTGACCACTGACCGGCAAGTCTGTCAAATTTTTTGAGCAGCATGTCGACGGTGGTCCAATTAAGGCGATTTGACGAGACATCCAGTCTGATATCAAGGGCGTTAGGACGCGGCGTCAAGCCGCCTTTTATGCTCATTACCTGATCCTGGCCGGAGAGGGTCAATTCATTGAGCATAATTCTATTCTGTTCGCTTTTGAGCTGTACGCGCCGCACCAGAAACGGTTTGAGATCCATGCCAAAAATGTAGCTGAGGTTTTCAGCAGCCAACTGCCCGGCAAAGAGAGGTTTACTCTTGTCATACTCGCCGTTGATCGAAAAGGCCCCCTTGAGATTGCCGCTGAGCAGGGCATTTTTCTCAAGCAGGGCGTTGACCGTATCGCTGCTGACGTTACCCTGCCAGGTAAAAATAAATCCCGGCTCCGGTTTCTCCCGTAAATGCAATGTCATAGTGCCCTGCTCGCCCGGCGCCAGGAAACGGATCTTTTTGACGACCAGTTCATCACTCCCGTAGACCAGATCGAGACTGATTGAGACAGAGCTGTTACCACCGGCCCCTGCAATTACAGCCCCGGTGATTGCAATTGCTTTTGGATCCCAGGCAACTTTCAACCCTTTCAGAGTGCAGGGAATACGCGGGAAATAGGCCTCCGGGATCCACTTCTTGCTGCGGATCCAAGAGGCGGCGCGTTCCTGGACAGCACCTGAGAGATTTATCATCCCCTGCCAATTTTCCATACGCTGATGCCTGAACTGACCGTTTACCTCAAACAACTGTTCGAGAAACCAGGAGCGACTCTCGACAAGATTAATCTGCGACTGGGAGATGTCCAGCAAGGCGTGTTCGGTTGTGATTGCACCTGGCAGCAACGGCGAGGCCCATTTAAAATCATTGAGGGCAACCGACATACCATACTCCCATTGTTCAGGAAAAAGAGCATTGCCCTTGATATGGGTGTTGGTGATCTCAAGCGGTCCATGCGCTATGTTGATCACCTTGAAGACCGCTTCCGGCACCAAGGTGCTGCTGTTGATCAACCAACCAGGTCGGACAATGCTGCCAGGATGGTTGACGCGGCCGGAATTGGTCAGTTCAGCAAGCAGAGCCGCGCCATCTGCCACCCCATTGAGACGGGTGATATCAAGGATCGTCTCTTTTTCCCAGGAGACGCTGCCGTCGCTTTGGGAAATCTTGTGGGGCCCAATAACAGCCTTGATATTTTTCCAGGCAATCTTTGCAGGATAGAGATAGAATTCTCCGTTTTCTATGGTAAGCGGGACAGAGAAGCGATCGTAAGCGGCTGAGGCCTTGATGTTTTTGGCGACCACCTCTACCTTGATATCCTTAAAAGTGTCGCCGATTTTCAAGGTGGCAATGGCCCGCCCGTTTATCTTCTTGAAATGGTGGAGCTCTTCCTGAAACACACTCTGCCTGACCAGACGTTTGAGAACAGGCGGAAGGGCAGCAAGGTCGGCATCAAGGTCAAGTTCCAGACGAAAGTCATGATGTTTTTCCCCTAATCCAACCATCAAAAGACAGTTTTTTCCTGAACTTTCCGCTAACTGGGCGCTTAATCCCCGGCCGCTTAAAATGCCCTTCTCAATCCTGATCGGGCCGCTGGCATTGGTCAGATGAAGTTCTGCCTCAGGCACATGGATAGTTGCAGTGTCGACATCCACGGTCAGAGTCATTCTATCGATGTCAGCAAAATCAGCCACAGTACCCTCAAAATCGTAGGTAGCTTTACTTGCCTTGCCGGCCAGAACGATACCGCAAACAATCTTGGTAATCGGATCATCTCCCAGCAGATTAAGTACTGCCTCGCGGATCGCAGTGACATCAAGATCTGCCGCCTTGAGGTTAAGCCGCCAGACCGGGGCAGGAGCCGGTTCCGAAGTCTTTTGTCCGGTTTTGGGCAGTCGATGTTCGATCAGGCCGGCTATACGGAACCCCGGATCTTTCATCTCAAACGTTTTAATATTACAGGCGATATCCCGACCTTTTATCGTCAGACCAAGATCGACGGCTCCACAGGCGATAAGTTGCGGGGTTTTACCCAATCTTATCTGGAAGGAGGGGGATTCGCCCTTGATCCCGAGGTTCAGATCATCTTTTCCCGAACCTTCAACATGGACGGCAAGATTGATTTTGGATTCTGTAGGAATAATGCGATTGTCGGCTAATGCCAGGATCACTTTCTGGAGTTCAAATTGCTCAAGACCAATATCGAAAGTATAGCTACCCTGGCGAGGTTGATAGGCGCCCTGCAAGGACAACTCTTGGGCAAACGGAGCAGAGGTAGAAATATTAAAACCAATCCGCTCAGGCGAGGTTTTAAGGTCAGCCTGCAAACCGGTGAAAATGCCGATTGTCCCAAAGGGCTTGAAAAACGGTAGCTTAATGCCCTCGGCCATAGTAAAACTGCCGTCATCGACCAAAAATCTAACCCGTGGCAGCCTGGTAAAATCCAGGCTGGCCGGCTGGCTTCCAGGGTCGGTTTTCTCTGGTGCAGACGGCCAGGACTTAAGATGGATATGCGGTCCGGTAAGCTGAAGCACCCCAATCTGGGCCTCCTTGGAGAAGAGCGATAACACAGAGGCTGTCAGCACCGCCCTGGGTACCTGCACAGCCAGGAGGTCATTCTCAAGTGTAACGCCGCTAAGGATTATCCGGGGGGTGGGCAGCCACTTAAAGGTTACACTTTTGGTGGCGATGACCAGCTTAAAATCACGGCTTAACCGGCCAAGCAAGGTGGTCTGAATTTTTTCCGATTCCAGCAGTAGTGGGGCGCACAAGCCCAACCCGACAACCAGCAGCAAGGAACAGATTATGATAATCGATTTTTTTTTCATAAGTGTTGTTCAACCACCCAGATAAGCGGCACGAATGGTATCATCCAGCAGAATCTGGCTGCTTGAACCGGAATGGGTTATTAGGCCAGTTGCCATAACATAGGCACGGGCTGCAATCTTTAAGGCCATGAAAGCATTTTGTTCAACCAGCAGGATGGTAGTGCCTGAACGGTTGATCTCTGCAATAATAGAGAATATCTGTTTTACCAGGAGCGGTGCAAGCCCCATTGATGGTTCATCCAAAAGAAGCAGACGGGGACGACTCATGAGAGCCCTGGCTATAGCAAGCATCTGCTGCTCACCACCGGACAAAGTGCCGGCCAGCTGTTTTGTCCGTTCTTTGAGTAGAGGGAACAGGTCAAAGACCTGGTCAAGATCACGGGCTATCTCTATGTGATCGGATCGTAAATATGTACCGAGATCAAGATTCTCACGCACGGTCATCCGCGGGAAGATGTGTCTGCCCTCAGGCACCAGAGAGATACCCAACCGGACGATCCGGTCGGTATCAAGGGAATTAATCTCCTCTCCTCTAAATAAGATCCGACCGCTGCCGGAGTTGGGCCGGCCGCAGATGGTCATGAGAGCTGTTGATTTGCCGGCACCGTTTGCTCCGATCAGGGCAACAATTTCGCCCTTGGCAATAGTCAACGAAATCCCTTTCAGGGCATGTACCCTGCCGTAGAAGGTGTGGACATCTTCCAAGGCCAGTAGAGGCGAGGCTTTACTCATCAACAAATTTCCTCATTAAAGGGCGGTTCGTGAACCGCCCCTACCCATCAACAAAATTCCTCACCGAGGTAAGCGGCGATCACATGCCGATCACGGGCAACAACAGCTGGTGGCCCCTGGGCGATCAATTCACCGTGATCCAGAACCACAATCTCGTCCGAGATATTCATCACCAGTTTCATATCGTGTTCAATAAGCAGGATGGTGAGCCGCAATTCCTGCTGCAGCTTCTTGATCAGGGCGTCAAGGTCCTCTGTCTCGCTTGGATTGAGTCCGGCCGCCGGCTCGTCAAGCAGAAGCAGTTGCGGTTCCGTAGCCAGGGCCCGGGCGATCTCAAGTCGGCGCTGTTCTCCGTAGGCCAGGTTTTTCGCCAAACCACCGGCCCGGTCAGCCAAACCGACCAGACCTAAAATTCGCCTGGCTTGACTGATAATCTCCTGCTCCTCACTTCTTACCCGGGCAGGCTTAAAGATGGCCCCAAGAATACCAGCCCGGCTTTGAATGTGCCTGCCGACCATGACATTTTCAAGGGCGGTCATATTGGCAAACAGCCGAATATTCTGAAAGGTTCTGGCCAGACCGAGCCTGGTGACTTGATGAGGCTTCAGCCGGTTTAGCAGACAGGATTTTTCAGCTCCGCACCAGGTAATTGAACCGCTGGTGGGCTGATACATGCCGGTTATGCAGTTGAACAATGTTGTCTTGCCGGCGCCATTCGGGCCAATAAGCCCGGTAATCAGCCCCTGGTTAATGGTAAAGCTGATCCTTTCCACAGCCTTCAAGCCGCCAAAATGCTTGCTCACTCTATCCAATACCACCAAAGGGGTCATCTTATCTGCAACCTGGAATAACTCATTGCCGGGTTACCTCCAGCACTGACTGGTTTTCATGATTGAGGTCATTTGGATCATCCGGGTGCAGTTCGTACATCCTGCGTTTGGCAGGCAGCAACCCCTCCGGTTTAAAGAGCATCAGCGCAACCAGAGCAACAGCAAAAATGATCATGCGGTACTGACTGAATCCTCTGGCCAGTTCAGGGATAATTACCACTGCCAGAGCTGCTATGGTGACTCCAACTGTTGAGCCCATGCCTCCTAATACCACTATTGCCAGAATAGTTGCCGATTCGATAAAGGTAAAGGATTCAGGATTGATAAAACCCTGCCGGGCCGCGAAAAATCCGCCGGCAAAACCAGCCCAACAGGCCCCGAGTCCAAAGGCCGAGAGTTTTGCCAGGGTGGTGTTGATCCCCATGGCTGCACAGGCTGTCTCATCCTCGCGCATGGCAATCCAGGCCCGGCCCAGGCGGGAGTGCTGGAGTCGTTCGACCACGAACATGGTAAAAACCGCCATAGACAACAGCAGGAGATACATGAAAATCTGTTTGTGATTACTGCTATACTCGATGTTCAGAAAATCATGAAAAGTGGTAGCGCCTTCTTTGGCCTGCCGGCTGAATTCAAGACCCATCAAGGTAGGACGGGGAATACTTGAAATACCGTTCGGGCCATTGGTAAAGGAGTCCCAATTATTAAGGATAATCCGGATAATCTCGCCAAATCCCAAGGTAACTATAGCCAGATAGTCGCCACGCAGACGAAGAACCGGAAAACCGAGCACCACCCCGAACAGAGCAGCGATCATCCCGCAGGCCGGTAACGCCTGCCAGAATGACCAGCCCCAGTATTGATAGAGAAGACCATAGCCATAGGCACCCACAGCATAAAATCCGACATAACCGAGATCGAGAAGCCCGGCAAGTCCAACAACAATATTAAGACCCAGTCCCAGGACAACATAGATAAACGCCAGGGTAAGAACATCAAGAGCGGCATTGGAGACCCGGGGCAGAAATGGCAGAGCAACAGCAAGAGCAAAAAGTGTGACCAGAGCCGGACGCTGGTGTAACCTATGGTCAAATAATCTATAAACTTTACTGACAATATTGGAGATTCCCAGCTTTGCCTCTTGCAGCCTGCCTTCTGGACAACGATAAATTCTATATCGTTTAAAAAAGCCGGCAGCGAGCCTGATTAGCAAAATTCCTATAAAGATCGTCCCGATGGCCTGCCACTCGAAAATGATCTCTTTGCCGGTTTCGCCATATTTCTGAACTAAATCAAAACCGATCAAAGGGAAGGCAAGCAGAGTCAACCAGCAGGCGTCCCGCAGGGCCAGTAAAAACATCTTTAAACCTTTTCCACATAATTATGGCCAAGCAGGCCGTTCGGCTTAAAAATAAGAACCGCAGCCAGAATGCCGAAGGCAAAAACATCTTTGTATTCCGTAGTAAAATAGGCAGAGGCTAAAGCTTCAATCATCCCGAGCAGCAACCCGCCCAGCATGGCGCCGGGAATCGAACCGATCCCGCCCAGGACTGCAGCAGTAAAGGCCTTGATGCCGGCCAGAAAACCGATCGAAAAGTTAACCAGCCCATAATGCAGGGAGACCAGAACACCGGCGAGCGCCGCAAGTCCGGAACCGATAATAAAGGTCTGCGAAATGGTCCGGTCAGGATTGATGCCAAGCAGAGCGGCCATACCCCGATCCTGTTCGGTCGCCCGCATGGCCATGCCGATTTTTGTACCTTTGATGAACAGGGTGAGCCCGGCCATCACAACCACTGTTACAACTATTAAGAGAAGCTGGACATGACTGAAACGAATCTGGAATCCGGCAGGATCACCGATGGCAAACCCACCTTGAATCAGCGGCGGCAAAGCAAGGTCTTTAGCGCCTTGTCCGATCTGGACAAAATTCTGAAAGAAAATGGACATACCGATTGCCGAAATCAGCGGGGCGAGCCGGGGGGCATTACGAAGCGGATGGTAGGCGATCTTTTCCATGGTCCAGCCATAGGCCGAGGTGATGGCTACAGCCAGAGAAATGGCAAGCATCAAGGCGACCGGTGTTGAGGTAATGCCGAATACACCGGCAAGGCCAATAACAATTATACCCAGATAAGCGCCGATCATGTAGATCTCACCGTGGGCGAAATTGATCATCCCCAGAATACCGTAGACCATGGTGTAGCCGATGGCGATCAACGCATAGATGCTGCCGAGGGTAAGACCATTAATGCATTGCTGTAAAAAATACATGCCTGCTCAGTTGGTGATCTCGGCATATGTGCCGTTATGCCAGCGGTAGATGACGTATGGGGAGGTTGACAGATCGCCTTTAGCATCAAATCTGATAACGCCGATCACCGTGTCAAAAACATGCGACTTCATATACTGGGCCGCCTTGATACTGTTGGTTGAATTGATCTTATTGTAGGTTTCCGCCAGTACCTGCACCGTAGCATAGGATACCAAGGTGTAGCCTTCCGGATCATACTGCTCCTTCTGTTTGAATTCATTGACCACCTCCTGGGCAGCGGGGGTCTTACGGGGATCAGCCTGAAAGGTCATAAGCACGCCTTCTGAGGCAGTGCCCGCCACATCAGCAAAGGCTTTATCAACAATCCCATCACCGGACATAAACAGGGCCTTCACTCCCTGATCGCGGGTCTGGCGGACGATGAGGGCGGCTTCGGCATGCAGACCACCAAAATAGATCAGTTCGACATCAGCCTTTTTTATCTTACTCACCAGGGCGGAA
>MGTA01000185.1:8285-12490 GCA_001799225.1 Deltaproteobacteria bacterium RIFOXYD12_FULL_50_9
CCGATTGAGATACCCTCATAGAGCGCCTCCTGAATGCCAAGGCTGCGGAGTGACTTCCTGGCTTCATCGGCCAACCCCTGACCGTATGTTGTCTTATCGTGAATTATGGCCACCCGTTTCGCCTTAAGCTTTCTGGCAATGTATTCGGCAGCAGCAGCGCCCTGCTGATCATCACGACCGCAGGTCCTGAGCAGCGTATTGATATTTCTTTCCGTGACCTTCGGATTGGTCGATGCCGGGGTGATTTGCAGGATCTGTTCCTCGGCATAGACCTCGGAGGCCGGAATGGTCGAAGAGGAGCAAAAGTGGCCGATAACAGCAACCACATTCTGATTGACCAGATTGTTGGCCACGGCCCTGGCCTGTTTGGGATCACAGGCATCATCTCCGGGAATGAGCTCTACCTGTTTTCCCATAATGCCGCCTTTCTGGTTAAGATGCTTGACGGCAAGCCTCGCTCCCTTTTCAAGTTGCGCGCCGAACTGGGCATAGGAACCGGTCAAAGGGCCGGCTAAGGCAATCTTTATCACCTCTTTGGCAATAGCTGGTTGCTGGCAAAAACCTATGATGAGCAAGACGCTGAAAAGATTAAATAAGGCTTTCAGAATGGTCATAGTCTTCATAAACACTTTCTCCCGGGATGAAAAACAGTAATACCGGACAAAACCGGCTTGGACAAAAAACAGATGCTAACTCTTCAATTCCATGTGATTTTTAGAAAAAATAGTGACTTGGAACCATAGCTAAAATCAGGGATGTTGTCAAGGGTTGCCGGCGCCTGATTATCCATGCGTGATGTTGATTTCGACCGCCTTTATGGCATCTGCGGCCGAACTGGTTATCCCGCCTGTATAGCCGGAACCTTCGCCTATCGGGTAGAGATTTTTTACATTTACCGATTCAAATTTTTCATTGCGCTTAATTTGGACAGGGGATGAGGTTCTGGTTTCAGCCCCTAACAATATCGCCTGATTTGAAACAAATAACGGAACTTCATCCTTCCATTTAATGAATGCTGCGGCCAGCTCCTCAACTACAAATCTCGGAAAAATTTCTTTCAAATCAGCAGGAACCGCCCCCATCTTGTATGAATTCGCATTTAAGCCGGCAGGAGTTCGCCCTTCTAAAAAATCCATTAAATTCTGGGCCGGCACTGCCCATCTTCCTCCTCCCGCCTTAAAGGCCTTGCGCTCAATCTCCTTTTGGAACTCCATACCAGCTAAGGGGCTAATCGATTGATAATCATCGACATGACAGGAGACAACCAGCGCCGCATTTGAAAATCGTGACGCCCGGTGCGAGTAGCTCATTCCGTTTACAACCATCATGCCCGGATCAGATGAAGCATTAATCACCTCACCTCCTGGACACATGCAGAATGTATACACCCCTCTCCGAATTTTTCGATTGGTATAATTCAAAGAGTAGGTAGCAGCCCCTAACCCATGAAAATCCTTATATTTGTTTCCATATCTGATAAGGTTAATAGTTTCAACAGGATGTTCGATCCGCACCCCTACAGCAATCGGTTTCTGCTCGATAGCGACCCCTTTTTTATGCATCATCTCAAATGTGTCGCGCGCGGAGTGCCCCAAGGCGATATAGATACTGGAAGAGAGAAACTCCCTCTCACCATTAACTATTATACCTAAGGCCTTACCATCTGATATCAGAATATCCGTCATCTTTGCGCCATAATATATCTCACCGCCTCTTTCGAGGATATGGTTTCTGATCTTTCGAACTATCCCGCACAACACATCAGTCCCCAAATGGGGCTTGCTGATATATCCAATTTCCTCAGGCGCACCAAATTTGATAAAGGTATTTAAAACCCGATTGACATAACTCGTATTACTGTTCCTCCGGGAAAAAAGCTTGCCATCCGAGTAAGAACCAGCGCCGCCTTCACCAAATTGGATATTTGATTCAGGGTCTATCTGCCTTTCAAGCAAAAATCGTTGGACATCAACCGAGCGTTCTTCTAACTTTTTCCCTCGTTCAAATATTAAGGGCTTCAGCCCGTATTCAATAAGTTCAAGAGCTGCAAACATGCCTGCAGGCCCAAAACCCACGATTATCGGCTTCTCCTTCCTGTTGACTCTCTTTCTTTCTATATTTTTTGGCTCACTATATATGGGCAGGTTTTGCGTGTTTTCAAAGCCAACCGGAACATTGACAACTATTGAGATTTTATAATAGAATTGCTCTTTACTACTCAAATCAAGTGATTTACTCAAAATTTTAGTAATGGCAATATCGCCTGCGCCGATCTCCAGCTTTTGAGCAGCGACTTTGAGATATTCATCCATCCCGTCTTTTTCAATGGGAATTTGCAAATTGCCGATTATTAGATCCAAAGAACACTCCTCTCTCGCTATTGTTGGCAGCATTTAGCAATTATCCCAGATAAACTGGATGACTCCCTGCTAGAGATAATATACTGCTCTTCCCTCTTTTCATCGACCGAATATCAGCAGTCGTGAATATCAAGTTGTGATTACAATTTTTGTTGTAAACAGCGAAGATCCCCGGCGCACAATGCAAAATCATCTTATGCTCGGCTCATCCGGCAACAATATAAATTGTAAGCAGCAACAATAAAATGCTTATCGAATATTTAATATAATAATTACAGCATGTTATGCTCCAAAAATTTCTGGCATATAAATTGCATAACTATTAGAAAAAAGCAAACTTAAATTTATTTGCCATTTAACCACTTGGGGTTGAGTTTATAGAGGAGAAATAAAATGAATAAAACATCTAGACTGTTGATGGTAGGTCTGTGGGTCGCGGTCATTGGTTTTTTCGGTTGTTATATTCAGAACTCTTATGCCGAAAACCACAGCATAGTTGATAATAAATCAGTGACCTTGACAAATCTATACTCATACAACACTCTTACCGGGCAGCAGGCTATCGCCTCTGAAAACACCAAGAGCCATTACACCATCATAGTCACCAGCGCCGGCAATGGCCGAGTCACTCCGGAAGGCATAACCAGCGTCAAGCAGGGCGCTGTCAAATCATTTACCTTCCTCCCTGAGACCGGCTATCATATATCCGCTCTGCGAGTCGACGGTGAATTATTTGAAACCGTTGACTCCTACACCTTCATGAACATCAGTTCAGATCACACCATCGAGGTCATTTTTGCCGATAACAATGAATCACCAAACGCCCTTGCCAACCCTGATCGACTGGAGGAGGTATCAGGTGTGGCCACGCTGCAAAGTGAAAACAACTTGAATACCGATGGTGTGATCAGCGCCTACTTATGGTAATATACCCGCAACGCCTGATGGTAACATTACCATAACTGGGCAGTAATTCTCTAATCAAGCTCTCTTTAAACAGAACGGGGGATCGGCAAAACCGAATCCCCCGTTCTGTTTTATTAATTGACCGGGTCAATTCCCTCGGACAGCTGGCCGGCAGAAAATCATTTTAAAAGCCGTTGCCACAGACATTATCTTAATTTACTATATGGAGGTCAGTACCTAATGGATTGCTTTATCGGACTTTGGCATAATGCTCTCTGCAACCAGGTGATCACCTACATCAAGGAGTTCAAATAGTGGCAAAGAAAAATTTTGAAGAGGCCTTAGCCAGACTGGAAGAGATCACCAAAGAGCTTGAATCCGGTGAACCAAGCCTGGAAGAATCCCTGAAAAAGTTCGATGAAGGGGTCAAGCTCGCTGACTTTTGCAACAGCAAGCTTGAAGAAGCCCAACAAAAGATAAGCCTGCTTCTCAATCGCAATGGCCTGATCACCCCTGTACCATTTCCTCAAGATACTAACAGTATTGATACTGACTTATAATTCTAAAAACTACCACTGACATGCCCATTAAAGAAGCTCTCAAGACAATGCGCCAGCAGGTTGACGCCGGCCTGGAAGCAGTGATGCTTAAACCGGAAGGTCTGCTTAGCGATCACATCGAAGCCATGCGATACAGCCTTTTTGCAGGCGGCAAAAGGGTCCGACCGATTCTCTGTCTGGCAACGGCCCAGGCCTTGGGGACAAATAACGCTGCACTCCTTACCGCTGCCTGCTCCTTGGAGTTGATCCACACCTATTCCCTGATCCACGATGATCTGCCGGCCATGGATAACGATGATCTGCGCCGTGGCAAACCAACCAACCACAAGATTTACGGCGAGGCCCAGGCCATCCTGGCGGGTGACGGCCTGCTCACCTT
>MGTA01000185.1:12523-29735 GCA_001799225.1 Deltaproteobacteria bacterium RIFOXYD12_FULL_50_9
GCCCAGGCTGTTGGTTCTCGAGGTATGGTTGGCGGCCAGGCTATTGATATTGCCTCTGAAGAGAAGGATATCCCCTTTTCCACCCTGCGTTTTATTCACTGCTGTAAAACCGGGGCGCTTATTACCGCCTCAGTGCAGGCCGGCGCCATTATAGCCGGCGCCAATCAAGAGCAGTTTGCCTTGCTCACTAAATATGGTGAGAACATCGGGCTGGCCTTTCAGATCATCGATGACATCCTTAATGTTGAGGGTACTGCTGAACAACTGGGCAAGGCAGCCGGCTCTGATGCAAAAAGAGGCAAAGCTACCTATCCGGATTTTTTTGGCCTTGAACTTAGCAGAGCCAAGGCAGGCGAAGCCGTAGCCAATGCAGTCAGCGCTCTTAGCGGTTTTGATAAGCGCGCCGATTTCCTGCGGGAGCTTGCCGAATACCTCCTCGTCCGCAAAAAATGACCGAATCTCCTTGCGAGCGCTGTTTTCTAATGCTTTTTATAGCAGTGAAGAGTATTTTTTCAAATTACGAATTAGAAAAAATTGTCGAATCGCCAAGGATTGCCCTTTCATGAAAATTGTTACCCCCCTGCTTGACACGATCAACTCTCCAGAGGCACTCCGTCTGCTTCCGGAAGAAAAATTACCTGCTTTGGCTGATGAGATCAGGAACACCATAATCCAATCGGTGGCGAAAACCGGTGGCCACCTGGCGCCCAGCCTCGGGGTTGCCGAGTTGACATTAGCCATCCATTACGTCTTCAACACCCCACATGACAAACTGATTTGGGATGTCGGCCATCAAACCTATGCCCATAAGCTGATCACTGGTCGCCGCGACCGCTTTCACACCCTCAGACAGTATAAGGGGATCAGCGGTTTTCCCAAACGCGAAGAGAGCGAATACGACACCTTTGATACCGGTCATAGCAGTACATCGATCTCGGCAAGCTTGGGCATCGCCCTTGCCAAACACCTTAAGGGCGACAAGGCAAGGGCCATTGCCGTAATCGGAGATGGTTCAATGACCGGTGGCATTGCTTTTGAGGCCTTGAACCAGGCCGGACACCTTGGCAAAAACCTCATTGTCATTCTTAACGACAACGAGATGTCGATATCGCCCAATGTTGGTGCGCTCTCAAGTTTTTTAAGCCGCAAGCTTACCGGCAAAACCATGGTGCGCGTCAAGCACGACATGGAGCAGTTTCTGAAATCATTTGCGAATGTCGGTGAAAATATTCTGCAGGTTCTTAAGAAAAGTGAGGAGAGCTTCAAAGGTTTTTTTACGCCCGGCATGTTGTTTGAGGCTTTAAAATTCGAATATGTCGGCCCCCTGCGCGGTCATCAGTTGGGAAACTTGATTGCCACCCTGCGAAATATCAGGGACTTCAGTCATGGCCCGGTGTTAGTCCATGTTTTGACCACCAAGGGCAAAGGTTATAAACCAGCGGAAAAAAATCCCGGTGAATACCATGGCGTCGGGCCGTTCCGCGTTGAAACCGGCAAACCCATATCGATCTCTAACAAAAAGCCTACCTATACAGCCATCTTTGGTGAGACCCTTGTCCAGATAGCTGCAAAGGAGCCGCGCATCGTAGCCATTTCAGCCGCTATGACTCAAGGGACCGGACTTTTCGAATTTTCCCGCCGCTTTCCTGACCGCTTTTTTGATGTCGGCATTGCCGAACAACATGCCGTGACTTTTGCAGCCGGCCTGGCCACCGAAGGTATCCGGCCAGTAGTTGCCATCTATTCTACTTTTCTGCAACGGGCGCTCGATCAGATTATCCATGATGTCTGCCTGCCCAATCTGCCGGTCATCTTCGCCATAGATCGCAGCGGCGTGGTTGGCGACGACGGCCCTACCCATCACGGTGTTTTTGATATCTCTTTCCTGCGCTATATTCCCAACATGATAATTATGGTGCCCAAGGACGAAGAGGAACTGCGACACATGCTGTTTACCGCCATCTCCCTTCCTGGTCCCGTCGCGATTCGCTACCCTCGCGGTTCCGGTGAAGGGGTGCCGCTCAGCGCAACCTTAGAAAAGTTGCCTTTTGCCAAAGGCGAACTACTAAAAACCGGTGACGATATTCTTCTCTTACCGATAGGCAACAGGGTTTATCCTGCCCTTGAAGCCGCAGAAGGTCTAAAAAAAGTCGGGATTCAGGCCGCCGTCATCAACCCGCGCTTCATCAACCCGATGGACGAGGATCTCATTGCCGAATGGGCCACCAGAACAGGCCGGGTGGTCACCATTGAAGATCATGCCCGCAAAGGCGGATTCGGCAGTGCCATTCTTGAACTTTTTACCAGGAATGCTATTTTTGGCGTCCAGGTAAGACGCCTGGGTTTTCCAGACCACTTCATAGAACATGGGCCCCAGGAGACTCTATGGCGCCTCGGCAAAATCGATACTCCGGCGATAATCAATGCCGCCATTGAGCTGAGCAAGAACAGGTTCTGAACTTGAAGAAAACCTCTTCATCCGACAATCTGCCGGAAGCCAAGCAAAACAACAGAGGACGCTGGCAGGTAAATCCATATATCTGGTCATTCACCACATATTTCAGCGAAGGTTTCCCCTACTCGATCATTAGAACCATCTCGTCGGTCTTTTGCCGAGATCGGGGCGCCAGCCTCGAAGCAATTGGTCTTACTTCGCTCTTTGGTCTGCCTTGGACCCTTAAATTCCTCTGGGCCCCACAGTTGGACGAATTTGCAACCAAACGCCAATGGCTGCTCGCTACCCAGGGTCTGTTGGCTCTGCTTTTTCTGCTGACCGCCTTTGTTGTCCCACTGAGCTGGGCAATCCAGGCCATGGCAGGACTGTTCATGTTCGGCAGCTTCTTAGCAGCCACCCACGATACCGCCATCGACGGTTACTATCTGGAAGCCCTTGACAAAGAGGGCCAGGCCCGTTTTGTCGGTTATCGGGTAATGGCCTATCGAATCGCTCTGATGACCGGCACCGGAGTTATCGTCACGATTGGCACCACCCTCGGCTGGTTTCCTGCTTTTTTTCTGGCCGGCATGCTGATGACCGGACTCTTTTACTTCCATGTTTTCTATCTCCCAGCCGTTGAAAAAGAGCGAAAACCCTTCCGGACACTGCTGGACTCCCTGCTGAAACTGCATTTTTTGACTGCCGCGATTATTCTCGCCCTTCTGGTCATCAGCCTTCGTCAGCTACTCACATCAACCTGGTACCTTGACCTTAGTAAAGCCCATCCGGTTCTCGACAAATTTTCATTTGCCGGCTGGATCGGCATCCTCCTGTTTCTCTCGCTGATCCTGCTGGCCTTAGGCAGGAACAAAATCAAGGCACTCATCCTGCAAGAACCCGACTCATATTATGCCAAGGCTTTTCTCACATTTATGGACAGGCAGGGCATCGGTGCCATCATCGCCTTTATCATATTTATCCGGACCGGAGAGTTCATGTTGAGCACCATGGTCGCGCCGTTCATGGTGGATCTCGGCGTAAAAATACATTACGGCTGGATCTCCGGCGGGGTCGGTTTACCCTGTTCAATTGCCGGCGCCATGCTGGGCGGCCGGCTGATCAGCCGCTACACTCTGCGCCGGATGATCTGGCCATTTCTGTTTGCTCAAAACGTCACCAATATCGTCTATATGGTACTGGCCCTGGGAATGGTCGATATCCTCAAGATCAACACCGGCAACAGCCAACCAGTCGCAATCGGTACGGTTAATCTGATCACCGTGGTTGCAGTACACGGATTTGATCAATTTGCCGGCGGCCTTGGCACAGCAGTGCTCATGACCTTTCTCATGAGGATCTGCAGCTCAGAAGCCAAGGCGGCCCATTATGCCATCGGCACTGGCTTGATGAGCGTCAGTGGCCTGTATGCCGGGGTGTTGAGTGGTTTTCTGGCTTCCTGGCTTGGATATGGCTACTTCTTTGGAGTGAGCTTTTTGCTCTCCATTCCTGGCATGCTCCTGGTAAGCTATCTTCCCTCGGCGATTCTGGAAAAACAGGGCACCAACTAGCACTACGGAACATAATTTCTTGTTCACTGACAAACTCAAATAGTACGATTTCTTTAAAATCCTTTTCTGCCGGTCCATATTTAACTGAGATGATCAAAAGCATTATGTTCCGTTGAGGGAACATACGCCAGTAGCGCTCCGCACCACAGATAGATGAACCTGCCTTCGGTAAAAGAGGCGAAATGAGCGCTAAACATACTTGTGGCGCACCAGGCGACCAGGACACCAAGCCCCAGGAAACGTGCCCAACCAAAAACCTCCTGGCGTAAAAAACTACCGAGAAAGACTAGAAAAACGAGGAGACCGAGGACGCCGTACTCTACCGCAATCCGTAAAAACTGGTTGTGGGGATCTGCCACTACTTGACCCTGCCAGCCGGGGATGCCGGCAACCTGACGTCGGTATCCTTCGACAAACCCCCCGGTACCATAGCCGAGCAGCGGTTTATCCAGAAAAGCTTTCCAGGTGTTCTGCCACATCACCCTCCTGATCCCCATTGAGGTGAGGTTCTGGTCCTGCTCATAACTATTTATCTCTTTTCCCCCAACCATAATCCTGTCTCTGGCAACAGGAGAGATAAACAGCCCAATACCCAGAACCACAACCAGACCTGAACTGAAAACATACTTCTGCCAGCCTTTAGTCCAAACAAACACCATCAGTCCGGCCAGCACCAGAAAAACCAGATAGCCGCTACGCCCAGGGGTGATAAAAACAATGTTCAAAGAGAGCAACAGAACAGCGGCCGGCAAAAACCAGCGAGCCGCTGGGAAAGCAGGGATCTTAAATCGCCATAATCCTGCAGCGGCAAAGGCGCCTACGGCGAATATCATGCCCTGTGTGGCATGATTATGGATGACAATCCCTATGGGAAATTTGTAAATCCTGACATTCAGCAACCAGCTCAGATCGGAAAGCACGACAGCCAGCATAACGGTCCAGAGCAGAGTCAAAACCAATTTTAGTTTCCAGGTATCATCATTGAACACAGCAGCAGCCAGTGGTATGAGAAAGAGCTTGCGCCAAGAGTAGAGTATGTTGATGCTCTCGCCTTGTGGCCCCAGGCTGTATAAAACCCCCAGGCTGACCACCCCTAACCAGACCAGGCTCATAATCACCATTGGTTGCCGGAGAACTATCCGCACTCGGTTTCGCAGTACCGGAAAAGAGAGGAATAAAAGAATAACCAGAATCTCGGCCACTACAGCCAATGAGGTGGAGATCATCAGGAAGATCAATTGGCCCAGAAGTAAATAACGGACAGCTTGCAACTCGTCAAACTTGGCCATTATCGGATGCAGATATTTCATCTCTTCTCCAATGATATTTTTTTTCGGTCGGTAAGCTGTAGATCGACCCGCAAGGCCGACTCAAGTTTGCGTGGATCAACCCCCAAAAGTGGTAAAAGATATGTTCTACGAAATTTTTTCAATAACCATTCAAGCGTATCAAGAAATTTGCCGCCCTCTCCGTTCTGAATGGTAGAAGAGAAAAGACCGGTATGCGACCCCTGTGAGGCCGCCGTCGGTTCCATCCATAAAATGGGAATACCCAATTCATTATCTATCTTGTTGATCAGATGGTCTGCCGGAAGGAAAAAACCGTTTTCAGCAAGCCACTCAAGGCGCATCTCGGCTGTCTTCCGGGTAATCCAGTATGAATCAGTCATCCGCACCTGCTCAGCCGGATATAATCGTTGCCCTCGACGCAGCTTGGTCCAAGGCACATGCAAAGCTGCTCCATCTCCCAAAGAGATACACCCGATCTCATGTCCGGATGCATAAAATTCGGTAATCGCACCGGCGGCCAACTGCCTGAATCGTTTGAGATCAATCAGCACGTCATCTTCAAAAACAAAAGCCGCCTCCTGCTTGCCGGCACATATTCTCTCCCAGGCGACTATATGTTTCAAACTGCAGGAAATATCAGCGGGCCGGAGTTTGTTGCCGTGGTACTTATATAGATCCAGAACAGCCTGATCAATATCGGGAATATCATAATCCAGTACCCATTCAAAGGGCATATTGAGGCTGGCAAACTGCCTTATGACACTTTTCTCCCTATCCTTAAAGTCTTTAACATGAATGACATAACTGGGATAATTTAACTCTTCGGTTTTCATAAATATAAAGTCCAACGTTTAAAGTGAACAGGGGGATTCTAGCAGGCTAATCGTCGAGCTTGTGCTCTAACAGCCCGTTGTTAAAATATTGCATAAGAGCTTTTGTCTCTTTTTCCATCGTATTTAAGCGTACAGGTTCGTTGGCTAATGGTGATTTGAGCAGCGGGTCATTCGCAAGATCGAATATCCTACTGCTGAAAGGCGGCACGAACTCAAGAGCGTGCTCCCCTTTTACCAACCAATAGTGTCCTGCCTCATGCATGATTGCCCTGCCCTCTCCAAGTCGGAAAAGAGAGCGCCCAAACAACAACCGTTTTTTCGGTTGAATGTGCAGAAAATCTAATATTGAAGGTAGAATGTCGGCATGTTGGGTTATCTGATCAGGGTTTATTGGCGGGAATTTTCTGGTCGGATGGAAAAAAAGTAATGGTACACGATGATGACCGAGGACAGTGAGGAATTCGGGGGTTTCCAGTTCCTGCACATGATCGCTGGTAATTACAAAAAGGGTATTTGGGTACCACGGTTGTTGGCGCGCCGAGGCGAAAAATCGTTCAAGAGCATAATCGGTATAACCTATTGATTCATGAATAGGCAATGTCCCTTTCGGAAAACGGTCCTGATACTGCTTGGGGATCGGATACGGAACGTGTGAACTTAACGTAAAAACCACTGATGCAAAGGGGGTTGTTTGGCCGGAGAGTCGATTGACTACATATTGCAGATACGGTTCGTCGTAAATCCCCCAATCGCCATCGTAATCGGCACGGTCAGGATATTCGGCCATACTGAAATAATTTCGAAATCCTGCTTGCCTGCAAAAAGCATCAAACCGCATGGTACCTTTCCGCGCCCCATGGAAAAAACTGGTTTCGTATCCTGAAGCGGTGAGCTCCGAGCCCAGCCCGGGAATCTGATTGTCACAGTACCTGGATTCACTGAATGACTCATTCATCATGGACGGCAAACCGGCTAAAATTGATGGTAATGCCTCAATTGAGCGACGACCATTAGCATAATTATTGCGCAGATATAAAGAGTGCGAGGTTAACGTATCAAGAAATGGCGTATAACTCTTGCCGCCATTTCCCTTTGCCATATATTCTGTCGCCAGACTTTCGACGATAATTAATACCAGGTTGTCATGGCGGTCTGATGGTGAAACCATATTTTCCCCGGCAACATAGGACCGCAGATAGTTACGCAACTCCTGCCGGTCAGCGAAGTAATTAAGTTTTGCAAGTGACTGTTTGCCAGAACTTCTCATGAGTGTAAATGATGAGTTAAGCGTCAGTTGAGTGAGTCCGGAGTGGTTCTGGATGGCAGCGTTTATCAGGCTGATCGGCTTGGACTGGACGCCGCCGCGAGCGGCAACGACCGTCATGGCAATTACTGCCACTGCACTGGCCACCCAACTCCACCAGGGACCTGACCTGCCGGCTTCCTCCCTGGTTATCTCTGTCCGGCTATAAAGGTATGAAAGGCTCCCAAGCAGTGCCAACCCTAGCAGAACAATCGGCCAGAATTGCAGGGCAAGCGTCGTCAATTTAACACCTGGATCGCTTACCATTTTCAGCAACACCATATCGGATCTACGGCCGGTAAATTTGATATATTCCAAATCTACAAGGTTGATAATTAGAAATGGGGCGTTCAGCGTAATGAATACGATCTTTTTAGCGCCTTCTATCTTGCCGCCCGGTTGAGTATACCAGGTAAGAATAGTCAGCAGGAGGAAGGGAATATTGATAATACAGACGGCAGCAAGATCAAAACGGAGCCCTATCAAAAAAGCCAAGCCTACTTGTGCAACGGTAACACCGGAAAAAAGTGATTGGTTGTTTAAAAAGAAAAAAAACCTCAACAGCGAATAAACAACAATTATCAAGGTCATTTGGCTGGCGAGTTGCCGCCATCGCAACAGGTTCATTTCGGTAGACCTTATCTGTCGGCAATCTGTTGTGCTGGAGATATTAACGGAAAGGTCGAGACAACATCAGTCCCGGTCATGAGGATTTTTCTCCCCAAGATACAAAAGCTTCAAAAACTTATAATAGGTCCCTTCGGCATTGGAAATGGCCAGCATTAAACCCTGCCGGCCATCCAGGAATCCGGCTTGCAGAAAATAGGTGCTGAGGAAATTGCCAAGTCCATGAAGGATAGCCAAGCCCAGACCGCCACGCTGCCCAGCCTTAAACTTTTGCTCAGCCCCCAGAGATGAGTATCGGTTGACTACATTAAGAACCTGTTCAAGATCCCGGAACGAGTAATGAATCAGGTCGTTTTTGAGCTTCCCGACCGGTCCATCGACCAAAACCCTCTCGTGGACGATGTTATCGGAAAAACGTCCCCGCTGCCGGCGGAACAGCCTGAGAACATAATCAGGTCGCCAACCGCTGTGGCGTATAAAACGACCACAGTAACTGGAGAGCCGGGGCATTTCATAGGCATCCCGGCCAGGCTGCAACAAAACAGAGCTGATCTCTTCGCGTAATGGAACTGAGACCCTTTCATCAGCATCAATTGAGAGAACCCACTCACCAACAGCGTATTGTAAGGCCCGATTTTTCTGGGGACCAAAACCAGGCCAGTCGTGAGAGTAAACTTTTTCGGTAAATTCCCGGCAGATGGCAATCGTCTCATCAGTGCTGCCGGAATCGACCACCACAATCTCATCCACCCAGGCAAGCGACTCCAGACACTTCCGGATATTAACCGCTTCATTCTTGGTGATGATAATCGCTGAAATGGTGGTCTTAACCAAACCTTTTGCCTCAATAATAGTTTCAATCCGTTCTACAACGTTATAGCCGAACGCATTGCTGCATGGCGAAATCATTGGAATAAATTAGTCCAATTTCAGACAGCAAGCAAGAAAAGAATCAGGCAATCCATGACGCAGATCAACTCTTGCCTGCCTTGTTGAATGCCGCCCGGAATCCGGTTGCCGAACGCTCGATCACCTTTTCGTCCACACAAAAGGCCAGCCTGAAATAACCAGGAGCGCCAAAGCCCCGGCCAGGCACGGCCAGGATTCTGTTTTCCAGCAGCAGGTTAACAAACTCAGCATCATCGGTTATGGGAGATTTCGGAAATATATAAAAGGCGCCTTGCGGCGGCGTGAATTCATAGCCGATCTCTAGAAGTATCCGGCACAATAAATCACGCCGGTCAGCATAAATCCGGTTATCAACAACGGCGCCGGACAATCGGCCGACCAATCTCTGCATCAGGGCCGGGGCATTGACGAAACCAAGAATACGATTGGCAAGGGTCATTGCCGCCAGCAGCTGGTCCTTATAGGCAATTTCCGGATGCACTGCAATATAGCCGATCCGTTCTCCTGGCAGGGAGAGATCTTTTGAATGAGAAGAGACCACCAGACTCTCGGCATAGAGCTCAAAAACAGCCGGTACGCTGTTATTGTCGTATACAATCTTCCGATATGGTTCATCACTGATCAGGAAAATGGTGGTAGAGAATCGTTTGCCGGCAGCGGCAAGAGTTTCGGCAAGCCCGACCAGGGAGTCGCGGGAATAGATCCTGCCGGTCGGATTGTTCGGGCTGTTGATAATAATAGCCTTGGTCCGAGGCGTCAGAGCCTTGGCGATTGCAGCAAGATCAAGAGTGAAATCCGCGGCTGTCGGCACAACAACCGGGATACCGCCGTGATTGTCGATATAAAAATGGTATTCGACAAAATAGGGTGACAAGACAATAACCTCATCACCCGGATCGAGAATCGCCTTTAAAACCACATTAAGACCACCGGCCGCCCCGCAGGTCATCAACACATCATCACGGCTGACCAATTTGCCTTGTTCCGCTGCAATCCGCCGAGCCACTGCCTCCCGGACCTCAGGAAAACCGGCATTCGACATATAGCCGTGTCTGCCCGGTGTCCGTTCTAATGCCAGTTGCTCCAGAACCGTATAAAACTCTGGAGGTGGCGGAACGTCAGGATTACCGAGGCTGAAATCGCAGACATTTTCAGGTCCGTACAACGCCTTGAGCTTGGCGCCTTCTTCAAACATCCGGCGAATCCAGGACGATCTCTGTGACAGTTCTTGCATTTTTTTTGAAATGGCCATGGCCCAACTCCTGAATTAAGGGATTAAGCAAATTTCTTCTTGAAATACTGATATGCCTCGTTCAGCTCCTTCATCTTTTCCTCTGAAACCTTGCGGAACTCTTCGCCCAGATGGCCGACCTTGTCCGGATGGTATTTCATGCTGAGCTTACGATAGGCTGACTTAATCTCCTCAAATGAGGCACTCTGTTCCAGGCCAAGCACCTGATAATACCGTTCCTCATTGGTCACAGCGGCCCGGGCCCGGGCCATGTAGCGGCTACGGATCGACAGATGGTCGTACTCGGTTATCTCGAGAAAAAGGGCGATCTGCTGGGCCACGGCCAATTCCGGGGCAGTCGAGAGGACAACCTCTGCCGAATAGATCACCTGATAGATCAATTCCAGCAGAATAAGCCTTGGTTCGTAGGGAAACCGGTTTTTAAAATCAGTGAGCAGCACCTCAAGGCTTAAGTGAGAGGCCAGGGCCTCTTTGATCAGATCACGCACCCAGAAGATCTGACTCTGGTTGTAATGGAGATGGGTGCGAAAAAAACTGACGATTGTGTTAATCTCCTCACGAGTGACTTTAGCGTCCACCTGAGCAATCTTGACCAGAATATTAACCAGCAGAAAAACAAAAACGTTGTGGGTCTGGGTCTGTGACTGCTCATAAGAACTGACCTTCCGCCGGATAAGGAAAAACACTCCCCAAAAAAAGGCCACCAGGGCAAAGATAAAAAAAAGGCCGGTGAAAAAAAGCACGCCGAGTAACTGCAGCAGAGCCGGAGCCCCCCCGGTTATCAGAGCCAGCATTGCCAGGATCAGCAGGCAACCGCCGCAACCCGGTGATTTATGAGTTCGATATTCCATCATCGATTTTTACTCCTTTGTGGCAAAAAGCGCCTCGACAAACTCCCGGGGGTCGAAATCCCGCAGGTCTTCAAGTTTTTCTCCAACGCCGATAAAACGTATCGGAATATTGAGTTCATGACATATATTGACCACAATGCCGCCCTTGGCAGTACCGTCAAGCTTGGTCAGGGTAAGACCGGTAATCTCGACAGCCTCATTGAACAATCGGGCCTGGGAAATAGCATTCTGACCGGTAGTGGCGTCGATCACCAGCATGACCTCGTGTGGGGCGCCCGGGATCTTTTTATCCATGACCCGTTTGATTTTCTTGAGCTCCTCCATGAGATTCACCTTGGTATGCATCCGGCCGGCAGTGTCAACGATGATCACGTCAAAGGCCCGATTCCGGGCATATTCAAAGGCATCAAAAATCACAGAAGAGGGATCGGCTCCGGTCTTCTGGGCAATAACCTCAACATCAACCCGCGTGCCCCAAATCTGCAACTGTTCGATAGCCGCGGCTCTGAACGTGTCTGCTGCCACCAGTAGAACGCTCTGCCCGGACCGCTTAAACTTATAAGCTATTTTACCGATACTGGTTGTCTTGCCGACGCCGTTAACGCCGAGCACCATAATGACAAACGGGCCGCTATCCGGCATACAAAGCTCCGCAGGCCGCGTCGAACTCAGAAGAAATTCCAGCACCTTTTCCTTCAAGGCCTGCCTGAGAGCCCGAGTATCACTCAGTTCTTGCCGGCTGACCTTGGCGCGGATGCTCTCAAGCAGATCCCGGCTCGTTTTAACGCCAAGATCAGCACTGATCAAGATCTCCTCAAGCTCTTCAAACAACGCGGCATCAATGACCTTTCTACCGAGAAACAGTGTATCGATCTTGGTTACCAGGGTCTCATGGGTCTTGGCCAACCGCTCTTTTAACAAACTCAGAAAAGAGCCGGACTGTTTCTCTTCACCAACTGATGGTTGGACGGCCTTGGCCGCCGGAAGAGCAGCTGCAGGAACCAACACGCCGGCATCGGCAGACACAGCCGGCATCTCAACTGATTGCCTCGACTTGTCATCGACGACCTGACTTGCCTGGGGCGGCCCGGTTTCTCCGGGTTTGCCCTGTCCAAACTTTTTCTTAAACCAACCAAGCATAACTTAACCTCATAAACAAATTGCTAAATCTAATTACCGACCTGCATTGCCTGATTCCAAAAATAACCGAACCAGACAAAGAGAGTTAGAACAACAAACAGACTTTCAAGAGCAAACTCCAGGCGCGGGCCCTGGTTAATCTTGCCCTGATCATAGAGATAGATCAAAATCGCCAGATAGCAGACACCGGGCAAGAGCCAGTAAGCAAGCGACGTCACAATCCCCGACAAGGGCAGAATAATAAGCAACAAAGCAAGCAATACTATAATTCCGTATAGAATCTTGATCGTCTTCTTAGCACCGATCCAGACCGGCAGGGGCTCCTTGCCGACTATCCGATCACCGGTCAGATCAAAGACATCAAGAAGAGCGCAACGTATATAAGCAAAGAGCAACACAAATATAAATCTGCCGATAATCACTGAAGGATGCATGGAATCACTGTGCAACGCCGGCATCAGTACCACAACAAAAGCCCAGGCCATGGCAACAAATAAGGCCTTGGAACCTGGTATCTCCTTAAGCCCTCTAACCCTGACTAGACGACTAAGCGGCTTTGGGATGATGCGAACGCCATAGAGAATGCCAAAGATACTCATTATAGACAATAGTAAATATTCCCATCTGCCCATGGCATGAGCAATCATCAGAGCCCATGCCAACAGCGCACTGGAAACGATCAAAAAAATCCAGCGGTACCTGCGACAGAACATCGCCCGCAAGGGATCGTTGATCTTCTTAGATTTCTGATCACGAAAACGGTTCAGGTTGTGCATGGCAAAAAGATAGCCGAATGCCATCAAAAATATATCGCTTGAATGCTTGTTGGTCTGATACAGATGCAGGGTATAGGCCAGAAGACCGCCACCCAGGCAGACATAGAGATTGGTGGCCAGGAGAAACCAGAACAGCTTGTACCAGAAACGCCCCAGAACACTATCACCCTGACCGGGAAGGGCTTCAAGAGTTCGAACTACCCAATTAATCATCCACGAAGGCGTAGAAGCACCGGCTGTTACCCCGACACTGCTGAAACGGGAAATCGCCACCAGATCGAGATCGTCTTCATTTTCAATCATGAAAACCGGCAGTCCCATTGATCTGGCAATCTCCCCCAGGCGCTGGGTATTGGCGCTGGTCCGTCCGCCAACCACGATCAGGGCCTCTACCCGACTGCAAAGATCGCGGACCTCAGCCTGCCGCTTGTGGGTAGAATCGCAGATCGTATTAAAAACTTTGCCATTGGGGAAACGAGTTAAGATCATCCGGCTTAACCGATCATAGATTGCTTCATCCTGAGTGGTCTGACTGACGATGATATATGGAGAGGTAAGCTGCAGCTTATCCACATCACTCCCATCACTTACCACGCAACCGGATGGCCCGGCAAAACCGATCAGGCCTTCGACCTCCGCATGATTCTTATCACCGATAATGACGGTGGCAAAGCCTTGTTGCCGGTGTTTATCTATGATAACCTGAACCTTGACAACCCGCGGACAGGTGGAATCCTGAATCCGGGCTCCGCTTTTGGCCAGAAGCTCTTTCTGGGCCGGTGGTATGCCATGCGCCCGGATGATGATGGTGCCGGTCGCTTTTTCCGGGACCTCCTTGAGGACTTGTACTCCCCGCTCCTGTAAAAGATCGAGGACCTGAGGATTATGGATCAACGGCCCAAAGGTAGCAATACCGTTATCTTCCCGGCGGACCATCTCCAATGCGGTCTCAACCGCCCGACGGACGCCCATGCAGAACCCGGCATGTTTTGCTAGAATAACCTTCATGGATAGGAGAACACCTGCTGATCGCACCCAAAAATAAAAAAACAGTCACGGCTTTCGACGCGCTGTCTCATGGGTGCCCGTTTGTTAAACTCAATAATAGCCGACAACCGGTCGACTGCGATAATCCAGAACCGGCATCACATACGGAAATATAGCTATTTACTCTGAATACGCGGAATTTGCAAGCTGCTCGGTTTTGGTATCCGGTATGCCCTGAATATGGTGCATCAAAGAATCAAGTTTTTCCCATACCATTGAGCATGGAACATACCAATCACGGTCTGTAACCGTCACCGCCAAAGTCATGGTCGTTTCATTATACTCGCCTCTTAATTTGACACCGGATTTGACCGTGTCGGCATCCCACGGATTGTTCCCGATGACTGTAGCACCATCGTTCTTTAACGCATTAATTATCAAGTCGATTTTTTCCTTTGTGAGATTCTCATAATAGTGTGTTCCGCAGCCTGCCATTTTTGCCTTCCTTAAGAATTGGAGTAGTTCAACCTGCTGTGAGTAAAGTGCACACAGCAGTATGGATTGGTATTATTTTATTATAATCTGAAAATGTCCCCGAAATTCTATAATTCCATGATAGATCTAATGCGCCGGAATTCCGGCTGCCTGGCGAATAACATCGGCTACCCAGGCATTGACGCTTTTGCCCGATGCCTTTGCCAGAGTCACAGCCTCGTTGTGAAGATCCTGCGGAAGACGAAGATTGAACCTTCCGGAAACTTTTTTATATGGAGAAACGCCCTCCTCCACGCACATTTCTAGAAACACCTTCAGAGACAGTTCGCCTTCCTTGCGGAGCCCTTCGATATCTGTGGCATAAAAATCTGCTCCGCCATTCAGACCAACAAATTCACCCCGAAATTTGTTTATCTCCGGATCATATGCGATGACAGCCTTCACCCCGTTAATCTCCATCACGTTCATCATGGTCTCACCCCATTTTCTTCAAACCATTTGCGTATACATGCAACCGCGCCCTTGTCCATATCCTGAGACGGGTGCGGACGGTGAAATACCCGTCGTTCACCAAACAACCGCACGCCAACGCGGGAACCTTCCCGCTCCGTGATCTCCGCACCCAACTCCTTAAACAGTCCCTCAATGTCATTCCACTTCAGGTTTGCGCTGGGTGGATGCAAGAAAAGCAGTTCAAGGATTTTGCGGTGCTTGCGTTTCATATGAGAAATGATGCCATATTATGGCACCATTGTCAAGGTTGGTTCTCCGGGCTACGGGCCGTCATTAAAACCATGGGCGGAGATTTAGAAATTGTTGCTCGCTTTCCCGATGGTAATGTCTCATCAACCAGGTTAAAGAACTTGATGAGGTGTCAAGCCCTGATAGCTGCCATGCTGCGGCTGAAACGGCAGGCTATATCTTGACAGCAATCAAGTTCCTGAAGTATGTTGAATACACAGGCTATTATACGCCAGGAAGCCATAATTAAAGCGGCAGGAAGAGGATGGAATGATGAGAAAAATCGAAGAAAACTATCAAAGAATTACCGATGATGATCGGCAATTCGATATCCGCTTCTGGCAGTCCCAGGGAGATCTTGCTATTTTTAATGCGGCAACGGAAATGCTCCATGATTATTTGTTAATTCGAGGCGAAAATGCTGACGAGTCCAGACTTCAGAGATCTGTTGAAAATTTTCAAAAAGCATAGCATTCGCTATCTCGTGGTTGGCGGGTACGCCGTGATGAAATACAGCGAACCACGATTCACAAAAGATCTTGATGTACTTATCGCGACTGATCAAGAGAATGCAAACGGTGTGTATTCTGCGTTGAAGGAATTTGGCGCACCCCTTGAAAACCTTACCGCAGAAGACTTTGCCCACAAGGGCTATTTTTACCAGATGGGACGGCCACCCTTGCGAGTTGATATCATGATGTCGATTCCTGGTGTGGACTTTGATGAGGTCTGGCAAAATCGTGAAGTTGTTATACTGGACGATCTCCAGATTTTTTTCATTTCGCGAGCTGATCTTATCCGAGCAAAGGAAGCGAGCGGAAGGCCCCAAGATAAGATCGATGCCGAAAATCTCAAAAAGGCCGGACAATTGGATTAAGGACACCGCCATTTAGGGCATGATATTTTTTCGGCAGATTTTTGCCGGCGACGCGAAAAACGCGACAGGGGACTAAAACAACTTAACAAGTTCACTTAGAACCACGGGAAATGATTGTGGGAGTGCCGGAATAGCAAGATAGCAAGGATGTCCCCCTGGATTCCCGCTAAAGCAATAAAGGATGTCCCCTTTAGCCTCCTATATTCCAGTTGACATTGCCCAGTATTGGACAGCCGGTTGCACGGAAAAAAAATTAAAAAGGAAACCTGGTATGCAAAAAATCAATTTTGCGGAATATATCCCTTATAAAATCAGCTTACAAAATCATCTCCAGTTTTATTTTGGACAGCAGTGACCTCAGATTATTATATATTCGCGTTACGTTCGACGTGAAGCGGTACCATGCCATTGGGCCACACTAAGCAAACCTTTTACGGGCTTCCTGGTGACGACAGTTCGATTAACTCACGTGCGAATGTGACCGGGTTCTTAGTCACCCTTCGGAACGGGATCGTAGGTTTAACGCTTCGCACTCTCGCGATGATAGTTTCTATTACTGAATCCGGAGTGTTAAGGCCAAAGAGTATGCCTGTTACTCCATTTTCTACCTTGACCTTAGCGTTCTCCGTAGAATTATTTGAAAACGGTGGCATCGCCTGAAGTGTTGACATGATTCGCCATTCCTCTTCACATCGCCATTCGGTCGACTTCATATAGACAGTCTTAACCAGATTTAGCTCATTTCGCTCGACGGCGTTTAGCACGGGAATTGCGTCGCCGTAGTCTACGGGGTGTAAATTCAAGCAGCGCCAGCTTTCGTTGCACTGATACTCGATGCAGAGCCCGCCATGATCCGACGAGCCGGTAGTGGGATCGAAGTATTTCGCATAGTTGGCCCACATCGAATAGTTGAGGGGTAACTTTGTAAAGCATGCTACGCGGACGACGTGCTCCAAAACATGGCGTGTGTAGGACGCAACCCCCACTGGGGTGACATATCCGGCCTTTATGACGTCGTTTGTGTTTGAAGCCGCAATGGCTTCGACGCGCTCCGCTGTAAGCGAAGAGTCGGTTGCTCGCAAGGCTTTGCGCCAGAATTCCAGGATCTCAGAATAGGTACCGTCAAA
>MGTA01000185.1:29753-42900 GCA_001799225.1 Deltaproteobacteria bacterium RIFOXYD12_FULL_50_9
CTCGTCCGGGTCGTTCAGCTCTTTTAAGCCAGCGAGATAGATGATCTCACCAATAATCTCTGACTCGATTAGTCGATCCAGGGTAGCGGGTCTGATCGACCGATAGCGATACAATCGAGTCGGTAACTCGCCGGGATAGATAATCAAAGGCTTATCTGCTGTATTTACTTTGCGCCACATTGGTGGAACCTCGTGCTGACGCCAGAGACGGGCATTTGGACTGCCTGATGAATAGTGTTTATCATTCGTCCCGCCGCGCAAAAGGCGACAGCAGGTCGAAGAAATACCCAGTGACAGATCATCCACCTGGTTTCCCGACTTTCGCGGAATGATTGATAAAATATTGTTGAACTGAGCCGCTTCGCGTACCGACCGGGCAGCTGACTCAGTTATGGGGATTATAAAACTATTTGGCAGGTAATTGCAAACTAAAATGTTAGGATAAATTGAATAATTTTGTTCTCAGCCGGTCCCATTCGTTCATAGAAGCATGAGATTTACAGCTACTTGGGGAGATAGATTGTAGTCTATTAAAAGTAAGAGGAAGATCTAGCTGATCATACCGAACTCATATTACCCAAGGCATAAGATGATAACACCCCAACAACTTACAATCGATGATAGAACCAAAATACAATCGTATTTACATAAAGATGCGCAGCAGATCTCAGAACTGACATTTACAAATCTTTTCGTCTGGCGGCATTCAAGACCGATATGGACAGCTGAGGTAAACGATTCGCTTGTTTTCCTGATTGAGGACGACAACACTACTAATCCAGGATTAATAATCTTAGGTGGACCGATCGGCCAAGCCGAACCAGAGGTTGTTTTTCGGAACCTCGATATGCCCATAACCGGTGCTACCAGAGTGCCGGAAACAGCTCGATCGGCCTTGATCAACACCGGATATCCGCTGCTGTCGGATAGAGACAATGCCGATTATGTTTACCTGGTGTCTGATCTGGCCGAATTAGCCGGACGCCAGTTTACCAAAAAGAGAAACCACATCAACCAATGCCTAAAAAATTACTCCTGCGTTTACGAACCAATCTACAAGGAGACTATAAATGAATGCTTGGCGCTGCAGGATCGCTGGTGCCGCTTGCGCGGTTGTCATGAAAAAGCAGGACTATGCCATGAATACCAGGCAATCTGCGAACTTTTTGCCAACTATGAAATCCTGGGAGTAACAGGTGGCGCGATCAGGGTAAACGACCGGATCGAGGCCTTTGCGGTTGCTGAACGACTCTCACCGGATACAGCGGTATGGCACTTTGAAAAGGCCATGCCGGAGATCGAGGGCTTAGGCCAGCTCATCAACCACTGGTTTGCCAAAAACAGCCTGTCGGCATTCACCTTTGTCAATCGTGAGCAGGATTTAGGGATTGACGGGCTGCGGCAGGCCAAGGAGAGTTACCACCCATTTTATATGGTGCCCAAATACACCAGCAAAATATGTGCAGCCCAACCTGACCCAGGTCGGGCTGCACCTTGTTTCCATCCGTAGTTCAGACAGCAGCAACCGGGATATGTAGCCTGCTCAACCTTCAAATCAGAATGGTACGACTAAAAATGCATGTGCATAATTGATTAGCTTGAAATACAATTATGTATTACAATCTAATCACTATGCAGAATTACAATGAACAACATATCCTGACCGCCGAAGTTGCCCAGCTTATCCTGCTCCACCATCTCTATTCCCAGAGCGGCAGCCATGTTCTGATCTTTCAGGGAGGGACAGCCTTACGCTGGTGCTACGGCGGCAGTCGCTTTTCCGAAGATTTGGATTTCGTTTTCTCCGGTCCGCTCGAAAAGGTGGACAAAGTTCTGGCAAAGGCACTCAAAAATGCGGAAAAGGAAATGCTCCCGCACTTCGGGCCGGGTGCTCTCACTGTAACCGACAAAACTGTGCGATCAAGCTCCCGCAAGTTGATGGTTTCCTGGCAACCCGAAAAGGTACGGCGGCGGATTGCCATCAAGCTGGAGTTTGAACCCCTATCTCCGCAAGCAATCATTGCAACGGCTAATCTCGTTTTTTCGACGTTGCCTTCTGTCTCTTACCTGATCAACAAAGGATCCTTCAGGATTCCACGGCCAAATTCAGTGCTGGTGACCGAGACCCCTGCTGAGATTCTCTCCGACAAGGTGCGCGCTTTATTGGAGCGTAAATATCTAAAAGGACGAGATTTCTTCGATGTCTGGTTTCTTACCGGTATGTTGGGTGTAAGACTGGACCAAGAGCTGGTGGCAAGAAAACTCGCTGCCTATCAGTGGCCATTTGTCGCCGCACGCGGGTTTGACAGCTTTTTCGCAATCTCCGAAGCGCAACAGGCGGAAATGATCAAGGCTATTGAACAGGATCTTGCCCGTTTCCTGCCGCCGCAGACTATTGCCGTGCATCGGGCCACCGGTTATCGGGCATTTCTGGATGCGGTAGACGGCCTTTTCCGACAATTGCGTGATGCTGGAGTCCATTTGCCGTGAGCACTATGAAAATTTTGCAGCAGCTTCCACAGCTTTTCCGCTATGCCGATACCCAAAAATTTACCGGTAACGCTAATGTCTTTTTGACCCGGGCGCTCAAAGCCGGCATGATAGAGAGGCTCGTCCGCGGTGTCTACATCAACTCCGCCTTCAAGGGCCGGCCGGCCATAGAGGAAGCAGCCTGTTTCATCAGGACACCCTGCTACATCTCCTGTGAATGGGCGCTAAATTTCCATGGCCTCACCATCCAGGCGCCGACTGTCTGCACAGTTCTGACTCTGAGCACTGCAGTAGGAGAAGCCAGGCGTTTCACCTGGCAGGGTGTCAGGATTGAGTTTTCCCGGATCACTCCCCGGCTTTTCAGTGGTTTCACCATGGCGGATGGCTTCAATATCGCCCAGCCTGAAAAGGCGCTGCTCGACACCATTTACCTGCGCAAAGGTCTGCCGGTCCAAGATGAACTGGATCTGTCCGGACTTGACTGGAAAGTATTGCAGCAGATGGCGCAGGAGTATCCGAAACGAGTGTTGGAGTTAACGGATAGCCTTTATTTTCTCTTCCACTCTCAATAATTTTGTTAAAAAATTCGCTACCCATTCAATACAAAAAACCGAAAAGCCAGAGTGGAATCCGGTTGCCCTGCCCTATCTCGATGTTGTCCAGCGCCAACCAGGCGTTCTCAATCTTCCTGATCTGACTATTGTCCTTGTTTTTGCCCCCGATTTCGAAGGTGATGGCATCATTCACCAGGAAATCCCCTTTGGCCGGCACGTTGACGTTATGACTGACTCGGAGCATATTCAGGAAGAAAGTCTCCCGGATCGCGCCACTCTCCGGTGCCTTGCTGCCTGCCAGGGCGTGGTAAAGATTCGGATTGTGCAGATAGACCTTTTCCGGCTTCTCCATCTCGCGTAGACCTTTGCCACTTTTCGAAACGGTCATGATTACCCCGGCGTCCTCAAGGTATTTGAGGTAGCTCTTCAGGGTCCTTTCATCGCCGATCCCCAGCAGGAGCTTGAGCTGTTTCATGTCGGGGGTGAACGGAACCAGCGCCGAGATGATCGACAGGAGTTTTAAAATCTTCCTGATGCTCGAACCGTTCAGCGCCTGATGAATGGCGGGAAGATCCCCTTCCAGGGTGGTATGGACATTCTGCTCCAAGGTCATATAAAACTGAGTTTTGTCCTGATATTCCCGGAAATAAGGGTAATAGCCGCACTCCAGATACTCCTTGAAAAGTGCCAGCACCTTGAGGCCATTTTTATCAAGCTCCCCGACAATAGCATCGGCAGCCTGCTGGTGTCCGGCGACAATATCGTCGATGGCCAGTCTGTCGAAATAGATGCTGCAGTTCATGCCGATATATTCCCGGAACGACATACCGTACATCCGGTAGACCAGCGCACGTCTGCTTAGATCGTGGCTTCCTCTGGTAATTTCGAGTGCTGAACTCCCCGACGCCAGGATCTTTAAATTTGGGAAGGTGTCATAGATGCTCTTCAACTCCATGGACCAGTCCGGATATTTGTGGATTTCATCAAAGCAGATGAGCTCGCCGCCCAGCTTGTGGAATTCGTCGGCAATCTCATAGAGCGAGGATCGCCCTACCTGAAAATGATCGGCCTGCAGGTAGAGCGCCTTGCGGGTGTAGAGATCGCCCCCATAGCTCCCCAGAAGATGCTGAATCATGACGGTTGTCTTGCCGATACCTCGCTGACCCACGATAATGGAAAATCGGTTGGTAAGGGAGTAGTCACGGAGGAAGTAGCGTTTGAATTCCCGATTGCGGAGGCGGAGGAAGGTTTGGCTGAGGGAAACTATATCGTCGAACATATTACTCTCCATATAGTATTGTAGCACTTCAATACTATATGCTTCTTAGTAATGCAATACTATTTTACGCCATGCAGGCCAACTAAACCTCTATATTGCGGCAGATGGCAGTAAATCAAAACCATATACGTTGACACCAAAAAAATCAGCCCGACCTGACCCAGGTCGGGCTACACTATGCTTCCATACATAGTTCAGGCGGCAGCAACCTTTTTATGCCGACGACGCTTCGGTGCAGACGCCACCTTTGCGGTCAGAGCCAAAGCCAACGCCTCCTTGATGTCATGGACTAAATGAAAAATTATGACTTCCTTAACGTTATTCGGCAGCTCCACCACATCCTTCTCATTAAGATGGGGTAAGATAACCTCTTTGATTCCAGCCCGTACCGCCGCCAGAACCTTCTCCTTGACCCCGCCCACCGGCAACACATCACCGCGCAGGGTTATCTCGCCGGTCATAGCCATATCCTGACGTACGGTTCTACCGGTTAAAAGCGAAGTCAGTGAAACTACCATGGCAACTCCGGCCGAAGGACCATCCTTGGGAATAGCGCCTTCCGGCACATGGACATGGATGTCGGATGAGGCAAACAGGTCATGGTCAATTTCAAACTCTTCGGCATGTGAACGGATATATGTCAGGGCGGCGGTTGCAGACTCTTTCATGAGATCGCCGAGCTTACCGGTCATGGTCAACCCGCCCCTCCCTTTCATCTTGGCCGATTCGATGAACAACAGTACCCCGCCTACCGGCGTCCAGGCCAACCCGGTAGCGAGTCCGGGCCCCCAGGACCTGGCCATGGTTTCTGAAAAAAACTGGGCCTGGCCCAAATAGCGGATAAGATCCTGCGGTCCGATCCTGATCTGGCCTTGATGGCCGCCGACTTTATCCCGTGCTACTCCCCGGCAGACTCCGGCTAAATTCCTCTCAAGATTACGAACGCCGGCCTCTCTGGTATAAGACCTGATCATGGCGCGGATCGCCTCATCCTCGAATACCAGGTCATCCGCGGTAATCCCATGACCATCAAGTTGTTTCTGGACGAGATGCCGTTTGGCAATCATTAACTTCTCATCTTCCATATAGCCGGACAGTTCAATGACCTCCATGCGGTCTCGCAGCGGTCCCGGAATGTTATCAATAATATTTGCCGTTGTGATGAACATGACCTTGGAGAGATCAAAAGGAATCTCCAGATAGTGGTCCTGGTAAGTGAAATTCTGTTCCGGATCAAGAACCTCAAGCAGTGCCGAGGATGGATCGCCGCGAAAATCCATACCGAGCTTATCGATCTCATCAAGCATGAAGAGCGGGTTATTGGATCCTGACTTGCGCAAACTCTGGATGATTCGGCCGGGCAGAGCACCGATATAGGTCCGCCGATGGCCCCGGATCTCAGCCTCGTCACGGACTCCCCCTAAAGAGATACGGATGAACTTCCGGTTCATGGTTCGAGCGATGGATTGCCCCAGAGAGGTTTTACCGACGCCGGGAGGGCCGGCAAAACAGAGGATGGGACCATGCATATCGTTTTTGAGTTTCCGAACCGCCAGAAATTCGATGATCCTTTTTTTTATCTTATCAAGCCCGTAATGATCCTCATCAAGATTTTTTTCCGCTTCATTAATATCAAGGGAATCAATGGTCGTAGTCAGCCAGGGCAATTCAAGAATCCAGTCCAGATAGGTTCTCGATACCGTATATTCAGGAGATGAGGGCGAAATTCTTTCAAGACGGCTGAACTCCTTTTCCGCTGTTTTTCTGGCCTCTTCAGGTAGAGCGGCTACCGCAAGTTTCTCTTTCAAGTCCTTTAAATCCGGATTTTCCTCGTCGTCGCCCAACTCCTTACGAATGGCCTTCATCTGCTGACGGAGAAAAAATTCCCGCTGTTTTTCGTCCATATCCGCCTTCATGGACTTCTGGATATCGGCGCTCATCTCAGCAGTTTCGAGGCGTTTATTGAGCTCCTTAGTCACTCGATTAAGCAGTTCTTTCAGATCATCAATCTCAAGAAAAGCCTGCTCTTCCTCCAAAGAGAGGTTGAGCTGCGAAATGATCATAAAAGAGATGTGGTAGGGGCTTTTAATCGAAGCAAGGGTCATCTGCAGCTCAGAAGGCAGGCTTAACAGCTCGCCCAACTTCTTGAATTGCGAACGGAGGGTATAGACAAAGGCTTCAACTTCCTTGGCGGAATCTTCAAGCATCGGCACCATCTCAACCTTGGCCTTGAGATAGGGTTCATATTGATAATACGCCTTAACCCTGATTTTCTTTATAGCGCTGATCAACACTTGATAGAAACCTTCCGGGCTTTTAACCATCTTGTGGATATAGCCCATCACCCCAATCGAATAGAGATGCTCATTATATTGGGCAGGCACATCACCTTCTACCTTCCGATGGGAGACTACAGCGATCAAACGACTGCCGAGAATGGCATCGTCAATGAGCAACTTAGAGACAGGGTTACTTACCTGCAGGGGGAAACCCATGCCCGGAAAAAAAACAAACCCATGTAACGGCAAAACTGGAAGTTCATCAGGCACCGGCAACTCAGAAGGATTGACACTGGAGCGTACTTCACCTCCATATTCATGTTCCTTGTTATTATCTGGATTGGTATCAGCCATGCTTATTCTCTCTTGATTGATTAATCTTCTTGAAATTGGCAAATGTATTAAGGTGGATTGCCGCTATTCAACCTTGATATGTATGGTTCCCTTGCTGCTTTTTTTCCGTTTCGGCAATCGTAAGAGTAAAAAACCATTACGGTACTCCGATTTCGCAGTTGATGGATCAATAGTAAGCGGCAACTGAATGGTCCGTTCGAAGCGACCGCGCTCAATTTCAAGATGGTGTACACAGGTAATGGGTTCACTGATCGGAAAATCCCGCTCACCGGTAACGGTTACACTGTTCTGCTCAATATTTAAATCAATACTCTCCGGAGCCATACCCATGACATCCATACAGAGGATGATCTCACAATCCGTCTCATAGATATCAGCTGCTAACAACCATGCCCCTGACTGAAGAGGCACCATTCTAGGGATGGCCATATTGCGCATCATCCTGCCCATATGTTTTTCCATGTCGTCAAATTCTTTAAGAATTCGTTTCTTAAACCGGTCCATAGGGCTCCTTTTTCATGTTGCTCTTTTTTTATCCGAACAACTGGAGTATACGATTAACGAATGTCCGCCACCAACTGTTTTCGTAACAATTTTCAGTCATCATTCGAGTCAGTATCTTCTGTACCTGTTCATCCTTGGAACCTGCAACAAACTCCAGTCCCATGACAAACGGCCAATTCTGACTGGAAAGATCACAATCGAACCAGACAGGTCGCAACTGAATCAAAATGTTTTCATCAGGTTTTCCCGGAATGACCATATCCATGATCATTACCAAATCATTTGTGCCCATGACTGAATAAAATAAATGATAACTGTCCAGGCGGATAGAGCAAAGACAAATCCCTATACCATAGCTGTTGATATTTACCACCTTCCCTGGCAGTGGTCCGGCGAGAATCTGGCCGGAATTGCCCTCGCGTAAGGATATATTGATCTCAATATCACCGGCAATTCGATCTTCCCGGCGCTTCTCACGAGACATTTTAAGATCCTCAATTAAAGTGACGATTCAGGCTGCCCAGACTATGGCTAATGGCTGAAAGAAAAAACTGACAGCTGGTACTATTTCAGCCTGTTAGCTGATCAGAATCGGTAACACCAAGGGATTCATAAATCTTTAGGGTAGCTCTTGCCTTATTCAAGGTGTAAAAGTGAATGCCTCGAACATTATGATCAATCAGGTCGCGAACCTGCTCAGTCGCCCAGTGAACGCCAACCTTTTCGACGTAATCATCCGTAGTTGCACGGGAAATGGCCTTGAGTAAACTGGCGGGCAAACGGGCGCCGGCAGCTAGTTCAGCCATACGCACCATCCCCTGTCGAGTGGTAATCGGCATAATGCCGGCCAGAATGGGGACACGGATACCGGCAAGTTCACAACGTTCACAAAAATCGAAAAAATCATGATTTTCAAAGAAAAGCTGAGAGACGATATAGTCGGCCCCGGCATCAACCTTGGCTTTAAGAAAATCTATCTCTTTCAAACGGTTCTGGGTTTCAGGATGACCTTCAGGAAAACCTGCGACCCCAATGCCCATATGCGGGAAGTATTTTTTGATAAAGGCCACAAGTTCTGCGGCAAAGGCAAAGCCTTTCTCAGGCTGTAGCCATTGAGCCTGACCGCGGGGCAAATCACCGCGCAGAGCCAAAATGTTCTCTATTCCACTCTGATCATAATTATCAAGAATCATCCTGATCTCATCCCTGCTTGAACCGACACAGGTTAGATGCGAGACAACGGTCAGGTCGGTCTGTTGTTTAATCCGAACTATCAGCTGATGGGTTCGATCACGTGTAGAACCGCCAGCCCCGTAGGTAACGCTGACACAGGTCGGTTTGAGCGGCATAAGATCAGCGATTGTCTGGAAAAGATTGTCCCAATCTGAATCAAGTTTAGGCGGAAAAAACTCAAAACTAAAGGATATTTTGGTTGAATCGAGAATATCTTTTACCAGCATGAGAATAAGTCCTATCATAAGGGATGAAATATATTAAAAATACTGTGATGAAATAGCTAAAAATCGAATAAAATCATACTGAAAAAGCGAAATTTTATCAACCTGAAAACCTGTCATTACCGGTCGAGATTTTCCGACTCCACAGGCGCCTTAAATACTCTGATCAGTTCGAGAAGAGTGCGGACTCCCACCCCGGAAGGGCCCTTAGGCATATATGATTTTTCAGTAAATTCCCACGCGGTACCGGCGATATCGAGATGCACCCAAGGAGTTTTACCGACGAATTCCTGCAAAAAAGCGGCGGCAGTAATAGAACCTGCTGCACGACTACCGACGTTTTTCAGGTCGGCAATTGCTGATTTCAGCTGCTTGCTATACTCCGGCCCAAGCGGCAAACGCCAGAGTGGTTCGTCACAACGTGTTCCCGCAGCAATCACCTGCTCAGTCAAATTGTCGTTGTTGCTCATCAGTCCGGTATGGTGATGGCCAAGACTGATAATTACCGCTCCAGTCAAGGTAGCCAAATCGACGACCGCGTGCGGTTTATAAAATTCCACCCCGTATGCCAGGGCATCGGCCAGGATCAATCGACCCTCAGCGTCGGTATTTTCAACTTCGACGGTCTTCCCGCCATACTGACAGATAATGTCTCCCGGCTTAAGTGCTGCAGGACCCGGCATATTTTCGGTTGCCGGCACAATAGCTATGACATCGAGATTGTTTGGCCGCTCCTCTCCCACGGCCTGCATAACTGCAAGCACAGCGGCTCCGCCACACATATCGTACTTCATCTCATGCATACCACTACCGGGTTTAATTGAAATTCCACCGGAATCAAAGGTAAGTCCCTTGCCTACAAGCAATAAGACCGGCACCTTTTTCCCGCAACGGTACTCCATAATTGTCAACGTCGGGGGAAGGGCTGAGCCCTGATTAACGCCCAGCAGACCACCCATCTTCAACCGCTTAATCTCGGGCAGGCCCAGTACCCGAACCTTTAAACCATAGCGATCACCAAGTTTGCGACCAAATTCTGCAAAATGATTCGGATTCCAAAAATTCCCGGGCTCATTTGCCATGTCCCTTGCCTGAACAACCGCAGAAGCGGCAACCTCTCCCCTCTTGATACCCCGTCTGACCGCTGCAGGCTCTTTGGTAGCACTGAAAAATATTTCACGAAGCATAGCGGGGGTATCGTCCGGATCATCCTTGGTCTTGTATTTCCTGAACTGGTAGGCACCGAGAATAACCCCTTCTCCCAGACATTCGGTTGCTTCATCCAATGCCAAACCTATATCCTCGGGCAAAACCAGTAAAATCTTTTCGGCCTTGACTTTAAGTGCCGTCTGGGCAATTACTCCGCCGGCCCGGCGAAACAGATCACGACTCCTGTCTTTTTGCAATCCTAGCCCAAACAACAACACCCGACGCACTCTCTTAGTATTTTTAGTAACAGATTCCGGATAGACCAGCAAAGTCTGACCTTCCTTGGCAATGAAATCGCCAGCGGCTATAGCCCGCCTCATGACATCTTCAACCAGATCATCAGGACACCTTGGCTTACCTGTTTCCGGTTGATTGACAAATAAAATTTCCAGATCACCATTAAATTCGCTAGGATTTTTTGAAAAAAACTTCAACACTATTGCTCTCCTCATAAAAAACCCCGACCTAAGGAGATGGCCCTTAGGCCGGGGAGTTGAACAACAAAACCTGCACCGACTCAATCTTGACTATTGTAAAGCAACATCTCCCATGCTTTAGTCCGCCATTCTTCAATCGGAAAAGAGTCGGCCAACATATCGAGATCTGTTTTTACATTCTCACCATGTCCCGACGCCTCAATCAGGCAACGATCGGCAATAGCAACACAAAGCGGAACACCCCATAGCTGAATCAATGGCAGATTATGATTTGCCGCTGTTTCAATTATGCTCATTGGCAAATTCCACCAAAGCATAAGTGAACTGCCTAATTCAGCATGGGTAACGCCAAACAGCTCGAACTCAAATTCACTTGCTGAGATTTCCGGTGTATCTCGACCGTCAACATAATCTCGGTAAAGCCCACAAGCAGTCGAAAAGAAAATCAATTTACCGATGTCATGCAGAAGAGCAGCGGTTGCCACATCTCTCTCCTGACCCGGCAGAACGATTTGTGCCACCTCAACGGCCAAGCGACTGCACTGAAAACTGTGCTCGCTGATTTCAACAACATTACTTTGACACTGATGAGCAAATTTAAAAGATTTAACGGCAGAAATAAACAGAACAATTTCTTTAACCTGCTTAACGCCAAGAAAAGAGACTGCATGTTTGATGTCATGAATTACGCTGTTTCTGGCAAAGGCAGAGGAGTTGGCCAATTGCAGCAGTTTCGAAGAGATGGCCGGATCTTTTTCGATTATTTCTGCCAAGCGATCGATGGAATAATCCGGATCCCGTAACTCTTCCTCAATCTTGACAACCACCTCGGGCAGAGATGGCAATGAATCACCTGCCTCAAGGTATTTCCAGCACTTATTCTCCCGCAAGCGGGAACGGGTCATGAGATCACGAGAGAGTACTTTAGTGAAGTCCTCCTTTGCCCAGGGGAGGCACATGTACCGATGCGCTACACCGGATGCCACAAGATTAATTAGTTCCTGGCGGTCTTTGGCCTCAGAATAAATAAGACGAATCGATTGGGGGCATTTTTCCCTAACATGAGTAAGAAAATCGGCAGGAGCAACACCGGGCATACGCATACGGGTGATCAGAAAGTCTGCCGTCACCCCTTCCATAATGGATTTTGCTTCCTGAATGGTTGAACAATAGTAGACAATATGGGGCCATTGGGAAAAAATACCCTTGAAACGCTCCAGAGTTTCCCGGTTATGATCCACGACAAAAAAAGTATACATCTTTCTGGACATAACCTCTTCAATCCGATATCAATCAAATAATAAAATTTTGGCTAATAGCCTGCCCTTAAGTAAAACCAGCTGCAATCCTAGCAAGCCAGAGCAATGTTTAGAGACAAGGAGTATCAGGGAAATTTCCCCGCAGACATAAAAACATTGTATACTCAAAAAATGAAACTTTCCAGTTTTAATGCAGAGTTTTTCAAACAAGGCGTCCAATCATAACACATTAAATTAATTGTTTTTTTATAAATTATCACTCTTGTTAATTTGGCTAGTCATATTTCTAACCATCACAAAGATCATTCGGGAGAATTCAACTTGGTCAACCAACTGATTCTGGCGGTTTCAACATCTCTCCTGGTTTCAGCCTTCTGCAGTCTTTGCGAGGCGGTGCTGCTCTCTATTCCACCTAGTCAAGTTGAGGTCCTGAACCAAACAGGAAGACCTTCAGGCCGCATCTTGAAAAAACTTAAATCAAACATCCACCGGCCCATTACTGCAATCCTGACCCTGAATACAATCGCCAACACCGCTGGTGCTACGGTTTGCGGGGCACTGGCTGCGGTTATATTTGGCAAAGACCATCTTGTCCTGTTTTCAAGCCTGTTTACGGTGACAATGCTGCTCTTCTCGGAAATCCTGCCAAAAACCATTGGCGTCAGCTACAGCAAAACCCTTGCACCACTGATTGCCCTGCCGATCAACCTGATAGTCACCATGCTCACCCCGCTTATCTGGGTATGCCAAACTTTCACCCGCCTGTTGATCCCCACGAGAAAGGAAGAGAATCAGGTTGCTGTCGAAGAGATCCTGGCAATTACCTCGATGAGCTTCAATTCAGGTCAGATCGATGCCCAGGAAGAACGGGTCATCAGAAATATTCTAAGTCTAAAAAACAGAAGCGTTCAGCAAGTCATGACACCCAGTACTGTCACGTTTTCCATAAGCGGCCATCTGACCCTCTTGCAAGCCTGGGAAAACAGACACTCATGGAGCCTGCACAGCCGTGTCCCAGTCTATGATAACGACCCGGACGACGTGGTTGGCATCGTGCTCAGAAAGGATCTGCTGCTTAAGTTAGCTGAAGACCAGGAACAACTGCACTTGATCGATATCATGCAACCCGTGCATTTCGTCCCGGAATCGACCCCTCTCACCGGGGTTCTAATCGACTTCATCGAATTACACCAACACCTTTTTGCCGTTGTTGATGAATACGGAACATTCACCGGCGTCATCAGTCTCGAAGATGTCATTGAAGAGATTGTCGGGCGAGAGATCATGGACGAATCTGACAAAACTTCTGACATGCGGGAACTGGC
>MGTA01000186.1:0-1543 GCA_001799225.1 Deltaproteobacteria bacterium RIFOXYD12_FULL_50_9
TATGCCCGCCAGTTTCTCGGCCAGATGGATAAACCCGATGTCGATTCCCTCGAAGGCCTGTCGCCGGCCGTCTCTATCGAGCAGCGGACCACAGGTCGCAATCCGCGTTCGACCGTCGGCACCATAACCGAGATCTATGACCATCTCCGCCTGCTTTTTGCCCGGGTAGGTCGGCCCCATTGTCCGCAATGCGGCCAGGAGATAACTCCCCAGAGCATTCAGGATATGACCGCTGCGCTGCTGAGCCTGCCTGAGGGGACCAAGATTATTCTGCTGGCGCAGTTGATTGACGCTAAGAAGGGAACCCATAAGGAGGTTTTTGATCGTTTGCGGCGCGACGGCTTTGTCCGGGTCCGGGTCAATGGCGAGATCGTCAGCCTTGATGAGGAGATCAGCCTCGACAAGAACAAGCGGCACTCAATAGCAGCGGTTATCGACCGCCTGGTGATTAAACCAACGGTCGGCCGGCGGCTGGCTGATTCGATTGCTACGGCGGTCAAGCTGGCCGAGGGGTTTCTCCTCGTGCTTTTTCCTGATACCGGCATTGAAAGGCTGTTCAGCGAACACGCCGCCTGTATTAAATGCGGCCGGAGTCTGCCTGAACTTACCCCGCAGCTTTTCTCTTTTAACAATCCCAAGGGCGCCTGTCCGGAGTGCAGCGGCCTGGGCATCAAGCAGTTTTTCGATCCGGACCTGGTGGTGCCTGATCCGGGTTTAAGCATCCGGGATGGCGCCCTGGCCCCCTGGGGAGCGCGATCGTCGTCCAACTACTCGTCACAGCTCCCGGCGGGGCTGGCTGACCACTACAAATTCGATCTGAAAACCCCTTTCGATAAATTGTCGGAGAAGGCCAGGCAGGTAGTGCTGTACGGCACCGGCCGGGAAGAGGTTCATTTCGTTTACGAACGGCACCGTCGCCGGCTTACCTATCAGGCGCCGTTCGAGGGGGTCCTGCCCCAGCTCGACCGGCGGTTTCACGAGACCACTTCGATGATGATCCGCGAGGAGTTGGGGCGTTATATGAGTGAGCAGCAGTGCCCGGTCTGTCATGGGGCAAGGCTCAAGCCCGAGGCCTTGGCCGTAAGGATCGGCGGCTTCGGCATCAACGACTTTGTGCACATGAGTATTGCCCGTTTGACAGTGGAGCTTGGCCGCATAGAGTTTTCCACCCAGGAAGAGGTGATTGCCCAGCGGATCCTCAAGGAGACCAGTGACCGGCTCTCCTTTTTAAGCGATGTCGGACTGGGCTATCTCTCCCTGGAGCGGCGGGCGGCAACCCTGTCAGGCAGCGAGGCCCAGCGGATCCGGCTGGCCTCCCAGATCGGCTCGCGACTCGCCGGTGTCCTTTATATCCTTGATGAGCCGAGTATCGGTCTGCACCAGCGCGACAATCAGCGGCTGATCCGAACGCTTAACAGCCTGCGGGATCTCGGCAATACCGTGATCGTGGTCGAGCATGACAGCGAAACCATCCAGGCGGCAGATCATGTCCTCGACATGGGGCCGGGCGCCGGTGTACACGGCGGCAGTGTGGTCTTTTCCG
>MGTA01000186.1:1599-5926 GCA_001799225.1 Deltaproteobacteria bacterium RIFOXYD12_FULL_50_9
GCAAATGGCTGACGGTGCGGAATGCAATGGCCAACAACCTGCAGAACCTCACGGTCCGTTTTCCGTTAAGCCTCATGACCTGCGTCACCGGCGTTTCAGGCTCGGGAAAAAGCTCACTGGTCATGGAAACCCTGTATCGCAGTGCCATGCGCTATGTCCAGCAGCCCTTCAGTAAGCGCAACAGCCAGGCCGATATTGCCGGGCTCAGTCAGATCGACAAGGTAATCGATATCGACCAGAGTCCGATTGGCCGGACCCCGCGTTCTAATCCAGCCACCTATACCGGCGTTCTGACCCCGGTGCGCGAGCTTTTTGCCCGCCTGCCCGAGGCCCGGGCCCGGGGCTATCAGCCCGGCCGGTTCAGTTTCAATATCAAAGGGGGGCGCTGCGAGTCGTGCGAGGGCGATGGCCAGATCAGGATCGCCATGCATTTTTTGCCGGATATCTATGTCCCCTGCGACTCCTGTCAGGGACGGCGCTACAATGAAGAGACTCTGGAGATCCGTTATCGCGGCAAGAACATCAACGAGATCTTGACCATGACGGTCGAGGAGGCCCTGGAATTTTTTAAGGCCATTCCGGCGATCAAAAACAGATTGCAGACCCTCTGTGATGTCGGGCTCCCCTATATCGCCCTGGGGCAGTCGTCAGTGACCCTGTCAGGCGGCGAGGCCCAGCGCATCAAACTGGCCAAGGAGCTGGCCCGGCGCGGTACCGGCAAAACCCTCTATATTCTTGATGAGCCGACCACCGGTCTGCATCCCCACGATATCCAGCATCTCCTTAATGTTTTAGGAAGGCTGGTTGACAGCGGCAATACCGTGGTTATTATCGAGCATAACCTCGATGTTATCCGGACCGCCGATTATATCATCGATATGGGCCCGGAGGGCGGGGATGGCGGCGGTCTGGTCGTGGCCAGCGGCACACCCGAGGAGGTGGCGGCGGAGCCGGCCTCCTATACCGGCCGGTTTTTGCGGCAGATCCTCTGAGAATTGGAATCTTTTCTTGATTATTTCAAACGATTGTGGAAGAAGTTGTAGATTAAGTTTGATCAGAAAAATAACAATTATAAAGGAACTAAATCATGTCGGAACAGAATTCACCAAACGAGCAGGCCATGGCCCCCCCGGTTCTGCGCTTGCAAAAGATGTATGTCAAGGATCTCTCCTTTGAGAATCCCAATGCGCCCGATGTTTTTCTCGGCAAGCAGTTAGAGCCCAAGGTTGAGGTGCAACTTGGCATCAAGAATCGTAAACTCGACGATACCCACTGGGAAGTAGTGCTTAATGTGACAGCCAAGATCATGGCCGGCGAGAGTGACAAGACCCTGTTTTTGATCGAGATTGAGCATGCCGGGGTCTTCATGCTTCAGAACATCCCGGAGCAGCACATGGCCATGGTGCTCTCTGTCGAGTGTCCAACCATTCTTTTCCCTTTCACCCGCCAGATTGCCAGCCAGATTGCGGTCGACGGGGGCTTCATGCCCTTCCTGCTCGAACCGGTCAACTTCCTGGCCCTATTTGAAAATGCCCGGAAGAATGCCCAGGGCCAGAAAGAGCAGCAGCAGTAATGCTTTGATTTTTCAGCAAAAACAGGCGGCAGCGGACGCTCTTTTCGAATGTCCGCTGCCGCCTGTTTTCCCTCTGTCTCAATCAAGTATCAAGCTGCTGCCCGGTATTCCAGAAAGCCCATTGTCATTCCGCTTTTTTCAACGGTGTTTAACAATGTCTCCACCTTTTTCAAGGTGACTGATTCAATAAAAACCTCCCCGCACTGAATACAGACAAGGGCGGGTACATCTTGCACGACAATGAGTTTTCCCCTCCCCAGCTCGTAAGGCAACGTTGTAGTTCCTTGTTCCATCTTACCACGGCATGCAGGACATTTCATGGCGTCGTTCTCCTCTGTTTAAAACCTGTTTGCCATTCTAAAATACTGGGTTCATAAACCGTGATCACCCATATCATATTATCTTCGGTATCTATCCCTGCTACGATATGAATTGGACGTCCGACTGCGTTGTATCCTGTAATCAAATAACAGGGTAATCGACGGTGCGATTTTACCCGTCGAGGTCAAATCAGGGTGGGTGACTCAGGCCAAAAGCCTCAAGTCCTTTGCCCAGAAATATAATCCGCTTTTTCGGACCATCCTGAGCGGCAAAAATTTATTTCTTGACACCACGAACCGGATTAATCACTATCCCCTTTACTTGGCCTGTCGCTTTCCTCTTGCCGCGACAGTCAGTTCCGCCCGAACATTGTGAGATTTGGCAATCCGCAGGGCCGGAAGGAGCAACAGCAGTAATTATTCGAGTTTTCATCAGAAAAAACAGCCGGTTGCGGACGCTCTGCGAGAATGTCCGCTGCCGCCTGTTTTCTCCTCCAGTCAGCGACTGTAGTTACACCCAGTTTGTCAGTTTAAGACCTTGAATCCTGGAAAAATGTTTCTGGTTGTTGGTCACCAGAATAAGGTTGTTGGTAAGGGCGATAGCCGCGATGATCAAGTCCAGGTCGTCAAGCCTGGTTCCTTCTGTCTCCAGTCGAGCCTTTGTCTTCCCGAAAATTTCACTGATCTCCTGTCCTGGTGAGAGAATTTGAAATGAGTTTTCGATAGTCTTGAGCCTGGCGAGATTGGCATCGACCAGTTGAGATTTATAGGCGCCGTAATAGAGTTCCATCATGCTGATTGAGCTGATATACATGGGGTCTTCGAGATGGATTCGCAGGTTTTCAACTACGGTTTGTTTTCCTTTCAGAACGTATATCAAGGTGTCAGTGTCGATAAGGAACATCAGAGACCCCCGCTCAGCCGTTCGGAGTTTTTTCTGGCGGCTTTGATTTCACAGATGATTTCGTCGGCATCTCTTTCATCTTCCCAGGAACCAGCCAGCCTCAGAAGGATAGCCCCGGGCGTTGGTGTTCTCTGGAGTGTCTTGCGCGAGGCCAGATAGGCCTTGACCAGGTGGATTATTTCCTGACTTACTGACCGGTTTTCCGCCGTGGCCAGATTTTTAAGCTGACCATAAAGATTGTCATCCATGCCTTTGACCTGAAGATTAGCCATGATTTTTCTCCCGGATAGATTTTCATGAAATAATATTCTTTGTTCATGATTCTGTCAATGAGGCAAGAAAGAACATGAGGCAAGAAAGAATTGTCGGAATCTAGTAAACAAGTAAGGACTTGTAGAGCTATCCGGTTTGTAAATGAGGTTCTATGTGAAAATAATAAGTTGTTATATTTAGAACCGTTAGCTGTTAATCGAAGCCACCGCCTTTAGGCTGTGGTCTCTTCACTGCTGTGTTACTCTTAAACTCCTGTCGGACAAATGGAAGTCGGCGAAAAAACCAACGCAATCCCAATGGCGTCACTTCTCCTGGTATCGGGCTCGGTGTACCGCGCTCGTAACATCAGGTTGCTGCCTGACTTCCGCAACTTTTCCGCATAAAAATCTTGACAACCTATAATCCCACCTTTAAGGTAGGAACCTTACAGATAGCAGGGGATGATTTTCTCAGGAGATTTCCCCAAAGCGGTACCTGTTTTTCATCAGTTTATCAAAGAGCGGCCGGGCTTTTCCGCGAAAAGGCTTGGCCACAAGCACATGGATAACTCTGGGTGATGAAGACATCCTCATGCCCCAACAGCTATCGCTCATCGACTGCTTCCTTGCCGGCTGGCTTCCGGGCCTACAGGGGCCAGGGCTGTCTTTGCGGTCAGAGATCGCGGGCAAAACTCTGCCGGAAGGTGTGGGCGAAGTCGGCTTGGTATGAGAGGCCTTACTTACAACTTTTTTGCTTTTTCATTGTTGTGCCGACGCTTAATATTCTGTCCATTACAAGGACCAATCCGATAATGATTGAAAGGCCTATATTAATGTTAATGAAAATTCGGCCATTTTTTTATTGGTAATGAGCGATTATTTTTCAAAATCTAACCCGGCTTCAGTGGGGTAATATGTGAATACCGTTTCCAAACTAAATAAGAGTCTTCCTGTCGTAGTCATTGGAGCCGGGTCCGGGGGGATACCCGCAGCAGTTGCTCTTGCCGAGAGTGGCGTGAAGGTGATCTTGATCGATCGGGGGAAACGATTTGACTATGCGGGAATCCCTACGAATCAATACAATTACGAATTGTTCCCACGTCCGTGGGAGAATGATGAGTTAACCTGGAAAGGCCCGGTCACACTGCAAGGTGCTTCAGGCTTAGGCGGGAGTACTCTTTTATTCCAAGCCGTTTCGTACCTCCCGCCTGCCTCTGTTTTCGAGCAATGGGGTTTGCCCGGACGTACGATCATCCAATTAGGTCGAGAAATATCCGAG
>MGTA01000187.1:0-4293 GCA_001799225.1 Deltaproteobacteria bacterium RIFOXYD12_FULL_50_9
GCCCGGTCGGTATGGGCATGAAAGAGCAGATTCAAGCTGATCCATTGGGATTCAGCCTGGTGGCCTTGAAGCGGATAGAGGGGTTGAAGGGTGAACTGGCTGTTCAGGTCAGGGATGGCTTTTTCATGAGTGCGGATGGCCTCCACTGTCTGATCTGGGCCGAGAGTAAGCTGTCGCTCACTGATTCCAGTTCGGCGGAGAAGGTCGACACCTTTGTGCGAGCTGCCCTTGCCAAAGGCCTTGCCCCAGGGATCAAGGCAGACATTATCGGCAGTCTCCCCCATACCTTGGCGAACTCCAGGACGATCCGTCATGATCTTGATCTGCTCATGCCTTTGGCCTTCATAGTGTTTTTTGTGTTGTTTATCGTGATGCTCAAAGACTGGCGGGGAGTTCTGGTAATCGCGGTTCCCTTTCTGGCCGGGGCGCCTGCCGTAGCACTGTACTCCCTTTTCTATACCAAAATAAGCGCCATGGCGCTGGGCTTCGGTATTGCTCTTGTCGGGATCGCCGATGATTTTTCGATCCATCTCTTTATGGCGCTTTCCAAAGAACAAGGGGGAAGCAAGGCGATTATGCGGCGTCTGGCCGGACCACTGCTTCTTGCCCTGGTAACCACAGTAGTTGTTTTTGTCGTGCTGTTGTTCTCTCAGGTGCCATCACACCGGCAGATGGCTTTCCTGGCCATTGCCGGAATTGTAATGGCCTTTGTTTTGTCCTGGTATTTAGTTCCCACCCTGGTTAAGGAACACTCTTTGGTTAAGCCTGCCGAGAGCGTGCCTGAGTTGCAAGGGTTCCGGATTGACAAGTTTCTGCCGCGATCCCGGTTGGCGCGGAGTATAGCAATTGTTGCCTGGTTTCTCCTGCTGGCGTCCGGCTGTTTTGCCTGGCCAAGGCTAACCTATAACGGAGATTTGAAGAGCCTTGATGTGCCGGCTGCCGAGGTTGCCGGCGCTGAAAAGAGCTTCCATAAGATTTGGGGCAGGGATAGCGGGCAGGCTTTTATAATCGCCGGCGGGGCTGACCTGGCCACGGCTCTTGATCAAAATGACAAAGTTTACGTCAAGCTGCTGGCTGGTGGTATCAATGATGTCCAGTCACTTGCCCCTTTGTTGCCCGGTCCCGAGATCCAGGCTGCCCGGATCAGCGAGTGGCAGACATTCTGGCGCGAGCGTCTGCCGACCTTCTCCGGAAAATTTGGAGAAGCCGCTTCTGTCGCCGGTTTTACTCCGGAGGCCTTTCGCCCTTTTATCAGCTCCCTTGCGGCCGAACCACGGATTATCAAACCGAACGATCTGCTGAACGGACCTCTCGCCCCACTCGTTACAGGTTTGCTGCGGCAGAGTGATGCGCAACCTCAGGCTGATGGCAACGCCGGCAATCTGGTAGTCACGATCCTCCCGGACAACCGGCAAACAGCTCCGGTGCTCACCTCTCTGGCGGCCGAGACCGGAACCGGAGTGACCGTGCTTTCGAATAGCCGCTGGCGGTCGCAGGTGGAGGTGCTGCTGCGGCAGGATCTTGCCAAGCTCGCCTTGATAGCCGGAGTACTGGTTTTGTTGGTAAGCGGGTCTTATTTTACCCGGCCCCGGGATCTGCTGGCCGTGCTTGCCCCGGTCTTATCCTCTTTTGCCGCTATGGCGCTTTATGACTATTTCACCACACGCGATCTTAATATCATGCATGTTATCATGGGCATCATGATTCAAGGGATAGCCGTCGATTATGGTATCTTTATGGTCAGTGCCTGTCAAGGTAAAGGCGCCACGCGGACATCTATCGCCAGTATCAGTCTGGGCGCCCTGAGCACCCTTACCGGATTTGGCATTCTCGCCTTTGCCAAACATCCGGCCCTGCACGGGCTTGGCATTACCGTCCTTGTCGGGATTGGCGCGGCCTGGCCCACCGCCCTGTTGATAACTCCGCTTTTGCTGAGGAAGGAGAAAAACGTGGAGGTTAACTGCCGGTGAGGTTTATTGCGTTGTCTCTAGCTCTGACCTTTCTGATCGGTTGCGCAGCCGGGCAGATTACCGGTGGCCGGCAGAGGCCGGGATTGTTACCTGCTGAGCAAACCCTGTGGCAACTGCAGCTGGGGGAGGGCGAGCAAGGATTCACGGCCCTGCTTGGCCTGAGCTTTCATGATGAACTTCTTGATATGGTCCTGCTCGACTCAAGCGGTTTCAAGCTTTTTGCAGGATCAGTCGATCGCAATGGTACTCTCAAGATCAAGAGTGTTCTGCCGCTTGTCGAACGCCGTGGTCTTCCGGAATATCTTGCAGAGGCCTGTCAAGCGATCTTTCTCATCTGGCCTGAGCAACTGCCCTGCGAAGGGGGCTGGTTCAACGATCTATGTCTTGAGGAGCAGCAGGGCAGCCTGGCGAAATCCAGTAGGCGACTCTTGTTGTCTGTCTGGGATGTTGTATACTATCGGGGGAAAGATAATCCGGTTGTGACCAGAATTGTCATGCGCTGGTTCTGGTTCAAGCCAACCCTTACTCTTGAGTTGTCTGAACCTTGATTAGTAGGATTAAGGGATTAACATGATTAAAAATAATCAAGCAAATCAAGCAAATCAGTCGAATCAAGGTGCAGAACGATGAAAAGCATTATTGATTTCCCGGAAGCCCTGAGTCGGGCTATGGTGGATTTTTCGGCAGAGGAAACGGATACCGGCCTCACGGTGATCGGGATGTTTATATTCTCGCCGGATTCGGAGGTGTTTATCGGGCATTTTCCAGGTGAGCCGATCCTGCCGGCAGTAGTGCAGCTTACTTTGGTACGACTGCTGACCTCTCGGGCCCTGGGAAAGGGGGTTCTCCCTGCAGGAGTCTCCAGGATAAAGTTCAGTCAGGTGGTAAAACCTGATGAGCCTCTGCAGCTTATCGTCAAACTGACCAGGCAGGCGATATCATGGTCCGCAGCTTTTAACCTCAATCATCAAGCCAAGGCAGTAGCCTCGGGCACCATAAAATTTGACGAGGTCTGAAAACCATGGGCTTTCCGCGCCGCTATTTTGAAGAGAACCACAATGGCCCTCTGTCGCTGGTGGTCAACACTGAGAGAAGAGTGCGATTTGAAGAGGTTGATATGCTGGGTATTGTCTGGCATGGTCGTTATGTCAGCTATTTTGAAGATGGCCGGGTCGCTTTTGGTGATCGCTATGGTTTGAGCTACAACCTCTACCGTGAGATGGGGATTGCCGCACCTATTGTCCAGATGCATGTGGATTATCATGCCCCCCTGCATTTTGATGAGATAATGACCATTACCACAACCCTGCACTGGTGCGAATCCTTGCGGCTGAATTTCGAGTACCGGATAACCCGGGGCGATGTACTGGCGGTTCGAGGTTATACCGTGCAGTTGCTCACTGATCTGGCCGGCCGGATGATTATCGTGCCGCCTGAAATGGTCCAAGCCTTCCGGCGGGCCTGGCAGGAAGGGAGTATCAGATGAGTTCGGCGTTTATTGTCGGGGCCGGGGTGGTTACAGCCCTGGGCAATCTTGAGGCAACCTGGCAAGGTCTGTTGCAAGGTTGTACCGGCTTGGGGCCAGCCGGTCTACCGATGCCTCTTGACCGGTATCCGGTGGGGGCGATCAAAGGCATCTCTGCTGAGTACGGCAGCTCTATTCGACTTAACAAAATTCTTGATCTGCTGTTTGAGGATTTGCCGGTTCTGCCTAGCGATACACCTTTTGTGGTCTCTTCGACAAAGGCCGGTGTCGATGAGCTGTTGGGGCAATCGGCGGAGATCTGTTCGGGTCAACCCTGGAATCTTGCTGCTGAAATCGGCAAACGGCTTGAGATTGCCGGGCCGCAAGTGTTGTTGAGCGCTGCCTGCGCCTCTGGAACTCTGGCCGTTATCAATGCGGCTCAACAGCTGGTCTTGGGGGAATCGGACATAGTCCTGGTTGTCGGGGTTGATCTGTTGAGCCGTTTCGTGTTGTCCGGTTTTGCCAGGTTGCAGGCCTTATCGTTTGAAAATTGCCGGCCTTTTGACTGCAACCGCAATGGCCTGGCGCTGGGCGAGGGGGCAGGATATCTCCTGCTGGCGACCTCTGAGGCGGCAGAAGCCCGTGGTTGGCCGATTCTGGCCAGGGTTGAGGCCTGGGGGGCGGCCTGTGATGCCGGTCATATCACCGCGCCCAGTCGTGATGCCAACGGCCTGCTGGCAGCGCTTGCCGCCTGTACCGTTCAGAAAAGCCTTACGGTCGGCGCCATTAATGCCCATGGCACCGGTACAAAATTCAATGACGCCATGGAACTTACCGCCTTTACGACCTTCTGGGATT
>MGTA01000187.1:4427-8506 GCA_001799225.1 Deltaproteobacteria bacterium RIFOXYD12_FULL_50_9
GTGTGCTGCTCAGTCGTCCTGTTTGAATTGTAGTGATTGTTATTTTGTGTAAGACCTGCAAATTAAAATGATCAAGTTGCCATCAGATATTGTTAATAGTTATATTTATGATGCTGCCCATTGACGGCATGGTTTAAGGAATGTATATAATGTGGACATTTATCAATAAATTCAGATCATAATATCATAATATCATTGTTAGCTCGTCACTGATAATGGTAGAAAGGGCAGCGAGTTATTTGGTTCAAATGAGAGAGAGGATAATGAGCTATTTTTTGATGCTGGTTTTGGTGTCTTTCGGGTCGATTGTTGGTGTTTGTCACCCTTGTGCAGCCGCTGATTCGGATTATTTGCCAGTCCTGGTAGTTTCCCATGTGCCTGGGCAGGTTGATGTCGTTCTGGACTCTGACATTTCTGCCCACGTCGGCGCTATGAGCGGAGACACCACCTATCAGATCGGTGGTAACTACAAAATCTACTCATCACCTGCCCGGCACACGCTTGTTGAGAGCGGGGAATTGCATTTTCCGATCAGCGAGCTCAAATTTCCACTCGATGTGGCGATGGCCGGGATCAGAGCCCGTCAAAAGATCAGCTTCCCTTACAGAACCAGGCAGAAAAAGGTCAGTTTCGGTGTGGCCATTCTTTTCGAGGAGGAGTTCTCGCAGAGCTTCACCAGGAACGCCGGGACCATGGAAGACTCAGACTGGACCGACGTGGACTATCCCCATTTTAAGACCATCTACTCGACGTCCAAGGCAGAACTGGATGCCTCAGTTTTTGACCTGCATGCCCGTTTTTACCCCATTGAGAGGAGGGGCTCATTTATTGGGTTTCGGGTCGGAGCGGGAGCGGGTTATCTACGCCAACAATTTGATTATTCGATAAGCAATACAACGCAGGATGAATATCCATATAATACAGGCAACAAGGTATATATTCCCGGCAAGACGCTGACTTACGAGCTGACCTACGAGATTCCGTACGTCGAGGTCACGGCCGGGATGACTTTAGAGAAAGGCCGTAATTTTTCCGGTGCCGTTGACGTCCGACTCGCCGTCTCTTCCTGGGTGAATGCCAGCGATCGCGATGACCACCTCTTGCGTGGGAAGCTTTCCGAGGGATCGTGCGACGGCGATGCTGTCATCTTCGGTTTGGAAGGACGTTTTATTTTGTACCGCCGGTTCTTCGCCACATTGGGTGTAACAGCGATTTCCATCGAAACTCAGGGCACCCAGACACAGACCTTCTATGACCCGAGTGACCCTGATTATGGAATGACCATCGATATTGACCAGAAGATCTTAAGTGAACAGGTGCTGGCTAATCTTGGTTTGGGTATTATTTTCTAGCAGGGCGCTGTAAAAAAATGCAGACCGGCAGGTTATTTTGTTGGGATTTATATATTGTTGACTTGCTGCCTGCAGGTCGGTACATTTACTATCCTGATCTCTTGGTACAGGGGTGATTTTGCACATCTATAATGTGTGTCAAAATAATACAGGGTGATAGGTTGCTAATTTAACCGAAGGGAGGAGAAAAATGAAAAAGAATAAGATGTTGGCTTTGCTGTTGTTTGGTTTGCTGTTAATGCCGGTAAGTGCCATGGCGGAGGTAAACTTTACCATGGATCTCTCTCCGATCAGTATGTTGATCAGTTCCGATCTTGACGGTTTTCAAGTATCCAAAAGCTCCTTTGGTTATTATCAGAGTGAAACAATTGATGGCACCGGCAGCTTTTTGCCAAACTTGAAGGCCGGCATCGGTATTGATACCGGCAAGGTCATGCATCTTGATATTACCGGCGGAGTCGGCTATCTTTTTAATGCTGCCTTCAGTGCTCCAATGTTTACCCTTGATGTCGCACCACGTTTTAAACTTGGAAATGTTGTGACCTTGGCCCCTCATATCGGCTATATCCAGTTCGGAGATTTAAGTTGGGGGGATGGGATGGATACTCTTATGTCAGATAGTGACGATGTTAAGCTTACGGACGGTGGTTCCGGCCTGATCTACGGGCTCAGTCTGACAGCCGGGAAAAAAGTAGCGTTTGTGGGTTCGATAGACGGTATCAGTGTCGGCGAATATAAGGTAACCACAAATAATGGCTATAATGCCAACCGGAACACCTTAGATATCTCAGGTATTGCGATCCAGTTGGGCATCAAATTTCGTTTTTAGCAGCAGTAGTTATCCTTGCTTTCTTCCCCTGTCGGAACTACATTCGGCAGGGGTTTTTTTTATTAAAAAATGTTACGATGGCGGAAGTTGAGTTCGTATGGCTTAACTTTTCCGGAGGCGGGGGAGGCATGACACAATTGGCTGGAAAAAGTATTTTGATGGTTCATCCGCTGGGTTATAAATCCGAAGCAGCGGGCCGAGATATCTCCCGGATGACCAATATCATGCCGCCCCTTGGTATGGCGAGCATCGCCGCCTATCTTGAGCTCCAGGGTATTCAAAGCGCCATTATCGATTGCTACGCCCATCCGGATTCCGATCGGTTGATTCGTGACTATCTTCTTGAAAATCGACCGGCCTTTATCGGACTGGGCTGCACGACTTCAAGCTTTCATGACGGTGTGCGGATCGCTCGCCTGGCCAAGGAGACTCTGCCCGGCATCAAGGCGGTGTTTGGCGGAGTTCATGTCTCGGCCCTGAAAACAAAGGTGCTGGCTGATTACCCGGTTGTTGATTTTGTGGTGGTCGGGGAGGGCGAACAGACCCTTACCGAGCTTATTGCCGAAGGCGGTCATGCCCCGGACTCGGTTGAGGGGCTTATCTACCGGGATCAGGCCGGCAATCTTCTGTTCAGCGGTTTTCGCAAACAGGCTCTTGTGCTCGACGATCTGCCGTTTCCGGCCTATGAAAAGCTTGCCGGTTACCCGGAGGCCTACAAGCTGCCTATTTTTAATTACCCCAAGGCGCCGAATACCAGCTGCATCTCAAGCCGCGGCTGTCCGTATGCCTGCAGCTACTGCGACCGCTCGGTCTTCCGCCGCAGTTTTCGCTACAACTCTGCCGAATACCTGTACAACCATCTGGCCTATTTGCAGGACCGTTTCAAGATCAGGCACATCAATTTTTACGACGATCAGTTCACCTTCAACCGGGAGCGCGTCGAAAAATTCTGTCGGGCCATGATCGACCGGCCTTTGCATATGACCTTTAACTGTGCAGTGCGGGCCGAACATATCGATTTTGATCTGCTCAGGCTGATGAAGGAGGCGGGGTGCTGGATGATCAGCCTGGGCATTGAGACCGGCGACGAGGATCTGCTTGCCCGGCATCGCCAGAACGCCGATCTGACCATGCTCGCCGACAAGATCCGCCTGATCAAGAAGGCCGGCATCCGTACCAAGGGGCTTTTGATGATGGGACTACCGGGTGAGAGCGAGAAAAGCATCCAGAAGAGTCGCGATTATGTCTTTTCCCTGCCCATTGACGATTTTAACCTGGCCAAGTTTACCCCGTTTCCGGGCTCTCCGATTTATGAGAAGATCCATGAGCTGGGGACTTTTGAGGAGGACTGGGAAAAGATGGACTGCATGCAGTTTATCTTTGTACCGAACGGGATGAACAGGGAGCGGCTTGAAGAGCTTTTTATTGATTTTTACCGGAGCCATTTCACCAGGCCCAGTGTGCTTCTCGGTTATGCTGCCATGCTTTGGCGTTCGCCGGATAGTTGGTTGCGTTTTGTTGCCGATCTGGGGAGTTTCGTGAAATTTGCCCGGACTAATCAACGATTGGGAAAGTCGGAGTAAGGGTGGAAAAATGGTGTCGGTATGTTAAAAAAAGATGTTCCGCAGGATGTCGGCATAGCAGAAGGCTTAAAGGAGGTCTGTTATGCGGTTGATGAACAGGGGCGCTATGTGCTGGTGCCCAGCGTCGGCTGGGAGCCCAAGAATATTACTAACAGCCAGGCCTGGGAGGTGATCCAAGCTGAACTGGAAGAGACCCGGCTGCAGGTTGCTGCAGGGGTGGTGAGTCCGATCGCTTATTTTATGATCAAGAATCTTATGGATGTGCGTTTACTGAGCCAGTATGTCGGCCTGTGGCATTGGCGGGTCAAGCGCCAC
>MGTA01000187.1:8532-9532 GCA_001799225.1 Deltaproteobacteria bacterium RIFOXYD12_FULL_50_9
CAGTTCGGCAGAAATAACATGGAAATAGCATTCAACCATCGGCAGTCAGCCCATTGCGAAAGCGGCGTTACTGCCAATCTTATCTCGCATTACGGCCATAAGGTCAGCGAGGCCATGGCATTCGGCATCGGCGCCGGCCTGTTTTTCGGTTACATCCCGTTTATTCGCTTGAACCACCTGCCGCTCACCACCTTTCGCTGTGTGACCGGCAATATCCTGAAGCGGGCGACCAGGTCTTTGGGAATCGTCATGCAGTCTCAGACCTTCCGCAATCCGGAAGCGGCGATGACGGCGCTTGATAGCGTTCTGGAGCAGGGCATTCCGGTTGGTATTCAGACCGGCGCTTACTGGCTGCCTTATTTCCCGCCCGCCTATCGTTTCCATTTCAATATGCATAATTCCGTGGTGATCGGCCGGGAGGGCGAGGTCTATAAGATCAGTGATCCGGTATTCCCGGAGCCGGTTCTCTGCCCGCGTCGTGAGCTGATGTTCGCCCGTTTTGCCAAGGGAGTTCTTGCGCCGCACGGCAGGATGTATTTTTTCACCAATGTTCCTGAAAATTTAGATCTGGCGACAGCGGTCACTGGTGGAATCAATGCCGTTACCAAGTCTATGTTGTCTACGCCGATTCCAATTATCGGTGTGCGTGGCATCCGTTTTCTGGCGAATCGACTGGAAAAGTGGCCTCATAACCTGGGAGAGGCCAAGGCGATCCTCCATCTTGGCCAGCTCGTCCGCATGCAGGAAGAGATCGGCACAGGCGGCGCCGGTTTTCGTTTTATGTTTGCCGCCTTTCTGCAGGAGGCGGCCCAGGTTCTGGCTGAGCCACGTTTGCAGGATCTGTCGGCGAGGATGACCTTGATCGGTGATCTTTGGCGGGAATTTGCCGTGTCTGCCGCCCGGAATTGCAAGGGAAGGGCCGGCGCCGGGGATTCGTATCCGGCCATGGCCGGTATGTTACGGAACTGCGCGGCCGACGAAGAAGCCCTGTACCGGGACC
>MGTA01000187.1:9564-10197 GCA_001799225.1 Deltaproteobacteria bacterium RIFOXYD12_FULL_50_9
CTGGTTATGCGGTACCGCTCTCTGGCTCGGCCGGCTCTGGATAATATCAGTATCTCCATCCGGTCCGGCGAGATATTCGGGCTGCTCGGCCCGAACGGCGCCGGCAAGACTACCGCCATCTCCATCATGAGTACCCTGCTCAGACCGACTTCCGGCTCAGTAATAATCTGCGGGGTAGACATCCTCAGACATCCGGCAGCGGCCCGGCAACTTATCGGTCTGGTTCCGCAGGACATTGCCCTGTATCCCGAGTTTACCGCGTTTGAGAATCTGCAGTTTTTCGGTCGGCTTTATGGCCTGCGCGGTTCGATTCTTAAGGAGCGAGTTGCCGAATCTCTCAGTTTTGTCGGGCTTGAGCAGAGAGCCGACCAGCGGTTGTTCGCCTTTTCCGGAGGCATGAAGCGCCGGATCAATCTGGCAATCGGTATCCTGAACCATCCCCGGCTGCTTTTTTTAGACGAGCCAACCGTGGGTATAGATGCCCAATCGAGGAATATGATCCTTGAGCGTTTGCAGGAGCTCAACAAAAACGGCATGACAATGATCTACACCACCCACTATATGGAAGAGGCGGAGCGCTTGTGTAATCGGGTGGCCATAATCGACGAGGGCCGGGTAATTGTCTGCGGCCCG
>MGTA01000187.1:10270-11173 GCA_001799225.1 Deltaproteobacteria bacterium RIFOXYD12_FULL_50_9
GCTGTCGTATGGAAAGAACTTCTGCTGCTCTGGCGCGACCGTGCCGGCATTATGATCCTGTTTGTCATGCCTGCGGTTCTAGTTCTGGTTATTACCCTGGTGCAGGAAAATGTCCTCAAGGTCATGGGAGAGAGTACCACCAAGGTGCTATTTGTTGATCTGGATGCGGATTTCCTTGGTAAAGCCGTGGCCAAAAATCTGGGCGAATTGGGCAATGTCGAATTGGTGCGGACCGTGCAGGGTCGAGCGGTTGATCAGGAGATCATGACCAGGGCTCTCAAGGACGGGGATTTTCAATTCGGGGTGCTGATCCCGGCCGGCAGCAGTGCGTCTTTAAAAAAACGGATCAGGGCGCGCGCTGAAGAGGCGTTGGCCGATAAAACCGCCGGTGTCCGTCCAGAAGATCGGCCAGGGCTCGAACTGGTTGTTGCCTTTGATCCGGCGGTGCGGGGTGGGTTCCGTTCCGCCGTGGTCAATTCGCTTAACCGGGCTATGCTGGTCATTGAGATGGATGAGAAGATGCGGGTATTTGCCGAACTTATTCCCGGTCGCATCAGCCAGGCGATACAAGAGGTCTTGGGGCCATATCTTTCAGTCAATGCGCAGGCCAAAATGCCAACCGTAGATTTTGAGTGGATTAAAGAACGGCAGATCGGGGTCAGGGAGGAGTTGGCTTTTCGGAGCAAATATGCCAAGATTCCCTCTTCGGTGCAGCAGAATGTCCCGGCCTGGGCACTGTTCGGCATGTTTTTTATTGTGGTGCCCATGGCCGGCGCCCTGATTCGCGAGCGTCAGGACGGCACCATGGCCCGGTTGCTGACCATGCCGGTGTCGCGCTTCACCTTGCTGTCCGGCAAGGTAATCAGTTATCTTGTTGTGGCGCTTGCCCAGTTCGGCCTCGTT
>MGTA01000187.1:11356-11527 GCA_001799225.1 Deltaproteobacteria bacterium RIFOXYD12_FULL_50_9
TTGAGCAAGCCTCCATGTTCGGCTCGATCTCGGTCGTGGTCGCGGCCGCCCTGGGCGGCATCATGGTGCCGGTGTATGCCATGCCCAAGTTGATGCAGGTGGTAAGTGTGGTTTCGCCGCTGGGCTGGGGGCTTGAGGCTTTTCAAGATGTATTTGTCAGAGGTGGCGGGC
>MGTA01000187.1:11545-11833 GCA_001799225.1 Deltaproteobacteria bacterium RIFOXYD12_FULL_50_9
AAGTTGCAGCCCTGCTGCTCTTCTTTTTTTTGGCGTTATTCGGGGCATGGTTCTGCCTGTTTAATAAGACATGGACCGCCCGGTGATGATCTGCTGGTCTGCAGGTCGGTTGTTTTACAAGGAGAATACTGATGGATGCTCTACACAGGGAGTTGCTGACAATGATCGTGGCAATCTGCAAGATCACCGATCCGGTGTCGGATGATTATGATGTGGATGCTCCGCTTATCGGACCACAGTCGCCGCTCGGTATTGATTCTCTGGACGCAGTTGAGATCGTTTTTAACA
>MGTA01000187.1:11928-14563 GCA_001799225.1 Deltaproteobacteria bacterium RIFOXYD12_FULL_50_9
AGGTCCTGGCATCGCTGCGCACCCTTGCCGATTTTATCGCCAGACAACCTCAGTAAGCGAGCTGTGCTCCGACCCGTACGGGGATGGGCCCTGACGCCCATTGCCAGAGAGGAAATGGTTCGTCTTTGACATATTTCAGGATATAGACATGGCCCATTATCCAGAGGCCTTCTTCCTTGCGGATGCCGGTAGATTGGCATAATTCAATTGTAAAGCCATGGGTTTCCGCCAGTGTTGCTATATAGGCCTGGCTCTGGGCATACCTGCCGGAAGGACGCAGGACATAATCCTGATCAATATTGCAACTTTCAACGGAAAAAATAAAGTAACCGTCCTTTGCCGCCCGTTTGGCCACCGCCGCAAATACAGACTCCAGTTCACCGATATAGATAAAGACATCGGTCGAAATGAAGAGGTCAAAGGTTTCGGTGGTGTGGGTAAGAAACTCTACGACATCCGCCCGGGTCAGGCGATCGTACACCATTTTTTTACGGGCTTTTTCAAGCATCTTTGCCGAAAGGTCAACGCCGGTGAGTCGCTCTGCCACGGCTACAAACTCCTCGCCACACATACCGGTACCACACCCCATGTCGAGGGCGTTATGGAAGAGGCTGCTGCTGCCCAGGTGGGTAAGCAGGATATTTTTTAATTTCGTCGGAATCGTGTACTCCAGGTTGCAGACCAGATCGTGTTCAAAGTTCTCGGAATATTGATCAAATAGATCCACCACATACTTCTCGGGAGCAATCCTGGTGGTTTTTTGAGTCAAGGCGGCGATCAGATGACCGGCGGCTTGATTCTGAGGATCCAGGGCCAAGGCTTGTTGATAGCAGGCCAATGCCTCTTCTTTCCGGTTCAGCAAATTGTAGACCAACCCCAGATTGTTATAGGCGGCAGGATTGTCCGGCTTGAGGGCAATCGATTTTCTATAGGCATCTTCCGCTTCTGCGAGCCTGTGTTGTCTCTGAAATACCAGGCCTAAATTGTAATGGGCCTCCGGCATTTGAGGCCGGGCCGCAATGAGAAGTTCGAGTTTTTCGGCGGCCTCGGGCAGCAGGCCGAGATCCATACAGGCGAGGGCGATTTCGTTATGGCATTCCAGGCGATCCGGAGCCAGCACCAAGGCCGTTTGCAAGGCTGTAAGGGCCTTCTGTGCCTGGTTTTTTTGCCGAAAGACGCCACCCAGGAGGAAATGGGCGTCTCCATATCCCGGGTCTAAAGCTATGGCCTTTTCTAATGCGGTTATCGCCTCGTCGTCACGCGATAACTCAAGCAGTGCCAGGGCAAGATTCTTATAGGCGTGCGGATTTTCCGGAGAGAGGGCAACGGCTCGCATTAGAGATTGGGCTGCTTCCTCCAGTCTGTTCTGGCGAAAGTAGAGGAGGCCAAGGCTATGTAAAACCTCGGGGATCTCGGAGTTGACCGCCATGATATGGCCCATTGCCTCAATCGCTTCATCTATACGATTTTCAGAGGCGAGCAGCAGGCTGAGATTGTAGAACTGATCGATATGCGCGGCATCGATATCAATTGCCCGGCGAAATAGTCCTATCGTTTCATCAAGGTGTCCGGTCTCTTTCAGGAGCATGCCAAGGTGAATGCAGGCCTCGGCACAGTCAGGATCCAACTCTATTGACTTGCGGATGAAACGGACGGCTTCATCACTATTACCGAGTTCATAGGTAAGCACTCCAAACATGTGCAAAGTCTGAGCATGGTTGGGTTGGATTCGGAGGATACGCCAGTAGATCTCTCTGGCCCCCTTTAGATCCTCTTTTTGATGGAGCGCCAGGGCCTCTTCAAAAAGGGTCTCGACATCTGGTTCCGTAAATTGTCTCTCAATCATATGTTTTCTCCTGCAACTGGAAATTCCGTATATAAATCACCTGCGCCGATGGCATCTCAAGGGGATCATAACCCTGGACGAACTGCCGGCATGCGGGCGCAATACTCCTCTATCCGGCAATGCTTTGCAAATAATATGCCGGACGGTATAATCTTTTTAACTATGCGATAATAAAAGATTTGTTGCAGGAGGCGGTTAAAAAATATCTGCTGAACACAGTAAAAGTTGCCGTATTTTCAGGATAGACTGGGAAATATTTTCCGACAATGGAGGGTAACAGCACCTGTTTCGTTTATAATTTTAGACAATGTATTTCTCGAAACGCCAAGATTCGAGGAAAATCAGTGTGCCAATCAAGGACTTATGGCTCTATCCACTTGAGCGAAACTTCAGACACATACTAACTTTTTGATATCACATGAGACGGGTTGGCCGAATGTTTACGTCAGACCCCATTCATTTCCCATTCATTTCCAACGGGATTATTCGCTCTTTTTCATATCGGAGAATAGATGGGAGAAATCAACGGGCTCTTCAACATTTTCGTTGTCGGGAATCCTCACTTCTCTATTTTTTCGCTCTATTTCCTCGCGCGCCTCATTGAAACAGCGCTTAAAATAACGCTCGGGAAATCTAGGATCAGCGAGATAGCCGAAGATATTTTTTCGAGCCCGGCTGACTATTTCGGCAACCATCGCCTCCTTTTCCTCTGCTGAAATAAAATTCCGCTCATTGACATTGGTAAGGACAATCTCCTCTCCTAAGGCGGCACGAATCTCCTCAATTAAT
>MGTA01000187.1:14582-15622 GCA_001799225.1 Deltaproteobacteria bacterium RIFOXYD12_FULL_50_9
GACTCCAAAAGGTTTCAGAGACCGAGACCACGGAATCGTAGCGCACCGTAACCTGCCAGCGATCACCGGCAACCCTGCGGGATTCATCATAAAATCGTACCACAACGCCGTTTGCCAGTAGCACATCTTCCAGGTGTTTCACTTCAGCTTCCATTTCTTATGACCACCTCATTACTCCGCATGGTTCCGGGATATTGCAGAACCTTATTTCATGCCCGTCATCGGGCTGCCAGACAAAAAACGAGTATTCTTTATTGCTGCCCCCTTTCCCTTGGCAGAAAAGCAGAAAGTCAGAAAGTCAATCCTGACCCCGTTTTGCATCCTGTAATTGAATATTGATTTGTCATAGCGCAACTTGGCTTCACAGAGCCACTACACCCAAGCTTGACGATCTTTCGCCAAGTTAAGAAGGAAATCCTTGCATTAGCATCAGTGGGTAATATGCCAAACTTGCCCGGGAAAGAAATGGCGATTTGCGCTGGCCATAAGTTATTTTAAAGATAAAACCTCCATTTTACCCTTAAAAAAGTCATGCAGTTTATGCAACTTCGATTCTAAGCGTTTTACCTAACGCCTCCGCAAATTTTTCCAAGGTAGATAATTTTATATCCTCGGCATGGTTCTCAATGCGTGAAATTGCAGATTTTTTTGTGTGAAGTTTCTCTGCAACCTCGTCTTGTGTTAGGCCTACCTCTTCACGAGCCATTTTTAAAACAAGCCCAATTTTAAATTCTTCGTATCCCTTATCATAATCTTTAGCAAACTCAGGATCGCAGGCCTTTCTTACGGCAATATATTTTTTTAGATCACTCATTTTAATGCCCTCCTCTTGAAGTAATCGCGTCTTCTTTCCTCGGCAAGCTGAATTTCCTGAAGAGGTGTTTTCTGTATTTTTTCTGAAATGCATTGTTTAGGACGATAAGATTTGAGCCATCGAAAAAGCCAAGCAACCTAAAAATATTGTTTCCAATAGCAACTCTCACCTCCCAAATCTCATCTGTATTGACCAGTGTAGCCTCTCAAATTAGCTGATAAAAATC
>MGTA01000188.1:0-1508 GCA_001799225.1 Deltaproteobacteria bacterium RIFOXYD12_FULL_50_9
GCAAACGTATCTAACCTGCAGGACATAGAGGGTGGAGGTTCTCACAAGTTAAGCAGTTGGCGAAGTACCTCTGTTACCCTCGCCCGATCTATGCTCCCCAATGTCCCGGCTTTCCTGATAATCAACTGCTCATCCAGCGTGAACAGTTTCATGCGTATAATTGAAGCGGAAGCCAAGCCTGCTGAATTCGGATCCTGTATTTCAATATCCAGTGGCCAATCGGAATTCCCGGCACTGGTGATCATCGCCATTACGGATTGCCCAACTTGCCGGTTAAATGCCTGAGCGTCGGACAGAATCAGGGCCGGTCTGCGCTTTGTCGTGGTTCTGTCAGTGAACGGAAATGGGACGACCACCATATCAAAAATGCATCAAAGGTCACGATAAGCCTCCTCATCGGCTTCTGAGGCCCATTCACTCAACGTTCCCTCAAGCGATCCGGTAAATACCATATCGACAGGCCTCGCTTTCAGGATGCGGACGCTGTTGGCCTCAATATCAAAAGCTATTGCATCGCCGGCACTCAGGTGCAGGATTTTGCATACAGGACCAGGTATTGTGGCCTGGTACTTTGTCGTGAGCTTACTGGTCTCAGTTCGCATAAATAATATGGCCCCTTGTTTTTGGTAATACTAGCATTACCCTTTTCTTTGTGCTACCAAATTGCCATTACCAAAGCCTGATCCATTGCTATTCGTAATTTTCTCATTTCGGTTGAAATCTGCTATACGAGTGTAGGATGAAGCATTGAAGGCATGAATGACTGGACTTCCCTTTCCACCTTATTGCCAAGAGTCTGTTTGGTTACCTTCAAGTCGTAGGCTGTCTGGAGGTTAAGCCAGAATTCAGGCGTGGTTCCAAAAAAGCGTGAAAGGCGCAGCGCTGTGTCTGCTGTAATCGAACGACTACCGTTAATGATGGCGGTAATCCTATTGGCTGGCACATGCAGTGCCTTTGCAAATGCATTTGCCGTCATGCCGATTTCGGCAAGTTCATCCCTCAAAACTTCTCCAGGGTGTATTGCTCGCATGGTGTTCATAGTGTTGTTTTTCCTTAGTTAATGGTAATCAACCAGTTCTACATTATAAGGACCGTCTTCCTTCCACTCAAAACAGATGCGCCACTGCTGATTAACTCGGATGCTGTATTGCCCCTTGCGATCTCCGCTCAACGCCTCAAAACGATTGCTTGGAAGGTGCATGAGGTCTTCGATACAGGTAGCGACATCGAGTATCTGCAAGCGCTTTTCAGCCTGTCGAACAAATGCCTGAAAACGAGGAATCCGGCCTCCGTTGTAAAGTTTCTCGGTATGCTTGCACGCAAATGAACGAATCATAAAATATAGGTTATTCTTCTTTATGTTTTACGTCAAGCGTAAAACGGCTAAAGCTTCTGTCCCAACCGTTATGCATTCTGTTCACTGAGTTTGTCTATTCGGGACCTACCGGCCGATCAGTCGCAGAATGCCGTGCAGCAGTTCAACCGGAGACGGCGGGCAACCGGGGATC
>MGTA01000188.1:1516-5770 GCA_001799225.1 Deltaproteobacteria bacterium RIFOXYD12_FULL_50_9
CATGTTGATCGATACCGGTCCGGTGACTAGTAAAGAGGTCGGCAAAACGCGGCGAGGCGGTAAATTGTATGCCAAAACGTTCGCAATTATAGATCGGGTTGTTCATAGCGATAATCTCGAGTTCGCAGCCGTTGCATGAGCCGGCATCCACCTCGCGGATGACCAGGCTGTGGTGAAAACGCTGGCGGACTGTAATTCTGGGGACATACTTGTTGTGGCTGAATTAAATATGGTGTCCCCAGAACTGTGCAACGGTTTGGCCCCAAATACGCACTTCAATCGCCTGGACCGGTTTATACATGGACAGGCCCTTTGGTTTTAGAAGCGCGTTGTCGAGGCTGTTTGGCTTTCAGCATCTGCATCGGGCTGATGCCCACCATCGGCGCCAGGGTGAAAAGCCAGTCAGCCCGTCCCAGAGCGCGCAGAACCTTTACCAGTGAAGACAGCGTCGCACCTCTGCCGTTTTCCAGATTTTTTACGGCATTGAGCGCAACTCCCGCCTGCTCTGCAAGCTGGCGTTGATCGATGTTGCGCCGCAGGCGTAGATCGCGCAACTGCCGACCAAATTCAATTTCCATCTCTGCCGGTATTTTTGAGTTTTGCATAAAAACCCTTTTTAGGTTTTTTGATGTAATTATTGCAGTTAATATACTTATAATAGTCTATTGTTTGTTTTGCAAGACAATTGATGCGTCGCCAAGGAGGCAGGCGAAATAACACGCGTCTTGACAAATTATCTCGCATCGTCATAAAGTTAGTTTCTAACACTACGTTAAGGAGATTCCATGCGCACTGTACGAGCTACCGAAGCAAACCGTCAGTTTTCGAGTGTCCTGAAACAGGTGTCCCAGTGTGAAGAGTTTCTCATCGTTTCACGAGGTAAGCCCGTGGCAACTCTTTTGCCTGTCAAAATATCTGGAAAACCCCGTCTTGCCGCGCGAGATATCCTCTTGAAACGTCTCAGCGACCAGAATCTTTCCGGATCCCGGAACTGGACTCGCGACGAATTGTATGAGCGTAAATCATGAGAGTAGCGTTTGACACCTGCAGCATGGATTTACCTGGCGTGGGGTAACCGTTGTTAACCCTTACTGCATACCTTGCCATCCGCTGTTCTCCTCGCTCCTGTCTTAATGCTCTTTTTGCTATGAGAAATACATGGAGACGTTCTTCAGAATGTAAGTTTTTTGTCGCTTCTTTAATCACTTTTGGGTTAATTCCCCGCAGCTTGCTGCGAGTGTCGTTCATCAAACAAAAATTTTATAATCAGAAGAACGTCCCGGGATGCCTCAAAACGATGCCGAAGAGAAATATCTAATCTAATTCTCGTATTTTGAGAAAATATCGTCAAAAAAATTGACTTTGAATGACAATTCAGCGTATAGATGGGATGAGTATGAGATATTATCGCGAACATTATTTTAATTAATGGTTGTTTCCATCGGGATTGAAAACCTGCGGGAGCTGAAAAATGCTTATTCAATTTAGTGTCGAAAATTTTCTCTCTTTCAAGGGGGAAAGTACGCTCAATATGCTGGCCACTACTGATGTTGAGCATAAACAACATCTACTACCAAACAAAAAAAAGAAGCCTATTTTGCGAACAGCGGCTCTCTATGGAGCAAATGGTTCAGGCAAATCTAATCTGCTTCTCGCTATTAGTTTTGCGCAGGACTTAATTGTCGAGGGGACGCGACCCAATCAGCGGATTGCTGTTACGCCGTTCAAACTTGACAAGTCCTGCTGGGAGGCGCCTAGCCGTTTTGAATTTGTTATTAATTATCAGGATACTATCTACACCTACGGGTTTGTGCTGGACGAAAAAGAGGTTAAGGAAGAATGGCTTTTCGCCATTCACAAAGTCAAAGAAGGGAGTCTTTTCGAGCGGGTGACCACAAAGGACGGAAAAATCAAGGTGGAGATTGGTCCGTCTCTGGCCAAAATGAACACTAAGAAGTATCAATTCATCAAGTTTGTCGCCCAAGGGACCCGGCCGAACAGCCTCTTCCTGCATGAGCTATATGAAAAGAACGAGCCCAGGATCATGCCACTCATTGACTGGTTCCGAACCGTCTTGACCATCATCGGCCCGAATGCCAACTATCGAGACCTCATATTCGAAGCCCATAAGAACGAACAGTTCCTTAGCTTTATGGGGAATTTCCTGAAATCGGCCGACACTGGAGTCGATGCGATCGTGACGGAAACGATGGAAGTCGATTTTGAAAAAGTCATCCCTGGACTTCCCGAGCCAGTGAAATCAAAGATCATGAATATCAGTAACGGTCAAAAGATACTCCTTTCTGCTCCTGACGGCAGGCACTTCGCCATGATGCGGGAACCGAACGGCAAACTGACCCTGCTTAAGCTCAAGGCTCGGCATCAGCTGAAGGACTCTGAGGGGTTTATCGATTTTGAAATCGAGAATGAATCCGATGGAACCCGTCGCCTGCTGGATCTTCTGCCGGCTCTTCTGCATTCCAAAATCCACGAAAAAGTTTTCATGATTGACGAAATCGATCGTTCCATGCACCCGCTGCTTTCAACAATGTTTCTCCAGACGTACCTGGACGATAATAATTGCGGAAGAGGTCAGTTAATCATCACGACCCATGAAAGCCAATTGCTGGACCGTGAGCTCCTGAGGAGAGATGAAATCTGGTTTGCCGAAAAAGACCGCGATGGCGCCTCCCACCTGTATTCTCTTGCCGAATATAAAGTGCGAAAGGACCTCAAACTGGGCAAAGGATATCTCGATGGTAGATTTGGCGCCATCCCGTTTCTCGGAGACCTTGCAAATCTGCAATACTGTCTGGCCGGCGAGTAGCAGGAATGGCACTAACGTCGAGAAAAAAGCGGCCTATTGATCGGCATAGCAAACCAAAGCCGCACAGAGACGCCCGCCTTTTTATAATTGCAACTGAGGGTCGAAAGACCGAAAAACAATATTTTGCTATATTCGGCAATAAAAAATGTCAGGTTCAGGTGATTACTAATGAGGATAACAAGTCGGCTCCCGCCTATATTTTGAAGCAGCTCAAGAAATTCAAGAAAGAATTTCAACTTGCTGGGGATGATGAATTATGGCTGATGGTAGATGTGGATCATTGGGGGAACAAACATCTGGCAGAGGTCGCGGCCCAGGCAGGACACAATCAATTCAACTTGGCTGTCAGCAATCCCTGTTTCGAAGTTTGGCTCTTCTTGCACCACGCTGATTTGTCACCCCAACTCATTCAAGCCAAGGAAATGAAAAGTCAGTTAAGAACAATTCTTGGCGGCTATAACAGCGCAAAGCTTGATGTAGAGAGATTTCAAAACCTTATCGACGACGCTATTGCCAGGGCTGAAGCGCTCGACACCAACAAAGAGGAACGGTGGCCATCCCACACCGGAACCCACGTGTACAAGGTTGTCCAAAAGGTAAAATAGAGATTGCGTCCGCCCCACCTACGGCTTGAGGAAACAGGAGGGTTAGTACTAAAACAACGTAAATACGATCGGAGTTGGCAAATCTCCCTAACCTGCCAGACATATGTGGTTGGACTCTCACAAGTTAAGCAGTTTGCGAAGTCTCTCTGTTACTCTCGCCTGATCTATGCTCCCCAATGTCCCGGCTTTCCTGATAATCAATTGCTCATCCAGCGTGAACAGTTTTATGCGTATAATTGAAGCGGAAGCCAAGCCTGCTGAATTCAGATCCTGTATTTCAATATCCAGTGGCCAATCGGAATTCCCGGCACTGGTGATCATCGCCATTACGGATTGCCCTACTTGCCTGTTAAATGCCTGAGCGTCGGATAGAATCAGGGCCGGTCTTCGCTTTGTCGTGGTTCTGTCAGTGAACGGAAACGGAACGACAACCACATCAAATGCATCAAAGGTCACGATAAGCCTCCTCATCGGCTTCTGATGCCCACTCACTCAACGTTCCCTCAAGCGATCCGGTAAATACCATATCGACAGGCCTCGCTTTCCGGATGCGGACGCTGTTGGCTTCAATATCAAAAGCTATTGCATCGCCGGCACTCAGGTGCAGGATTTTGCGTACAGGACCAGGTATTGTGGCCTGGTACTTTGTCGTGAGCTTGCTGGTCTCAGTTCGCATAAATAATATGGCCCCTTGTTTTTGGTAATACAGGCATTACCATTTTCTTTCTGCAAGGAAAGAGTGTTAATCCTGCCCGCCGATCAACCGCAGAATGCCGTGCAGCAATTCAACTGGAGTCGGCGGGCAACCGGGGATCTCGGCAT
>MGTA01000189.1:0-2918 GCA_001799225.1 Deltaproteobacteria bacterium RIFOXYD12_FULL_50_9
AGTAGACGATCTCGCCGGCATGTGGCGAGTTCTTATGGCATATGTTCAATCCAATCATAAACCTCCGCATACTAAACCGACTTATGGGTAAGGGTAAGGAGGGGAGAGGGGGGAACACGGTGCGGAGATACAAATTCTCTACCTTTTTTCTGGCCCAAGGGGTCTTGCGCAGGAATTTCAAACTCGAAGCAATGCTTGGATCCTGGGTGAAGCATCTGATTTCAATCTTTCTGCCGAGTGCCTCCCATCCATAACGTTCGACCAACCTGGCAATGATCTCTTCCAGGGTGATGCCGTGGAGCGGATCTTTGGATGTCTGCTCCTGCCTGCTTTTTTCCGATTCACTCATAATTCCTCAACAAGGCCCCTCGGTTGCAAGGCAATATCACAAACTTTTGGTCTTCTTCTCCTCTTTTTTAGCTTTCTTTTCGGCCTTTTTCTCCTTCATGCTCTTGGTTGGGGCCTTCTTGGTATCCTTCTTAGCGTCTTGGGCTTTACTCATAATTATTCCTCCTGATGGTTTCTAGTGTGAAAAAAACTGGTCATCTTGTTGGCTGCACATTATGTGCATATTTCATTGTCAATATGCTGGGCAACTTTAAAAAAGTCAACAATGACGCCACCATTTTCATTTTAGATATTACAATTTACCGTTGTTTTGTCCAAAAGATGTGTGTATGTTGTTTCTGGTTAATCATCCTAATCAAAAATACTACCTTAATCATACAGGAGATATCATATGCAAAGCATTTCGAAAACACTTATTGCCACAATCATAACCATTTTCATCCTGGCCTTGCACGTAAACCCAGTACCCGCTGAAGAAAAAGCCAGTACGGATAATAAAGTCACAACAGATAAAAAGGTCGCAACCCCCAAAAAGGCTGCAACTGAAAAAAAACCATCTACTGATAAAAAAGCGGCTGCAACCGAAAAAAAAGATTCAACGAATAAAAAGGTAGCTCTGGTAAACGGCACGCCGATTTTCAAGCAGGATTTTGATCGCGCCATGATTGGTGTAACCCAACGTCTCGCCATGACTGGTAAAAAAGTTGAAGGCGCTGACCTTGACAAACTCAAAACCGAGATACTTGACAATATTATCGGCGGCGAACTTCTCTATCAGGAAGGCTTGAAAAAAGGCATTAAAAGTGACGAGACTAAGGTCTCCCAGGAATTCGACAATTTGAAACAGAAATTCCCTAGCCCGGAGCAGTTTGGCTCCTGGCTTAAGGAGATGAATTTAAACGAGTCTGCGATTAAGGCTGACTTCCGGAAAAGGATTGTTGTTCAACAATTTATTGAAACTGAGTTCTCAAGCAAAATTTCCGCAGCTGATGCCGAGGTCAAAGCCTTTTATGACAACAATCCGCAATTTTTTCAAAAATCCGAAGAGGTCAAAGCAAGCCATATTCTGATTCGAGTTCCTGCCGATGCCAACGAGGATACCAAGAAAGAAGCTCATAAAAAAATTGAAGCAATTCAGGCGAAACTAAAAGCTGGTGGCGATTTTGCCACCCTTGCCAAAGAGCAGTCTGATTGCCCCAGCAAAGAAAAAGGCGGCGACCTTGGTTCCTTTGGTAAAGGCCAGATGGTTCCTCCTTTTGAGAGTGCTGCCTTTGCTCTCAAGGTCGGAGAAACAAGCGATATAGTTGCAACGGAATTCGGTTATCATATAATCAAGGTTACAGAAAAACAACCTGCTTCGACGCTTAACTTTGATGAAGTGAAAGGCCAGATTAAACAGATGCTGGTGCAAGACAAGATCCAAAAAGAGATTATTCTCCTGGTAGAAAAACTGAAAAAAGATGGCAAAGTGGAACGTTTTATGAAGGAGGTCAATTCCTGACACTCTTTTAAATGATTACCGCAAAAATATTTGTTTGGTCCTGCCACGACACCATGAAGGTTGCCAGTGGAAAAACCTGTCCGATCTGACATAAATAATTGCTTCACAGGGGCACGGCTTGCCGTGTCCCTGCTCGGTTCTCTTGCTATTCCCCCTGGTGTGTCCGTCGAATTTATCAACCTCAGACAACTCTCTTGCTACAACTTCGATGGCACAGAACCTACCGGCAACTCCTTCACTGCTCCCAACCTGTTCCGGTTTGTTCAGATCGTTTACTATTCACTAATCTTCAGACAATCTAGCCATATAACACCTAACCAATGGAGTTACAACATGACTGCACGGCCTCAGACCGATCATCCAGACAGCAAATATGTAAAAAAAGAAATTATGTATGCGGTGACCGTAATCGCTCTCGTAATAGGTTTTGTGGGAGGAGTAATATTCAGCTCATCTTCTGTACCGCCGCAGAGCGCGGATAATCACAATCACCAGCCGGGCCCTGCGCAGCAAGGAGCGCCGGCGGCGCCTCCGGCTATGACCCCGGAACAGGCCAATACCATTCTTAATCTTGAAAACGAAGTTGCCAAAAACCCGAAAAACACAGCGGCCTGGGTCGAACTCGGCAATGTCTACTACGATACCGACAAGGCTGACAAGGCTATCCGGGCCTACAACAAATCCCTCGAACTATCTCCCAATGATCCCAATGTAATTACTGACCTCGGCGTCATGTACCGCCGCGCCGGTCAACCGGAAAAAGCCCTCGAGGCTTTTGACCAGGCCGCAAAAATTGATCCGATGCATCAACAGTCGCTGTTCAACAAGGGAATAGTTTATATGTATGACCTGCATGACACCAACAACGCCATACGAACCTGGGAAGAGCTCCTCAAACTTAATCCGGATGCCACGGCTCCGACTGGACAACCCCTAAAAGAGATGATTGAATCGCTCAAAAAGAGCAAGTAAGGAGTTACGGATCGTCTTTGGTAGTATGACAGTAGAAACAACCGGTGCCTGGATCAGTATCATTAGCAGCCGAATGCGACATCACTGCCTCCCCACC
>MGTA01000189.1:2926-5437 GCA_001799225.1 Deltaproteobacteria bacterium RIFOXYD12_FULL_50_9
TGTCAGGATAGGGGCTGCCGTGGGCCCGGTGACAGGAGAGGCACATCACCTTATCGCCCGCCTCCACCACGTTGTGCGAACCAGAGGTCAAACTCTGCTTGCCAACAGGTGTAAGAGGATCATACTCCCTACCAATAACGGTAGCGTACTCGTCTGTGCTGGGAATGACAAAGTCGGATGGATGCCGGAGCCAGGGATCATCATTGGCGCCTGAGCCGTTATTCTCAAAACCCAAATCGTCGGTGCCCTGAGCGTGAAAATTATGATGACATCCGGCACAAAACCTGCCAATCCCTTGATTTGTGGCCGGATCGACAAGGGCGGGGCTCCCGGAGAAATAGACATTATGATCATCAGCAGTCGGGTTATTCTCCCAATTGGGATCTTCGATCCCGATTACCGATCTGTGGCCGGCATGCTTCGCATTCCCATCAAGAAAACGATACCAGCCACTGTCGGCATTTTCCGGGTCGCCGTCGGCAACAGCTTTTCCGTGGTGCTTGGGTGTATGGCAAGCCTGACAACCACCATCCGCCCATTCAACATTATCTTTAGTAACTGCAGCATAAGTCAATGATCGATGGCAGTTTTGAGAGCCCCAACAACCTGCATTCGAACCCGGGGCCTCTCCTGGAAAATTTAGATCAATCGCACTGATTCCGGCCACATTATGGCCTTTGGTGGAATCAGTTTCGGCTACCATCCAGTAAAAATTACCCCCGGCCAATCCTCCAAAACCATTCGCCGGCTCCACTGTATTAAAAACAATCGGAACCTTTAGAGTGCCGAGCTGAACAAGGCTGTCGGCGGTAGAACTCGAATGACAACCGACACAGTCACTTATCAGAAGACCGGCCTGTGCCACGTGGGTATAGCCGCCGGCCATCGTAGAACCGTCCCATCCGGCAGGGTTGCCAACCGTGCCGATAAAGACCATGGGACTGTTGTTCTGGCTGTTGTGCATGGTATGACAGTCCGCACAGTTACCACCCTTAACCCTGGCTTCAAGCGTTGGAACATTGGAGAATAAAACGAACAGAGAGAACAGCATGAAGCTTCCGACAAAAACGAAAAGTTCAGGAAAACAATTTTTTCTATAATGTCGGATAGTTTGGTCGTTATACATATATTAAGTTTTCATGAACTCATGAAAATCTATTTTAAAATCGGAACAACTAGTGATAACAAAAGACAAATTCACCCTTTTTATACTATCAGAACATCACCTGATTTACAAGGCTAAAGCTGAGTTGAGCAGCTTGCCTGCTCATACGAAACTTATGCCCTTGCGGTATAAGTTCATTTCCCCATAACCAGCGCCAGCCAGGTTGCGACAAAAAGGGGGATGCTGATCATGCCGTTCAAAGTGAAAAATGAGAGCTGAATCCGGGTAAGATCCCGGGGATTTACGACGATATGTTGATAGAACAAGGCAATGCTGGTAAAGGCGATGCCGACATAATAGATATAATTCAAATTCGAGACGACCCCGGTTACCACGAACATGGCAAAGGCCAGGAGATGAAGAAACACGGCGAATTTAAAAGCTCTTTCCCTGCCAAAACGAGCCGGTAAGGAGAAAAGCCCCTCGGCCCGATCAAAGTCGGCGTCCAGACAGGCATAGACCGTATCAAAGCCTGCCACCCAGAAAAGCACCCCAAGGGAGAGATAGAAAGGATAACCGGTGAATGTGCCTTTGACTGCCACATAGCCGCCCAATGGGGAGAAAGCCAGAGCCATGCCGAGCACGACATGACAGAGCCAGGTAAAACGCTTGGTCAACGAATAGAAAAAGGTCAATGCCAAGGCAAAAGGCGAGATTATCAGGGTCAGATCATTGAGCATATAGCAGGCAAAAAAGAAAATAAGGCCGGCCCCCACCACCATGAGCCAGGCCTCCCACAGACTGACTGTGCCGACTGCCAGGGCGCGATCGACAGTACGTGGATTTTTGCGATCAAAGCGGCGATCAGCAATCCGGTTAAACCCCATGGCGCTTGTCCTGGCGCCGACCATAGCCAAGATCACCCAAACAAAAACCACAAGGCCCGGCACACCTTCTTGCGCCAGAAAAGCGCCCATCAAGGCAAAGGGCAGGGCAAAAACCGTATGTTCGAACTTAATCATCTCCAGAAGGATGCTAAGTTTTTTCAGCATTACTCTCTCCTCTCACTCGCCCCACGCCTTTAATCCCGGCACCGTAAACCCAAGCTGCTCGGCGACCCTACCGGCAAAGGCCTGCGCCAGATCTGCCAGGGTTCCGGGGCGATGATAAAAGGCAGGCATAGCCGGACAGATAATGGCCCCGGCAGCCTGGACTTTAAGCATGTTCTCGAGATGGGTGCGATTCAAGGGGGTTTCGCGCACGGTCAGCACCAGAGGCCGTCTTTCCTTAAGCATGACATCAGCGGCCCGATGGATAAGATTGCCACAGATACCGTTAGCAATCGCCCCAAGTGTGCCCATGGTGCAGGGCAACACAACCATGCCGCTGAACCGGCCGGAACCGCT
>MGTA01000189.1:5447-7130 GCA_001799225.1 Deltaproteobacteria bacterium RIFOXYD12_FULL_50_9
GCGGTAAAATCATGGACATCGTACCATTTTGTTATGCCGGCAAGGCTTTCCGGCTTAGTATCCAGTTCGAGGGCCATGACCTGCCGGCCGGCATCTGAAATGATCCCGTGCACCTCGACATCAAGCTCCCCCATGATCTTGGCAAACGCCTCCGCATAAAGCGAACCGCTCGCCCCGGTAATGGCAAGGATTATCCGATTCTTCATTTTATCCCCACATAGATTGTGACAATGCCGAAGGTCAACGGCCGCCGAAAGGCCTTGCTGAACCCGGCCTGCCTCATCATGGTCAAAAGCGTTTCCGGTTCATAGAATTCGGCTATGGAACTGGCCAGGTATTCGTAGGCCTCCTTATCGCCGGAGACCAGCCCGGCAACGCGCGGCAACACCCGATTCAGATAAAAATGGTAGAGAGGCTTGACCACCGGATTGGTGGGCCGCGAAAACTCTAAAATCAACAATTTGCCGCCCGGACGCAATCCCCGCCACATCTCACGCAGCCCTTTCTCAGTGCGCGATAGATTGCGGACGCCAAAGGCAACGGTTATCCCCCAGAAAATATTTTCTCCGGCCGGCAGCTCCTCGCCATCACCGCAGACCGGCAGAATTCTGGCCCGCCGGTTATCGTTCGGCAGTTTGGCAAGGCCTGCCCGCAGCATGTCCTCACAAAAATCAACCGCTACCACCAACCGACGTGACGCCTGGCGAGCTAATTCAAGGGAGAGCGGCAGAGTTCCGGCACACAAATCAAGAACCGGCCCCTCGGGAAATTCTTTGAGCAGTCGAGTGGTCTGCCAGCGCCAGTAGCGATCGATCTGGAAACTGACCAGGGAGTTTATCAGATCGTACTTGCCACTGATCGAAGAGAACTTCTCCCGGACAAACTCTTTCTTTTCTTCAGGGTTTCGCATAGATTTTTATCCGCAGATCTTGAGAGGCAACGTCCCGGGCGCCCCCTCCCCTCTCTTGATGAGATATTCAAAAAAAAGCACCAGCGCTTCTTGTTTCGGCAGGCCTAAATCAAACTCGATCCCCTTGAGGTAGGCAAGACACTCCTCAGGCGGCATGGGTATCCGGGCCGCCACCTCCCGGCTGATGGAGGCCAGTTCGGTTACTCCCTGTTGAACACAACGCAACAGCTCCTGATGGATTTGGACAACGCAATCCGGCTCCCGCCAGCAGAAATCCTCCCGCACCGCCCACACTGCAAAGACAAACGGTTTTCCGGTATGCTGCCGCCAGATCTGGCCCAGGTCGAACTGATATTGGAACAAACCGGCTTTCCTTAAACGCAGGGCCTCATCACCGATGGCCAGGATCGCCGCCGGCTGTTCGCCGCCTTTATACTCAGCAGGCAGGCCCGAGACATAGCGCGGTCGCAGCTTGTAAAACTCTTCGAGAATGATCTTGACCAGACTGACCGAGGTCTGAGACTGCGAGCTCAACAGGACCAATTCATAATCAAGCGACTCGATCGGCCGGTTGGCAAAGAGGAGTACACTGCCGACAGCACCGGTCGTACTTATCGAAAGATCGCTTAATATCCTGTACTGCTCAGGATGCGCCGCATACTCATAGGATGAGACAAAACCCAGGTCAAGGTCGCCCGCAAAAAGCAGCCGGTTAAGTATAGCCGGCGTCGCTTCGGTGACCAGCCATTCCGGATGCCGGACACTCCTGGTCC
>MGTA01000190.1:0-233 GCA_001799225.1 Deltaproteobacteria bacterium RIFOXYD12_FULL_50_9
CTTTTCCTGTGCGAAATCGAAAAGAGTTCGACCACCCTCCTCACCAGTCCGCTCAATATCGATGCGGGCGATAGTCCGATTGAGCTTATCACCCGCATCGACGCTCACACTGTCGGCTTGGAAAAAATGAAACGATTCCCAATCCAGATGCCCAAGGATGTCGCGGTCGTAATCAAGCACTCGATAACCCTCGGGCTTGCTCCCATCACGATGCAGCACCCGTGGCAAAAAAA
>MGTA01000190.1:259-4291 GCA_001799225.1 Deltaproteobacteria bacterium RIFOXYD12_FULL_50_9
TGCCGTCCAATGATCTCACGGCGGGCAATCCGCTTGGCGGCACCCCCACCGTCCGCCACCTTGACGCTTGCGGCCAGGTCGGCCATCCCTTCATCCTCCAAGCCCTTTCGCACCCCGTTTACCGCCTCGCGGACATCCTGGTCAAAGGTAAAGACATAGCACTCGTCCAATACAGTACGGTGTGTCAGTTGGGCATGGGGTTGGCGAAGGACTCGGCCGATCATCTGGGTCAGGGCCGTATTGGCTGTCGTCCTGGAGAGAATAGTCAAAATATAGGCAAATGGGCAATCCCATCCTTCGCGCAGGGCGTCTTTGGTGATGATGAAGCGCACCGGGCAGGTCTCGACCAGCATATCATCATCGCCCAACTCGTTGTTTTCCGAGGTCTTGAGCCGAATTTCATCCTCCCGAGCCCCCAGCTTTTCGATCAGATATTCGCGAGCATCCTCCGCATGGACAAAAGCCGTATCACGTTGGTCCTTGCCGGTGCGTTCTACCCGAACCAACATAATCGGCCGGATATAGCGACCGCTTTCTGTCTGGAACGTCGTCGTTTCCCTGGCCAATTCATCCAGTTTGGCATGGGCGATGGTCAGTGTATGTTTCCAACCGCCCTTATCCTCGTTGATCACATTGATGGGCAGCTTGATCATCTCTTCATCTTTCAGGTCCATGCCGGGCACATTGACCAGCACATTAGACTGGTGCCTGCCGCTGGTGTTGGGGGTGGCGGAAAGCTCGACGATAAATCGGGGGTTGAAGCCGGCGAGCGTGGCGCGGGCCGTATCCGAATAGGCCTTGTGGCCCTCATCGACCACCACCACCGGCCGCACCAACCGCAAGACATTGCCTAGACTCTGCTTGATGGAAAGAGCGCCGGGCACGACTCCCTGCATCCAGCCCATGTGTGAAAGGTCGTTGATGTCCAGATTGCGCACCGCATAACGCAACTGCTTGTTCGCCGGGCCGTCGTCTTCCAAAGGGAAAAACGAGGTGAACCGGCCGCTGTCGCGGAAGAGCCGCAAGGTTTCCTTTGACTTGCGCGCCGCCGATGGCAACATCAGCAGCATGACGCAGAGTTGGCCTTCCACGTCGCGCCGGGTGAAGGCGTCTCCCTTTTCCAGTACTTTAACTCGTCCGCCTGAGGCGCGTTCCAGAATCTGACGATAAGGATGCTCACGATTGGCGAGCTGCTTCCAGGTCTGGCGATAGATGGCGTCGGAAGGCACCACCCAGAGGATAAAACCGGTTTGGCATTTGAAAAAATCAGTCTGGATACGTTCGAGCGCACAGGCGGCCAGCAGGGTTTTGCCGCCGCCGGTCGGCACCTTCAGGCAGACATTGGGGATAGCCCGGCGAAGACCGTCATGGCGAGAGAGATAGGGTGCAATAAAGGCATTGCCGGCGTGGTCGCGCAGATAGGGAAGCAGACGTTCTTTATTCATATGGTCCCAGGCATCGCGGCAGTAATCCGCCAGTTCGATCTCTTTACCTCTACTTTTCTGGAACGATACAAAGGCTTCAGCCTCTTCGCGCCTTTCAGCCAGTACCCCCAGATAGCGGTCGATCTTCTGGAGAACCCCTTCTTGATATTCCTTAAGTTCCACGCTTCAGTCTCCCAGAATACGATGCACGGCATAAGGTAACTGGCAGAACTCAATGCGCTTTTGGGTCAGTTCTTTTTGACTCATGAATTTGGCCACCGCAAAGACAATGGCCCGTTTGCCGGAGCGGTTGCCCTTGGCAATAGCCTCCACTCGTTCGGCGTTCAAGGCCGACTCGTTGGAACGAAGCCAAACAGGATCCGGCTGATAAAAAAGATGGATTCGGAAGAGTACGGTCTCGCCGATAAAGCCATCAATCGAAGGTCTTGCGATCTTCTCCAACGACTGACCAGTAGCGGTATAAAACACATAACGAGCCAGAGCCTCGAAAGCCGGGAGCCCCTGGCCGGTGAGCAGGCTTTCGACCGCAATCGGTTCGCCCAGGGTGCAGAAGGTGAAGCTGCCGGAGAGGCCCGGCACCTTGTCCTCGATCTTCCGTTCGCCGGTCACGGTGAGCACACCGTCCTTGATCTCTTTCTTAACCTTGTCGAAGGAGGCTGCCACTTTCTTCTCGAAGTGTTCCACCTGCAGGAGGATCTGCTGGTGGTTCTTGGTGAAACTGCTCCAGGTGATTTTCTCGGTGTAGAGTTCCTGCCGCTGGGTGCCGGAAAAGGCATAGCCGTTAATTACCCGTCGCACCCGCTCGGCGGTCAGGGTGTCGGCGTAGTCTTCGCACTCGACTAGGATGAAGCGGCGGTTGCCGCCGTCCTTGTGGTTGGCTTCAAGCACGGCGTGGGCCGTGGTGCCGGAGCCGGCAAAGGAGTCGAGGATAAGAGCCTTTCGGTTACCAAATAATCGTAAGACCCTTTCAAGCAAAGCCACAGGTTTTGGTGTTGCAAATGAAATATCTGTATCCGCAAGGATCACGCCCAGTTCTTTTTTCGCGGAATCGCTGTGCCCAACCTCGGAGAACTTCCAGATGGTTTGAGCTGGCACAGTGTTTCTTACCTCCGACAGGAAACGTTTCAAACGTGGTCTGCTGTTTCCGTCCTCACCGAACCAGATACGATTGTCTATGATCAACTCAGCAATTTTTTCCTTGTTGAATCGCCAACTGCTTCCTTTTGGGGGGAGGTATTTCTGTCCAGACGGACTTTCAATCTCGAATATTGCATAGTCTCGTGGCTCTGTCCGAAGCAAATTGTCTGAAGCCCATGACCCACGTGGGTCGTTATCCGGATTTTTGTAATTCGCGTCCTGCTCTTCTGTGCGCTCGAGTCCGTGGATTTCGAGTAAGTCAATGTTCTTGGCATAAATCAGGAGATACTCATGCTCTTCGGACAAGAAACGGGTGTCGCTTTTGGTGCTGTATTTTTTCTGCCAGATGCACGTTGCAACGAAGTTCCTCTCGTCAAAAACCTCATCGAGAATTTCCCGCAACCGGTGCTGCTCGTTGTCATCGATAGTGGCACATATTACCCCATCGTCGGCCAGCAGTTCATGCAGCAGGTTCAATCGCGGCCACATCATGCACAGCCACTTGTCATGCCGTTCCAGATCCTCCTTGTCAACCGGGTTGGCCGACTTCTTCAGCCACTCCTGCATCAAGGGCGAGCGGACGTTGTCGTTGTAGCACCAGCCCTCGTTGCCGGTATTGTAAGGCGGGTCGATAAAGATGCAGTCGATTTTGCCGGCATGGGTGGGCAACAGGGCCTTCAAGGCTTCAAGGTTGTCGCCGTGGATGATCAGGTTGTCATCGAGCGATGGCTGCCGCCCTTCGGCGGGCAGGGATTTTGCCGCCTCCACCCGCAATTCGCGAAATGGCACACTCAGGTGGTGGGAGTAGACAAACTGCTTGCCCTTAAATTCCAGTGTCGGCATGGTTATAAACTCCTTATCCAGGCAAAGCACGCGGCAAAGGCTGGCATTTGTTGTTCTATTTCAATCGCGCTCATGGCGAGCAACCGTTCTTCCTGCTCGGCGATGGCATTCTCGCCTTTGTTACTCGCGCCGGTTACATTTTCGATACAACCATCCGTCCAAACCCAGATGTTACATCCCTTTAACTGCTCATGAACCGTTTTCAAGAGTTGCTGACCATCGATCTCCTGCGCCAGCATCGCCCAGACATCGGCGGCTTTCCATGCCCCTTGATTCTGCGGCAGGCCGTTGCCAGCCAGCGAAAACCCGTGGACCGGCCGAAGTCGTTGCAGAATTACCTTTGCAGTGCCAATATCTTCACCCTCTTTTGGCAACAACGGGGTTCCACCCCTTCGTGCCTCAGTAAAAGCGAAATCAAGATCAGCAATGGCACAGGCCTTGATATCCATGGCTTTAAGCACAGAGAGGGCCTTGGGGATGTCGTTACAGCTTCCCAGGGAAACAACCGTGGTGTGGTCCAATTCCAAAGGTTGCCCATAGAGACGCTCATAGGCAAGAGGCAATAGCCGCTGATCCGTTTTGCCCTCGCAGAGCACAACACGGATCA
>MGTA01000190.1:4312-4829 GCA_001799225.1 Deltaproteobacteria bacterium RIFOXYD12_FULL_50_9
CACCGCCAGCCGGAGCGGTTTCTGAGTGATGACGCCACGCTCCCTGTCTTTGCTGACAATGACCGTATCGGCCGCGTTCTCTCGATTGAGCATCAAAGGCGAATGGGTGGAGAAAACAACCTGAAAACCGGCTTGGGAGAGGTTCAACAGTGCCTGCCGAAGTCGACGAACCCCTTGGGGGTGGAGATAGAGTTCCGGCTCATCGATCAACAGCAACCTACGGGCTGGGTTTTCTTGGCTCACTGTCCGGATTTGAGCCAGATACCGGATCAGCGCCATTTGAATAGAGCGTTGTGCGCCGGTCCCCATCTGGTCGAACCGCCTCCGGTCGCCGGTGAGGTTATCGGTGACATGTAGGTCGCCCGCCTTGAAAAACTCCTTGATATCGACAACCTGAAGATCAAGGGCGAGCGCCAAACCGGGAAAAAAATGCGCCAAGGTCTGGGTTGCTTGCTCGTCAAAGTCTTTCAGGTGACCGGAGCGGTTGTTGCCATCGGCCGTTAAAATGTGGCGTATG
>MGTA01000190.1:4841-5702 GCA_001799225.1 Deltaproteobacteria bacterium RIFOXYD12_FULL_50_9
AACTCCTTAATCGTGGTGCCGCTTTTGGCCTTGCCAAGGTCTTCACCGATATCGTCCATGGCCTCGATATGCAGGGCTTCGGGGAGCAGAGCGGAGACAGCCTGGGGCAAGCCGGTTGGATAGGGGCGCCAAATTTCCGGAATACCTTCGCCAACATAGGCCGCGTGGTCATAAACCTCTGTTTCGATCTTTTTCACGCCTGGTTTACTCGCGACCGAGCGAATCCAAAGAAAGCCATTGGCGCAATATGGTTCAATCGCCGTGCGCTGCTTTGCATCCGGGACGAGGGCAAGGATTCCTTGGGTGATGCCGCTGATACAGGCCGTGACGATTACCGGTTGTGCCGAATCATAAAAATCACCTGCTGCCAAGACACTTGGCTTTAACACCCACTTGATCGCCTCAAGAATAGTCGATTTACCGGTGTTGTTCTGTCCAACCAGAGGAGTGTAACTTTCCAACGGTAAAAAGACATCCTTACAGGCCCGAAAGTTTTTTATGTGCAGTTGACTCATTCGATGCATAATCGATATCTTAATTTTTAGGCTATTAGCGCCTCACACTGCCTGCTGCGGCGGTTTATCATGAAGCAACTTTTCGCTAATTTCTGTCAACAATTGGTGGCCAATGTAACACCTCAATAACATAAAAAAACCTGGAGTTATTTTTGCTTCATCCCCAACGGCTCAGGTGATAGGTGATAAGAAATTGCTTTCGGGAGGCCCGAGGCGAAGAGAGAAAAATAGACGGTCAGACTTCCGGCTCCCGGTCAAAAACAGCTCAAAAAACGTCTATAAGGCCTAACTACCATGAAGAAAGGCAGGGGGCAAGGTGAAAATAGCTTGTAATTGGTTTGGGAGT
>MGTA01000191.1:0-3624 GCA_001799225.1 Deltaproteobacteria bacterium RIFOXYD12_FULL_50_9
CCTTCAATGCCGTAATCGGTTATGACAATATCGCCATGCGCAGTGCTGCCGCTTTCAGTAATCAAAGTCAGATTTTTAAGCGGGGCGCCAGCGAAACGTTGACGAAAAAAGGATGACCAGGCAACCTCAAAACCGCAGTTAGCCGGCCTGAACCGTTCGACTTTGATCCCTGCGGCAGCTAGAATGGCAGACCATCTCCCATCTGAGCCGGTCTGCGGCCAGCTTGCACCGCCCAGTGACAAGAGGGCCGCATCAGGATGTATGCTGATCTCCTCACCCTGCTGATTGCAAAACCGTAAGGTTCGATCGGCGGTAAAGCCCAGCCAGCGATACCCGGTCCGGATATCGACTCCAAGTTCACTGAGGTGCTGAAGCCAGGCCGTAAGCAGACGGCCGGCGCCGGACTCTTTTGGAAAAACCCTGCCGCTGCTGCCGACAAATGTTGCAACGCCCTTGGCCTTAGCCCATTCCCGTAAATCATTTGGCGAAAATTGCTTAAGAAGTTGTGCAAAAAACTGGGCGTTCCGGCCGTATTTTTGCACAAAATCCGTTAACGGCTCATCCCTGGTCAGATTAAGCCCACCCTTGCCGGCCATTAAAAACTTGCATCCCGGCTTGGGCATGGCATCATACAACGTGACCCGGAAACCGGCTGTCGCCAGCACTTCGGCGGCCATCAGTCCAGCCGGTCCACCGCCGACTACTGCTATTGTGGAATTAATTTTCATAAGGAAAGCGCGTGCACGAATTCAGGAAATAGTAATACCCTTTTGACCTCTTTTTGTGAAAAAACAAACGGATCCAGATCCCTTGCCAGGGTAGCAAAATTTAGTTGGGCGCACCGGGCAAGCAGCCTTTTTTTTAATTTGTTTAATATCAAGCATTTTCCACCCAATTCAGAAAACATCCTATTCTTTTTGCCAAAACCTTGCTGGCAAAACGGCGCAGATAGACAGCCAACAGTTCACGATCAAGCTGATTAGTGAGTTCATGCCGGTTGATCCGGAGCGCCGCAAAATCATCTTTGCTCTGCACCGAGGAGTTGAGATAGAAATAATCAAGGAGTGCTTTTTCCAAAGCAGCCATTTTGACATTGCCGGCTAACAGGAAATAGCCAAAAAACAGTTTAGGGGTAATGGTTCTATACAGGAACCGTGATGCTGGCGTTTCAAAGCCATATGTCCGTCTCGTGGCCACGGAGGTTATGGCGTACACGCTTTCCGGGATCAGACGGTAATGGGAAAACGCTGTTTCCAGGGAGATGTAAGAAGGCTTGTAAATTCGGTTGGCAATTGCATACAGCCTGATCTCATCAAGGCTGGTGTCTGCAAAGATATAATATCCCTTGATGATTTTTCTGATATACCCTTTTTCCTGCCACTCACTCAGCCGCCTGCGGTCAAAGCCGGCGTCTGCAACCCTGATGTCGGCCAGAGAAAATACAGGGAAATCGTGGAATAGGTCTTTAAGCCGGATAAAATTCATAACGTTTCACTTTGATGTGATAATTCACATTAATAAGAAAAATATCAAAGGACTTCTGGTCTGTCAATATAGAACTACCCGGATTATTTTGACAAACAATGGAATTGACGAACTGTTGTTGCCAAAACACGCTGATTCTCGTATAAACATGGAGAACATTGAGTATTTTGATAGTTTGTTACGTCAGATGCGGTAACAATTCTTTTTGGAGGGAAGAATGCTCGGGTTAAAACTCAGAGATGAATTCCTTGGCACACATATGCCAGGGACGGCTATTTCACTTCGAACCGGTGATAATCAAGGTGCCGCACAAAGATCCCCTCAAGAGATATTATCCATTACCTATCCCACTGCTGACATTATTGTAGCATTGAAGGCTATCAGCGTAAAATGCGCCGGCCGTCCTATTGTGCTTATGGGAGACAGGGGTCGAGGTAAATCACATATCATGGCGGTAATGCATCATGCGGTGCAAGCTTCTGAGGTAGTAGAAGAATGGCTTAAGGATTGGGGTGGGAAACTGGGCAATGAGGAACTAAAAAATATGCAGATGCTCAAGGGATATATCCCAATTTCAGAGCCTGTTCATAATCATGAGTATCCACTGCTTTGGAATCTCCTATTTGATCGGCATCCCAAAGGAGAATACTACCGCGGCCAATTCGAGAATATGTCCCAACCGTTCCCGCCTCGGACACTACTTGAAAGGATGTTTGAAGATATACCTACCTGCCTTATTTTGGACGAATTTCAAACATGGATAACGGGACTACCAGAGAAAGACCCTAAGTCTGGCCTTCTACTGCGCCAGTATGCCTATAATTTCGTTCAGATCCTCTCGGAAATAGCTACGGATCGGCCGGATATCCTTCTCTTTGTGATTTCGGTCTTAAACAATCAGAATGAAGCGTTCCAGCAGGTCCATCGACAAGGACCTATCGTCGTTGATTTCCGGGGACCTTCTGCCAAGCAGGATAGGCAACGGCTCCTCTTGCACCGTCTTTTCGAAAATAGAAGAAATATCACAGAGCCTGATATCGAAAACCTGGTAGGAGCTTATGCGAGTGAAAGGTTTCGGCTGCTTTACGCCAATAAATCTGAAGCGGAAAAAGAAAGACTGCGGCAGGAAGTTTTCATGTGTTGGCCTTTCAGCCCCGAACTGCTCGATCTTCTTGAAGACCATATCCTTCTTGCTCAAGCAGCTCAGGAAACCAGGGATTTAATCCGTATCCTCGCCCATGTATATCGCTCTCGGGAGCATCATGCGCCAATCATTACCCCGGCAGATTTTTTTGTCGATGAGGTGGCCGGTGGGGTTGAGACATTGGTCGATTCCATTGCCTCTCAGGCGGATCAGGCAAGACTGAGACAAATCGCCCAGCGCAATCTCGAAGCTGTATGCGATTCAGGAGTTACCGTGCCTCATGCCCGCGAGCTCGTGAGTGCCATCTGGATGCGATCAATGTCGCCAGGCAGGAATGCTGGTGGCACTACTGCGGAACTGCATTTGGATATTACCAGAGACGTCATGATCGACGATAACGCCTTCCAGGCAGAGATCGCTCTTCTCATAGAAAATAGTGTCAATATCCACGGGGATGAAGTGTTTGGAGGTCCGCTTTGGTTCGGGGTGAATGAAAATCCAAGATCCAAGGTCAGGGCCTGCGCCAAAAATCATAAACTCTGGCAAAGCGGGGCGATTTCTGCAACAGGGCAGACTGTGTATCCCGGTAAAGACATTGCTCACATCAGGAATACCCTGCGCCATATTCTGGTGCCTGAAACAACCCAACCCCCTTCAAGAGTTATTGTCCTTGGTCCGAACTGGCAGAATGACCCTTGGAGCGAGGTTGAGGAGGCCGATCTCCCTGCCAAATGGGATCGAGTTGTGCTTCTGGTTATTCCCGATCCAATCAATGGCGGCCGAGCCGGTATTAATGCCTGTCTGGGCGCATGGTTGACCAAGCATGTCCAGAAACGACGCAATACGGTGCGTTTTCTTCTGCCGGCAAGCGAAATGCCGGGGCTGTATGCCGATGAGGAACTGATTTATTCAGCGCGTTGCAGTTTTCTCAGTTCCCGCGAGGGTTGGGGAGGGGATTCCACCTATAAGTCCCTGCATCAGGATTTTGACCGACC
>MGTA01000191.1:3639-7920 GCA_001799225.1 Deltaproteobacteria bacterium RIFOXYD12_FULL_50_9
GATGCTCAAGGCGCGATTCAATCGTTTTGCTATTCTCCGAAAATGGGATTTTCAACTACCCCTTAATTGTGTGTTTGAAATTGAGTCACCTCGGATTAGCCGGCAAGGAGATATCGTCCTTGCGCAAGGTGGTGATATTCCATCCGGAGTTGAGCAGACGATCCTAAAAACTCTCTTTGACCATGTCGAGTTCAAGGATTTTGTTCTTAAACTGGCCAAGGATTCTGATTTTGTAGGCTCCTTGATGGACGACCTCATGGAACCGCCACCGCCTAATACCGGCGACGCCATCCCTTTCCTGGGGGAGACAAAGTTGTATGAATGCATTCTTGATATAGCGGCCGAAGGCGATCTTATATTGAATGTAGGTGGTTCCTGGATTGGCAGGCGAGTGGAAGATGCCAATTTGGAAGATTCCAGGCGGCATATGAAAAAGGCCTTTCGTGCCGGTCAAGAAATGCGGCAAGTACAGCTTGGACTGCCTGGTTCTGCAGGAGGCGGCACGATTCCTGGTGAACCACCCAAACCTCCTGGAGGTTCGGGAATTATTGGCGACCCTCCACCTCCAAAATCCGACCCACCACCTTCTGGTGGCAGTGGTACTATTGAAGAACCACCCCCAGGAGGAGAAGTTCTCCCTTCCATTGAACTGCCTCCGCCTCAGACAAGGAAGAGCGGTGAACCTGCGACCGGGATTAATCTTTCCGGTTGTTTTGAATCCTGGGGATTACCGTCCACTCAATCTATCGACACGTCAAGAATCGAATTCGTCGGGCTCTCGGTACAACAGATGAAACTAATCCTGCAGCGTATCCCTTCGACCTTCAAGGCAACCCTGGAGATTGTTTATAAGGACGGAGGTGGTCAATAATGGATTGGGCCAAAATAATTCTTGATTCACCCACCCCGGAAGTTGCATGGCAGGAACTGTTCTCCTGCCTGCATAAATTGTCGACAGAGCATTGTCCTTCGCCGGTAGCCCTTCACGATGCAACCGTTATTCCTGATCGTCTGCTTTCTGAAGCCGCCTGGGAACTCTGGGAGGCTTTCCCTGCCTCTGCACTGCATGCATCTGCTTGTCTAAAAGATTGGACGAAAAGCGCTTCAGGCAAGGCAGTTCTCATTCTTGATGCCTTGTCTTTGCGGGAGTTACCATTTCTCTTAGGAGGAGCCCAGGCAAGGGGTATTCAACCTTTGGAAATCAAGATTACAGGCGCGGAATCGCCATCCACGACAGATCAGTTTGCCCGCGCTTTAGGCCTTTCGAGCCGAAGTGCTTTGGCAAACGATGGGAAACCAGGTGCATTTTCTTTGTTCGGCGGGAATTGTTACACCGATGCCATCAGTATTCCGTTTGATGATTGCGCGGTTCCACCTAAGCCCAACATTGTCATCTGGCATAGCTGGCTCGATGATCTCGTCCATCTCCAGCATAAATTGCCTGATCAGATAACGAATATTGCCAGCACGGTTTTACAGGGAGACGGGTTTTGGGGATTCATCAATAAACTACGACAGGGTCGGAGTCTGGTTATTACCTCGGACCACGGCTATGCAGTCAGTAAGCGGTTCTCTTCCGAGGTAGAAGATCCGGAGGCGATTGAGATTTTGCGCCAAACATTTGGGGCCTCACGGTATAAACCAGAAGCCGAACCAATGACAAAACGCTTCATGCCGCCCATTGTTATGTCTCATAATGGCCAAAACATGGTAGTGGGCCAGAGGAAATGGAAGGTTCAGGGTGGCTTTCCGCATGTCTGTCATGGCGGAATGAGTCTTTTAGAGGTAGCGGTGCCGTGGATTGAATTGGAGGCTGTCTGATGAATAGAATTCGCTATGTTGAAATAGAAAATTTCAAAACCTTTTCAAGCAAACTTCATATTGACTTAGAACATCCTGCTGTTTTAATCGGCCCTAATAATGCCGGGAAAACCAGTGTTATTCAAGCACTTTCTCTGTGGAGCAGAGGCGTTAAATCCTGGTACGAAAAAAAAGGCGCGCCAAGGAAAAAAGAGAAAAGGGAAAGACTCTCCGCCGGGCTTAACCGTCTGAACATTCTCGATGTCCCAGTATCCGAAACCCGATTTTTTTGGAATGGAACTCGGGTCCGTAAAGGGAATACTTACATTGAAATGGTTATAACTGTTGGCATTGAAAGAGATGGGATAACCAAAGACTGCCGGCTGATTTTTACCTATCGTGATACTGAAGTTATCTACTGCAAACCATGCCCGGTTACCGTACAAGATGATGACCTTCTGCACTTTGCTGCTGAAATGCAGTTTCACCTGCTCTACCCAATGTCGGGGATAATGTCCGGCATCAACGCCGATACCGAAGAGACACCATTGTCGGACGGTCGGATTAATGTATTCCTCGGCCAAGGACAAACCGCCCAGGTATTGCGAAATATCTGCTATAAGGTTGTGGAGCAAGACAATGATAAAGGGACCAAAGACTGGGATGAGATTACCAAACTCATCAAACGCATTTTTCTCATTGATTTAAAAGCCCCCATCTTCAATGAAACGCGCGGCAGTTTAAAGATGGGTTATAAGCAGGCCGGAGTGGAGAGCGAACTGGATATATCGCTTGCCGGACGAGGATTGCAGCAAATTCTTCTCATCCTGGCCTATCTTTACTGGCATAAGAGCTCTATCCTGCTGGTTGACGAACCTGATGCGCATCTTGAGATCCTGCGCCAGAAGCAAGTGTATGAAATACTGAAGCATGTTGCTGCAAAAAACAACTGCCAAGTGATTATTGCCACTCATTCGGAAGTCATTCTGGATGATGCCATTGATACAAACTTGACAATGCTGTTGCACGGTGAAGCCGTAAACCTTGCTAAACAGCAGGATATGAAAAATGCCCTGCGCTCTTTCGGTATTGAGCACTACTACAAGGCTAGAGTTCATCCCAGGATTCTCTATATTGAAGGGAGCACTGATATTGAGATATTAAGAGCTTTAGCGGAAAAACTCGGTCATCGGGCCGTCGATGTATTGAATAGGGAGCTGAATTGTTACTATACCAGAAATATCGAATCTGAGGATTCTTTGGAAAATCGGCTTGATCGCGTTGGCGGAGCCTTCTGCAACTTTAAATCACATTTCTTCACGATCAAGAAATTTGTCCCATCATTAAAGGGAGTTGGGCTATTTGATAGCGATGGACGCTCACACCTTGATGAGCAGCAAGACGACCTTGCCGTGGCCTACTGGCGGAAATACGAACTGGAGAACTACTTTATCTCTCCTGACGTGCTATGTGATTTTGCGCGAACGAAATTTTCTCCGGATAAAAGACTTCTTGAATTTTCTCATAGCAGATTATTCAAGGAGATTGTCGATCGATGTCTGTTGGAGGATGTTTTCAGCCATGACGAACAGCAACTTGCAGAATTTCACAAAGCAAGTATTGGCCTGAAGCGAACTTTGCTCAGGTCCATCAAAATGAGTGAATTTGCCCAAAAGGTATTCCAGCGATTTTCGCAAGAGATGAATCAGCCGATTCTACTCAATAAGGGTGACTTCTACCAACTTATCCAATTTGTCGATTCCAGCGAAATTTCCGAGGAGATCAAGGAGAAACTTGATTTGCTATCAGATTACTTGGAATTGCCGGTTTTATGAGTACTCAAAAGCCCAGACAACAAGGTATATGGGGAGAGACGTTGGCCCCCAAACCGTCTGTGCTGAAGAAGGTCCGGAGATCCAAATGAGAATCATGCAGTATACCGATGCCGAACTTGATAGGCTTATCGATGATCTTGAATCCGACCTTGTCGAGCGCAAGGAGTCATGGAACGGTGATGCGCCGGATAAAGGCCGACAGGCAGTATGCGCTTTTGCCAACGATTTGCCTGGTTATGACAAGCCTGGAGTACTTTTTGTCGGTGCTAAGGATAACGGCATACCCTCCGGTCTCGTTATTACCGACGATCTGCTAAAAACCCTGGCGGACATAAAGACCGATGGCAATATTCTTCCTCCGCCAACCCTGGTTGTTCAGAAGAGGGAACTACGGGGCGCGGAGATGGCTGTGGTTATTGTGCAACCGGCTGATTCGCCACCGGTCCGATATCGGGGTCGTATATGGATCAGGATAGGACCACGTCGTGGAATATCCACTGTACAGGATGAAAGAATTCTCAATGAAAAACGACGATACAAGGACATATCGTATGAGTTGCATCCTGTCGTCAGGGCAGCAACCAGCGATTTGAACCGGTTGCTTTTTGAAGAGAAGTATCTTCCTAATGCCTTTTCCAGTGACATT
>MGTA01000192.1:0-5236 GCA_001799225.1 Deltaproteobacteria bacterium RIFOXYD12_FULL_50_9
ATGAAACACCTTCTCGACACCTTCAGGGTTGAAGCGGACGAGCATCTGCAGAAGATCTCCTCCGGACTTGTTGATCTGGAGAAAGCAGAAGCCCCGGAACAGCGGACGGAAATCGTGGAGGTGATTTTCCGCGAAGCGCACAGCCTGAAAGGGGCGGCCCGCTCCGTCAACCTGGTCGATATCGAGGCGCTTTGCCAGGCAATGGAGGGGGCCTTTGCCGCCATGAAACGACGCGAGATCGAGGGCTCCACGGAGCTGTTTGATCTCATGCAGAAGGCGGCTGATCATCTCGACCGGCTCCTGACTGCTGTCGGGGGAGAACTGAGCGCCGAGGAAAAAGCCCTGCTTAATGAGCTCGTCAACCGACTTGAAGAAATGACGAAAGGGGGAAACGGAGAAACGGAAAAAGATAGAATGGGGGAAACGGAGAATGGGGGAAACGGGGAAAAAGATAGAATCGGAGAAGCGGAGCAGAGTGAAGCAGTTGCTCCCATTCCCACATTCCCCGATTCCCCGGTTCATGCAGTTTCCCCCATTCCCCCCGTCCCCGCTTCCCCGATTCATGCCGTTGCAGTTATGTCGCCGACAGTAAGGGTATCCACGGCAAAGCTGTCATCGGTGCTCCTGCAGTCGGAGGAAATGCTTTTTGCCAAACTTTCGGCCGCTCAACACATTGTCCGGATGAGGGAGACTCGATCGGCCTTCCAGACGTGGGAAAAAGAGTGGACAAGGATCGTCCCGATTATGCAACAGGTCAAGGCGCCCATTGCTAAAGTGTCGCTTGGAGACATGGGAAACAAGGGCGCAGGGACAAGCCGTGAGATGGTGAAGATCGTTGAGTTTCTTGAATGGAACCGGGATTTCATCAAAACATTGAAGAGCAGATATATCGCCGAGATAAAAGCGGCCAAACACGACAGTCGGACCCTTGACGGCATGGTCAACAATCTCCTTGCGGATATGAAAAAGGTTCTGATGTTTCCCTTTTCATCCCTGTTGGAGATCCTTCCAAAGATCGTGCGGGAACTCGCCAGAGACAACAACAAGGAGGTGGATCTGGTGATCCGGGGTGAGGAGATCGAGATCGACCGACGTATCCTGGAGGAGATGAAGGATCCCCTCGTGCACCTGATCCGAAACTGCATTGATCACGGTATCGAGAGTCCGGACGAGCGGATGGCGAAAAAGAAGCCACGACGGGGTACGATCACGGTTGAGATCTCTCCCAGGGACAACAGGGCCGAGGTAATCATTGCCGATGACGGGGCCGGTATCGCACTTGCCAAGGTCAGGACCGCGTTGTTGAAACTCGGCAACATTTCATGTGAGCAGGCGGAGGAACTCACCGATCGGGAACTGTTGCCGTACGTTTTCCAATCAGGGGTCTCCACCAGCCCGATTATCACCGAGTTGTCCGGCCGCGGGCTTGGTCTGGCCATTGTCAGGGAAAAAGTCGAGAAGCTCGGCGGCACGGTTTTCGTTGAAACATCTCCTGAGACCGGCACCCGCTTCCGCATCGTCCTGCCGCTGACGGTCGCCACCTTCCACGGTGTCCTTGTCCGTTTGGGCGAACACACATTCGTCATTCCGACAATGCATGTCGAGCGGACAGTGCGGCTGGAACGGGCAGATATCAAAACCGTTGAAAACCGTGAGACCATCCATTTAAAGGGTGAGGCCGTCTCCCTGGCCCGGCTTGCCGATGTCCTGGAACTATCTCCGTCCGGCAGCACGGGCGCCACCGAGATGATCCAGGCAATAGTCCTGAACGCTGCCGGCACAAGTATCGCCTTTCTCGTTGACGAGGTGTTGAACGAACAGGAGGTGCTATTGAAGAGCCTCGGCCGCCAGCTCTCCCGGGTGCGCAACGTGGCGGGCGTGACGATCATCGGCAGCGGTAAGGTGGTGCCGATCCTCAACGTCCCTGACCTGCTGAAATCCGCTGTGAAATATTCCGCGTCCTCCGCACTGTCTGTGGCGGCTGCTAAAACTGAGAAGACCATTGACCGAAAAATCTCCTTGATGGTCGTGGAGGACTCAATTACGACCCGGACTCTTCTCCAGAACATCCTCAGCGCATCTGGTTATGACGTAGTTACCGCGGTTGATGGACTCGATGCCCTCACTAAACTAAAAAGCGCTAAATTCGACATCGTGGTCTCCGATGTCGAGATGCCGAGGATGAACGGTTTCGATCTTACCACGCGGATCCGCGCTGACAAGAGACTGGCTGAACTGCCGGTGGTGCTGGTGACCGCCCTTGAATCGCGCGAGGACCGGGAACGAGGGATAGACGCAGGGGCCAACGCCTATATCGCGAAGAGCAACTTTGATCAGAGCAATCTTTTGGAAGTACTTAAGAGACTGGCGTAAGGGGGAAACGGTGATCAGGGTCCTAATAGTAGATGATTTGCCCGTTGTCCGAGAATTCTTGACGCACATTCTGGAATCCGACCCGGAAATCAGCGTGATCGGGACGGCCTGTAACGGCGAGGAGGCCATCGTAGCGGTAAGGGAGATGAGGCCGGATGTGGTCCCCATGGATGTGCACATGCCGAAAATGGATGGTTTTGAGGCTACCCGCCACATCATGGAAACAACCCCGGTGCCGATCATCATCGTCTCGGGTAGCGTTGATCCTCGGGAAGTATCGATGACATTCCGCGCCGTCGAGGCGGGCGCCGTCGCCTTCGTGGCCCGACCGGCCGGCATAGGGCATCCGGATCATGAGAAAAACGTCAAGGAGTTGCTCCAAAACATCAGGGCAATGTCCGGAGTGCGGGTCATCCGCCGGTGGCCCCGCTCTGCAAGCGAAGAGAAATCCCCTGCGCTGCAGGAGAAGGAGATCAGGCGGGCAGCCTCTGAAATATGGCTGGTGGCGATCGGCGCTTCCACGGGCGGGCCGGTCGTTATTCAACGTATCCTGAACTCTCTGGCCCGGGATTTCCCCGTCCCTGTCTTGATTGTTCAGCACATGGCCCCGGGATTTACCACCGGATTTGTCGATTGGCTGGCGCAATCCGCGGGCATCCCGGTCAAGCTGGCGGGGCATGGTGAGCTACTCCATCCCGGCTGCGCCTATGTCGCCCCGGATGGATTCGATATGCTGGTAGAAAAGGATGGCAGGATAATGCTCAGAAAAGGCGACAGCAGCAAAAGTCATTGTCCCTCGGTTTCCCAGCTCTTTCGCTCGGTTGCCGAGGTTTATGGCAAAAATGCGGCAGGGATTCTTCTTACCGGCATGGGGAGGGACGGCGCCGAAGAGTTACGGCAGATGAAGGAGCGCGGCGCCGTGACCATAGCCCAGGATGAGGAGAGTTCAATCGTCTACGGCATGCCCGGTGAGGCGGATCATCTCAATGCGGCGACCTATATATTGCCGCCCGATTCCATCATTGATGTACTGAAGCGACTGGTGGGTAAAAGGAATTGATCATGAAAACTAACAATCTAAAAAACAATAGAGTGGAAATCCTGATCGTGGAAGACAGCCCGACCCAGGCCGAAGAGTTGAAATACACCCTGGAACAGCACAACTTCGCCGTATCAGTGGCCGGTAACGGTATCGAGGCCCTCACTATGATCAGGGAGCGCGAACCGACCATGGTCATCAGCGATATCGTCATGCCCAAGATGGATGGCTATAAGCTTTGCCGGGAGATTAAGCGCGACGACAGGTTAAAAGATCTCCCGGTAATCCTGCTCACCTCTCTTTCAGACCCGCAAGATGTTGTTAAAGGCCTGGAGTGTGGGGCTGATAATTTTATTACAAAACCATACAATGAGAAAAATATCCTTTCGCGTATCCAGTACATTATCGCGAACAAAAATCTTAAGGATAGCGAACAGACCCATGTCGGCGTCGAGTTAATTCTCAACGGCAAAAAATATTTAATTAAGTCGGATCGCCTCCAGATTCTCAACCTCCTGCTCTCCACATACGAGACCGCCATCCAAAAGAATGGTGAATTGATTAGGACCCAGAAGGAATTAAAGACGTTCAACGAACGACTCGAACAAACGGTGCAATCAAGAACCGCCGCACTGCAAGAGAGCGAGGGGCGGTATAGGCTCCTGCTCGAATCGGTGACTGACTATGTTTACACGACGCTGGTGGAGAATGGCAGGCCGACCACCACTTCGCATGGTTCCGGCTGCCTGGCGGTGACCGGGTATACCCCCGAGGAGTACGCTGCCGACCCCTTCCTCTGGCTTCGCATGGTACATGAAGAAGATCGGCCGAAAGTCATTGAACAGGCCAATTCCGTGTTGGCAGGTCAGACGCCCTTTACCATTGCACACCGGATTAACCACAAGGATGGGCGGATCCGTTGGCTGCAGAACACACCTGTGCCGCACTATAACCGGGAGGGGAACCTCATTGCCTGCGATGGAATCGTTACGGATATCACCGAACAAAAGCGAGTCGAGGAGGTGATACGCCATGGAAAGGATGAGTGGGAGCGCACGTTTGACGCCATCACCGATCCCATCGCGATTTTGGATACCGATTTCAGAATCGTCAGGGGCAACAGGGCCATGGCTGACAAACTAGGTCTATTACTGCCGGAATTGCCTGGACTTGTTTGTTACGAGGTTGTGCATCACACCACCGAACCACCTGAGTTCTGCCCGTATGTTAAATTGCTGGCAGACAGCCAACCACATTCGACCAAGACATATATCGAACAGTGGAAAGGCTTCTATGTAATTTCCGTATTGCCTATCTATTCCCCGGATGGGCAATTATGCGGATCAGTCCATATCGCCCGCGATATCACCGAACAAAAACGGGCAGAGGATGATCTGCGAGAATCGGAGCTGCGATTCAGGCACATCTTTGACGCCAACTCGGACGGATTGATTGCACTTGATATCGAAAGTAAAATGATCTTTTTGTGCAACCCGGCGATCTGCAGGATGCTTGGGTATGAGGAGGAAGAGCTCAAAAAACTCGGCGTCATGGACATACATCCGCATGAGGAGTTGTCGTATGTCCTTGCACAGTTTGAAAAACAGTTAAAGGGGGAAATATCGCTTGCTGAAGATATGCCTGTCAAAAGAAAGGACGGGAGCGTCTTTTACGCGGATATCAATACATCTCACCTCACCCTGGCCGGGAAGCCCCATATTCTTGGAGCGTTCAGGGACATCACGGAACGGAGGAAACTTCAGGAGTCCGAGATCGCACGGCTGGCAGCGGAGAAAGCGACTAAGACCAAGTCTGAATTTCTAG
>MGTA01000192.1:5277-5751 GCA_001799225.1 Deltaproteobacteria bacterium RIFOXYD12_FULL_50_9
CTCGGCTTCAGCCAGCTGATGAAGCGCGACCCGAACCTTACACCGCGGCTGCAACAGCAATTGGAGACGATAAACCGGAGCGGCGAGCACCTGCTGGCGTTGATCAACGATATTCTGGAGATGTCGAAGATCGAGGCCGGTCGCATAACGCTGAACCGGTATATCTTTGATCTCCAGGCCCTGTTCTGCTATGTCGAGGCGATGTTCCGGATGCGCACGGAGAGCAAGCAACTCTCCTTCTCCGTGGAAGTAGCCAAAGATGTTCCGCATTACGTGAACGGCGATGAGGGAAAGTTGCAACAGATTGTGATCAACCTCCTGAGCAATGCGGTCAAATTCACCACCAAAGGGGGCATCATGCTCCGGGTCCGCATGGACAGGGGGGAAGCATGCAGTTTTTGCCTGGTTGTAGAGGTTGAAGATAGCGGCCCCGGGATCCCTTCAGAGGAGTTGCACAGGCTGTTCAAACCCTTT
>MGTA01000193.1:0-3637 GCA_001799225.1 Deltaproteobacteria bacterium RIFOXYD12_FULL_50_9
TGACCGGGCAGGCGCTGCCGACAGCAACGCTGATCATCTGCGGATCAAATCGTAAGGCGCTTATGTCGTTGATGATGTCGGCGCCTGCCAGAAGAGCCTGGCGGGCGACCTCTGATTTGGTGGTGTCGATCGAGATAGGAAGTTGGTAGCGTTGGCGGATGGCTTTGATGGCTGGAATAGTGCGCCGCAGTTCCTCGTCAAGAGAAACCGGGTCGGCAAAGGGGCGAGTCGATTCTCCACCAACATCTATGATGTCCGCACCGTCATCGATCATGGCGTCTATCTGCCGAATGATCGCCTCTTCGGTGATGAATCTCCCGCCATCGGAAAACGAATCCGGCGTGGTGTTGAGAATGCCCATGACCAGAACCCGACCTCCTGCTTTAGGCCGATTACCAGGCAAAGCAGCCATGAAGGTGTCGGAGATGGCCATAAGTTCTGGTAGCGTCCGCTGCCCTCCTCTTAACCGAGTTCTGCCGGCGGGGGCGTCTCTTCCTCAATAGGTTTTTCGTCAGGGACAACAGAGACAGCCGCGTCATCAACTGCATCAGCAACAACAGGGGCAACAGGGACGGCGGTAGGGAGTTTTGCCGATGGCTTGCCGTGCGCCACCATTATTGCTTCAATGTCGTCCAGCGCCAGAGTCTCTTTTTCGAGCAGTTTTTCAGCCAGATCTTTCAGAATTGCAATATGTTTCGAAAGTAAGTGATGCACGGTTTCGTTGGCTGTAGTTATCAGATCTTTGATGGCGGCATCAATCAGAACAGCGGTGCTCTCGCTGAAATTGCGCTGCTGCTGGCCAATCTCTTTTCCCAGAAAGATATGCTCTTCTTTCTTGCCAAAGGTGAGAGGACCCATCTCTTCACTCATGCCCCATTCGCAGACCATTTTTCTGGCGATTTCAGTGGCCCGTTCGATGTCGTTGCCGGATCCCGTGGTGATTTCACCTAAAACCAGATTTTCTGCTGCCCTGCCGCCCATCAGAATGCACAGGGTGTCCTTGAGATAGGATTTTGAATGGGTATGCTTTTCGTCAAGGGGGAGTTGCTGGGTCAGACCGAGAGCCCGGCCACGCGGAATGATCGTGACCTTATGGATAGGATCGGTATTAGGCAGCAGCATTGCAACCAGGGCATGACCGGCCTCATGCAAGGCCGTGACCTTTTTCTCTTTTTCAGTGATGATCATGCTGCGTCGTTCTGCTCCCATCATCACTTTATCCTTGGCCTTTTCAAGGATATCCATGGTAATTTTGTCCAGATTGTTGCGGGCGGCCAGAAGCGCTGCCTCATTGACCATGTTTTCAAGGTCGGCGCCGGTGAATCCCGGGGTCCCTCTGGCCAGTACTGCCAGGTTTACATCTTCGTCCAAAGGTGTTTTTTTGCCATAGACATTAAGGATCATCTCCCGACCCTTGATGTCCGGAATAGGAACCACCACCTGCCGGTCAAAGCGGCCGGGTCTGAGCAGGGCCGGATCAAGCACGTCCGGCCTGTTGGTAGCGGAAATAATGATGACACCCTCGTTGGCTTCAAAGCCGTCCATTTCAACGAGCAGCTGATTCAGGGTCTGTTCGCGTTCGTCGTGACCGCCGCCAAGCCCGGCGCCGCGGTGTCGACCGACAGCGTCGATTTCATCGATAAAGATAATGCAGGGGGCACTCTTCTTCCCCTGAGTAAAGAGATCGCGGACCCTTGAGGCGCCAACGCCGACAAACATTTCGACGAAATCCGAACCGCTGATCGAGAAAAATGGCACATTGGCCTCGCCGGCAATGGCCTTGGCCAGCAGGGTCTTGCCTGTGCCCGGTGCGCCGGCCAGGAGAACACCCTTGGGAATCCGGCCGCCAAGGCGGGTGAATTTTTTTGGATCTTTAAGAAAATCGATGATTTCCGAGAGCTCTTCCTTGGCCTCATCAATACCGGCAACATCCTTGAAAGTCACCTTGGAGTGCTCGCTGTCCATGAGCCTGGCTCGGCTTTTGCCAAAAGACATGGCCCGTCCGCCGCCCATCTGCATCTGGCGCATGAAGAAAATCCACACTCCGATGAGCAGCAGCATCGGGAACCAGGAGACCAGAACAGTCACATACCAGGGGGTCTGCTCTTCCTGCTTGACCTGGATGTTGACCCCCGCCTTACGCAAAAGCGGAATCAATTCACTGTCGTTGGGGATGATGGTTTTAAAGCTGGTACCGGCTGAGGCTGTTCCGGTGATCTCTTCCTTCTGAATGACGACATGGGTAACCGAGCCGGCTTCAACACTGGTAAGGAAGTCGCTGTAACTCATTTCAACAATAGGTTTCTGAGGCTTGTTGAACATGTTGAACAGCAGGATCATGGTAAGACCAATCACCAGCCACATGGAAAGATTTTTGTAAAAGGTGCTCAAAGAATTTCTCCTGAAGAGAGTTGGTATTCCCTGTCTTAACCAGTTTGGCTCAGAGGGGGGGTGATTCTTTAACAAATGAGTTGTAACAATATATCAGGCGCATTGGAAAGTCCAGATGGTATCCTGCTTTAGTTGTAAAAAAAAATGTGTCAAGTAAAGTAATTCTGCAGCGCCTTGACTTCAATTGTTTTTTCCCGCAAGGCCATAATCGCTTTGACCATGAACTCGGCGCCTGCCGTAGTGGTCGAATAGGGCAGCCGATAGTCCAAGGCGGCGCGTCTGATATAATAAGAGTCCTCGGTTGTCCTGGTACCCATGGATGTATTGATGATCCATTGAATTTTCTTATTCTGGATTTTATCCAGGATGTGTGGTCGGCCTTCAGAGATCTTGAACACCCGTTCGCATGGTACATCGTGTTTGGCAAGATAGGTTGCGGTCCCTTTGGTGGCCACCAGATTGAAGCCCAACTCGGTCAGTTGTCTGGCAATGGTGAGCACGACCGGTTTGTCGGCGTTCCGCACGCTGATCAGCACAGTACCCTTGTCCGGTATTGCCTGGCCTGCCGCGATCTGAGCTTTGGCAAAGGCGATTCCCACCGTATCATCGATACCCATAACCTCACCGGTTGATTTCATCTCAGGGCCAAGAATGGTATCGACGTTGTCAAAGCGGTCAAAGGGAAACACCGCTTCCTTGACCGCAAAATGGGAGATCTTTACCTCCTTGGTCAGTCCCAGCTCTTTAAGCTTCATGCCCAGCATGACTTTAGTGGCGAGTTTGGCCAGAGGAACGCCGGTTGCTTTGCTGACAAATGGTATTGTTCGCGAGGCCCTTGGGTTAACCTCAAGCACATAGAGGATATTCTCTCTGATCGCATATTGGACATTCATGAGACCACGGACCTGCAGTTCCATGGCCATGGCTTTGGTTGCTTCTTTAATCTGGTCGAGTAGATCTGGCGAGAGTGAGTAGGGAGGCAGAACGCAGGCTGAGTCTCCGGAGTGGATGCCCGCTTCCTCGATATGCTGCATGATGCCGCCGATGACAGTGGTTTCCCCGTCCGAGATAGCGTCGACATCGACCTCAATTGCGTCCTTGAGGAATTTGTCGATTAGGATGGGGTGCTCCGGAGAGACCCGGAAGACGGTATTCATATAGAATTTCAGATCTTTTTCGTTATAGATGATGCGCATGGCCCGACCACCCAGAACATAAGAGGGGCGGACCACGACCGGATAGCCGA
>MGTA01000193.1:3662-6218 GCA_001799225.1 Deltaproteobacteria bacterium RIFOXYD12_FULL_50_9
CAATGCTGTCCGGTGAGGTGCCGAGGATGGGTACATTCATCTTGGCGAGCGGCACAGCCAGGTTCAGCGGGGTCTGGCCGCCGAACTGGACGATGACGCCTTCGGGTTTTTCCCGGTCGATTATGTTCAGTACGTCTTCTCTGGTCAAAGGTTCGAAGTAGAGCTTGTCCGAGGTGTCATAGTCGGTACTGACCGTCTCCGGGTTGCTGTTCACCATGATGCTCTCGATGCCGATCTCTTCCAAGGCAAAGGCGGCATGGACACAGCAGTAATCAAATTCTATACCCTGGCCGATCCGATTGGGGCCGCCGCCCAGAATCATGACTTTGCGCCGGTTGCTCTGGCGGGATTCATCCTCGGTTTCGTAAGTTGAGTAGTAATACGGGGTAAACGCCTCAAACTCGGCAGCACAGGTGTCGACCAGTTTATAGACCGGAGTGACGCCGAGCTTTTTACGCAGATCGCGGATATCGTCCTCGGAGGTGCCGGTAATATAGGCAAGTTTCAAATCGGAGAAACCCAGTTGTTTCGCCTTGTAGAGAGAGACCTGATCAAGGCCGCTGAAACCATTGGCCTTGATCAGCCGTTCGGCGTCGACCAGTTGTTGTAAATTGTTGAGATACCAGGGATCGATGGAGGTGAGTCCTGCGATATCTTCAATACTCATGGCCCGTCTCAAGGCTTCATATATATGGAAGATCCGCTGGGAGTTAGGGATGATCAGTCCGCGCTCCAAATCGTGCTGGTCAAGATCCGTCAGGTCATATTTCTTGTCAGCGCCAAAGCCGGTGCTGCCGATTTCCAGAGAGCGCAACCCTTTCTGAAAGGCCTCTTTAAAGGTCCGGCCGATCGCCATGGTCTCGCCGACCGACTTCATGGCGGTGGTGAGCAGATCTTTGGTCTCCGGGAACTTTTCAAAGGTCCAGCGCGGGATTTTAACTACGCAGTAGTCGATGGATGGTTCGAAGGCGGCATAGGTCTCACGGGTGATATCGTTTTTGATCTCATCCAGGGTGTAGCCTACTGCCAGTTTGGCGGCAATCTTGGCAATCGGAAAACCGGTCGCTTTCGATGCCAGGGCCGAACTCCGCGAGACCCTGGGGTTCATCTCGATGACCATAAGTTCGCCGTTGGCCGGATTCACGGCAAACTGGACGTTTGACCCGCCGGTTTCAACCCCGATCTCCCGCATGATGGCGATGGAGGCATTCCGCATGAGCTGGTATTCCCGGTCGGTAAGGGTCTGCGCCGGGGCTACAGTAATAGAGTCTCCGGTGTGGACACCCATGGCGTCCATGTTCTCAATAGAGCAGATGATGACAACGTTATCGTTTTTGTCACGCATCACCTCAAGCTCGTACTCCTTCCAGCCAAGCAGGCTTTTTTCGAGCATGATTTCGCTGTTCAAACTCAAATCAAGGCCGGATTTGGCTAGATTTTCAAGCTCTTGGCCGTTATAGGCGACCCCCCCGCCGGTGCCTCCCAATGTAAAGCTGGGCCGGACAATGACCGGGAAACCAATTGCTTCGCTTGCTGTTTTGGCCTCTTCCAGGGTGTGGACAATGGCGCTTTCCGGAACATTCAGCCCGATTTTTTTCATGGCATCCCGGAAGGATTGCCGGCCCTCGGCTTTACGGATCACTGCAATATTGGCCCCTAAAAGTTCGACGCCGAATTTCTCAAGAACACCCAGTTCAGCCACTTTAATCGCGGTATTGAGGCCGGTTTGGCCGCCCAGGGTCGGCAGCAGAGCATCGGGCCGTTCCTTCTCGATGATCTTGGCAACCATTTCCGGTGTAATTGGTTCAATATAGGTGCGATCGGCGATCTCCGGATCGGTCATGATGGTTGCCGGGTTCGAGTTGATGAGTATAACTTCATACCCCTCTTCTTTAAGGGCTTTGACAGCCTGGGTGCCGGAATAGTCAAACTCACAGGCCTGACTGATGATAATCGGGCCTGAGCCAATAATTAGTATCTTTTTAATGTCGGTTCGTTTGGGCATAGTCTTAGTTTTCGTCTCGTGCAATGTTCAAATGGTTCTGTAGGGGCGAACCTTGTGTTCGCCCAATCGGCAAAGAGGGCGAACACAAGGTTCGCCCCTACCTCATCATGTCGATGAAACGGTCGAATAAATAGATGGCATCGTGTGGTCCAGGTGCGTTTTCCGGGTGGTATTGTACAGAAAACACCGGTAGTTTTTTGTGACGCATGCCCTCAAGGCTACCGTCGTTTAAATTGATGTGGGTGAGCGCAACCTCGTCCTGGTTGAGAGAGTTGAGATCCACGCAGAAACCGTGATTCTGTGAGGTGATTTCAATCTTGCCGGTATCCAGATCCTTGACCGGTTGATTGCCGCCGCGGTGTCCGAATTTCAGCTTGTATGTCTTACCACCAAAAGCAAGTCCCAGGATCTGATGGCCAAGGCAGATTCCGAAGATCGGTCGTTTGCCCAGTAACTTCCGTATATTTTCAACAATGTGCGGAACTCCTGCCGGATCGCCGGGGCCGTTTGAGAGAAAAATCCCGTCCGGATTAAGGGCCAAGACTTCCTCT
>MGTA01000193.1:6227-7428 GCA_001799225.1 Deltaproteobacteria bacterium RIFOXYD12_FULL_50_9
TTGAGGCCAAAGTCGTAGGCAACGACCTTGTAGGCGCCGGGGTTTGCTGAACTGAAATTATTGCCGGGTTTGGGGCCGGTCAAGGTCCAGCCATAGGGCTCCGGGCAGGTGACTTCACTGACCAGCTCACGTCCGATCAAACCGGGTGATTTTTTGGCTTTTTCGATCAGGGAAGCAGGATTCAGGTCGTCGGTTGAAACAATGCCTTTCAGGGCGCCGACCGTGCGGATGTGTCTGGTGAGTGCTCGGGTGTCAATGCCTTCGACGCCAAGAATGTTATACTGTTTGAGATAGTCCGCCAGGGTGCCGGTCGAACGGAAATTGCTGGGGATAGCGTTGTATTCCTTGACCAGAAAAGCCTCCACCTGAACCTTACCCGATTCGATATCTTCCAGATTGACTCCGTAGTTGCCGATCAGCGGATAGGTCATGGTGACGATCTGGCCTTTATAAGACGGATCGGTGAGGATCTCCTGATAGCCGGACATGGATGTATTGAAAACAATTTCACCGGTGGTTTCGCCGCGGCCGGTAAAGGATTCTCCCTCGAAAATTGTGCCGTCCTCAAGTGCAATAAGTGCTTTCATTAATTGGTCCTGTACGTTATCCGTGTGAAGGGTGGCTTTAAGCGTCTACCCTTCATTCGGTGATTGCGGAATGGAGAAGGAAAAAAGAAAGGCAGTAAAGAAAAAAGCAAAACATTAAACCCTGAATTGCTTGTTGCGTCAACATGAAAACACTGTTGACAAATTTGTTTGACTGTCTTCATTCCTGTTATGCCATAAACAATCAGGGCAGGTCAGAGTGCTTTGACGACTATGGATAATCTCTGTATAACTTGTTGTTTTTGTTTTTAAAAAAGTTTTTTCATCTCTTTGGCACACTCCTTGCCATTATCCAAAAATAACGTTTAAGCCGGAAGCAGGCAAATTCAAAGGAGATGAAATCATGCGAAAGGTAGCAATTTATGGCAAAGGCGGAATCGGCAAGTCGACAACCACCCAGAATACGGTGGCCGGGTTAAGTGAGATGGGCCGTAAGGTCATGGTGGTGGGGTGCGACCCCAAGGCAGACTCGACGCGACTGTTGCTGGGTGGTCTGGCCCAGAAGTCGGTGCTCGACACCCTGCGCGAGGAGGGTGAGGATGTCGAACTCGAAAACATCCGGAAACGCGGGTTCGGCAATACCTGGTGTGTTGAGT
>MGTA01000193.1:7441-10395 GCA_001799225.1 Deltaproteobacteria bacterium RIFOXYD12_FULL_50_9
GCCGGGGGTTGGCTGTGCCGGCCGCGGCATCATCACCTCGATCAATATGCTGGAATCACTTGGCGCCTACGAGGAGAGCGAAGGACTTGATTACGCTTTCTACGATGTTCTGGGTGATGTGGTCTGCGGCGGTTTCGCCATGCCGATCCGCGATGGCAAGGCTGAGGAGATCTATATCGTCTGTTCGGGCGAGATGATGGCCATGTATGCGGCCAACAACATCTGCAAGGGGATCATGAAGTTTGCCCAGTCCGGCGCAGTGCGGCTCGGCGGCGTGATCTGCAACTCCCGGAATGTCGACAACGAAAAAGAGATGATCGAGGAACTGGCCAAGAAACTTGGCACTCAGATGATCTACTTCGTTCCTCGCGACAACGACGTGCAGCGGGCCGAGATCAACCGCAAGACGGTCATCGAGTGGGACCCGAAGGTCCCGCAGGCCGACCATTACCGCAATCTGGCCAGCGCCATCGACGGCAACACCAATATGGTGATCCCCAAGCCGTTGGCGATGGAAGAGCTGGAGAAATTGTTGATGGACTATGGATTGATGAACTAGGGGCGTATTGCATACGCCCTATTTGGGCGCAACGCATTGCGCCCCTACGGAAGACAATTCAAATTTGGAGAACAATACGATGTTGACCATGATCAGAGCCATTGTCAGACCCGAAAAAGCGGATAAGGTCCTTGCTGCCTTGATGGACGCGGGCTTTCCTTCAGTAACCAAATATTCGGTCGCCGGCCGCGGTAAGCAGCGCGGTATCAAGATCGGCGATGTCACCTACGACGAGATCCCCAAGGTCATGCTGATGAGTGTGATTAATCCGGCAGACAAGGAGTTCGTGATCGAGACCATCATGAAAACCGCTAAATCCGGCAGCAAAGGGGCCTTTGGCGACGGCAAGATCTTTGTCTCCGATGTCGAAGAGGCCTATACCATCAGCTCAGGGGTTAGAGAGATCGCCTTCGCCTCCGCGGGGGTAGCGCCATGAAAGAGGTGATCGCGGTTGTCCGGATGAATATGATGAACCAGACCAAAGAGGCATTGACCAAGGCCGGGGCCGACGCCTTTTTCGCGCACGAGGCGCAGGGCCGCGGCAAAGGTTTTGTCAACCCCAAGGTTCTCGAAGGGACTAAAGAGGGGTATGAGGAGGCCGCATCGCTCCTGGGCGCCAAGGGCCAACTCTACCCGAAACGGCTGGTGACCGTGGTGGTCAGGGACGAACTGGTCGACGATGTAGTCCAGGCCCTGATCGTCACCAACCAAACCGGCCGGTCGGGCGACGGTAAAATCTTTGTCCTGCCGATGGCCGATGCCGTCAGGGTCCGCACCGGCGAGTCGGGCAGCAAGTCTATCGTCTAATTAATAAGGAGAATGAACATGGTAACAACCAATCAACATAAAGCTGAGTTGAGCAGCTTGCCTGCTCATACGAAACTTATGCCCTTGCGGTATAAAGCGGTGTGGGAGCCGGCCAAGGTCAAGGCGGAACTCTTGAAGCACTACCCGGCCAAGGTGGCCAGGAAGCGTGCCAAGCAGATCATGATCAATGAGGCCCTGGGCAATGAGACTCCGGAGATCTTGGCCAATGTCCGGACCACCCCCGGGATCATTACCATGCGCGGCTGCACCTATGCCGGCTGCAAGGGGGTGATCATGGGGCCGACCCGCGACATCGTCAACCTGGTGCACGGCCCGATCGGCTGCTCTTTTTACGCCTGGCTGACCCGGCGCAACCAGACCGACGCCGGTACCGACGGCGAGAATTACATGACCTACTGTTTTTCGACCGACATGCAGGATTCGGACATCATCTTCGGCGGCGAGAAGAAACTGACGGCGGCGATTCAGGAGGCCTATGACCTCTTCCACCCCCGGTCGATCGCCATCTTCGCCACCTGCCCGGTGGGACTGATCGGCGACGATATCCACACCGTGGCCAAGCGGATGAAGGAGAAATTCGGCGACTGTAACGTCTATGCCTTCAGTTGCGAGGGGTATAAAGGGGTTTCGCAATCGGCCGGCCATCATATCGCCAACAACCAGGTCTTTCGCCATATCGTTGGGGAGAACAATGAGGTGAAGCCCGGTAAGTACAAAATCAACCTGCTGGGCGAGTACAACATCGGCGGCGACGGCTTTGAGATCGACCGGATCTTTAAGAGGTGCGGCATCACCAACATCGCCACCTTTTCCGGCAACTCGACCTACGACCAGTTCGCCTCGGCCCATACCGCCGATCTGAACGCGGTCATGTGCCACCGTTCGATCAATTATGTGGCGGACATGCTGGAGACCAAGTACGGCATCCCCTGGATCAAGGTCAACTTTATCGGCGCCGATGCCACTGCTAAATCGCTGCGCAAGATCGCCAAGTACTTTGGCGACCAGGAGTTGATCGATAAGGTGGAGGCGGTAATCAGCGCGGAGATGCCGGTCGTCCTGGCGGCCAGAACCGACGTCCGCACCCGTACCGCCGGCAAAACCGCCATGATGTTCGTCGGCGGCTCCCGGGCTCATCACTACCAGGAGCTGTTCAGCGAGATGGGGATGAAGACCATCTCGGCCGGCTATGAGTTCGCCCATCGGGACGACTATGAAGGCCGGCAGGTGATCCCGACCCTGGAGGTGGACGCTGACAGCCGTAATATTGAAGAGCTCCATGTTGATCCGGATCCCACCCGTTTTGCACCGCGTAAGACGCCGGCCGAGTTCAAGGCCCTCGAAGAGGCGGGCTACAAGTTCAAACACTACGACGGCCTGATCCCGGATATGGACAAAGGGACGCTGGTCATCGACGATCTCAACCAGTATGAGGCGGAAAAATTGGTGGAATTGCTGAAACCGGATATCTTCTGCGCCGGGATCAAAGAGAAGTATTCCATCCAGAAACTGGGGGTGCCGATGAAACAACTGCACAGCTACGACTCGGGCGGACCTTATGCCGGCT
>MGTA01000194.1 GCA_001799225.1 Deltaproteobacteria bacterium RIFOXYD12_FULL_50_9
TCATGGTCAAGCCAAAGCAGAAGTCAATATTGTTTCCAATGGCCATGAGATCCTGCTTGATGCCCGCCAGGCCGGAGATGAGCCTTATCTCCTGGCCCGGTCGCTTCCCGGTGTACCAATCATGACCGGTGTGCAGCGCGCCGAGGTGGCCCGGCAGGCGGTTGCGCGCTTTGGCGTCGATGTTATTGTCCTGGATGACGGTTTCCAGCACCTTGCTCTGCAGCGTGACATAGATCTGGTGCTGTTCAAGGCGCCGGAATTTCTCGGCAACGCCTGGGTGTTCCCTGGCGGCAGGCTGCGGGAGCCGGTTACCGCCCTGGGCCGGACGCATGGCTTTATCCTTACCGATATGCACGAAGGGCATGGAGAAGATGCCGGGCGATTCAGCCGGTTTTTGCAAAGTCGTTTTCCGGGCCGTCCCGTTTTTTCTACCACTTATGAACCTGATGGGCTGACGGTAGAGGAAAGTTCCCGAAAATTTTTGGCCTTCTGCGGCCTTGCTGATCCTGAATCGTTCCGTGCCACCCTGGCCCGTGAGGGCCTGATCGTCGTCGATTTTATAGCATTTTCAGACCATTACGCCTATTCGGCCCAAGACATGGTCGATCTTGTTGGCCGGGCGCGCCGGAGTGGCGCGGATGCGCTCATCACCACGGAGAAGGATCTGGTCAAGGTTAAGGAGTTATTCTGCGAGCTGCCGGTGCTGGCCCTGCGGATAAGGTTTGATCTGGGGGATAATTTTAAGCGGTTTGTTACGGAAAGGCTGGTCAGAGTATAAATGATCCGTAATGAATTTCATTAAATTGCAAGACAAGGCTGAAATCAATTCAGCGCAGCATTTCCGGCCTGAAGACCATGAGAGTTCCCAGGACAACCAGAACCAGGCCACCGATTAATTTGCAGTGCTTGGCGTAGCGGTGTCCTGAACAGGTATCCATAGCCACGCTGCCAGACCGAAAATAATCATGTCATCCAGCATGAAGAAAAAATCATAGAGCAGGATATAGCCGTAATAGTGCCAGGTGGGGAGATGGCGTAAGGTCAAAGTATGAGTGAAGATGGCCGGCAGGGCGGCCGAGCAGGCAAACTCGATTGAATTGACGATAAAGGCCAGGACAATGACACTATAATCCTGGAGGGTGACAATGAGTGAGATCAGATAGACCAGAACCCACATGGCGCAGGGGTTGAAGCCATCTGCCAACCCGATGATAACGGCCAGAGCCGGCAACGAATAATCAGCCGGCTGGATTTTTCCCAGGAAAGGTAATGTGACGGTCTCCTGGTCCTGCCAGGTCGGCGCGTTTTCTGTCAAGATGGTTGGGCCATTATGCAGATAGGCCAGTATGGTTTTTTCTAAAGTTGCTCCAGTTGTTTCAACGGAGATAAACCCCTCTACCGAGTAGGGACCGATAAAAGTCATTGGAACGATAATTTTATTGGCTGTTAAGGCCCGCTTATCTAGAAAATTCGCCAGCAATTTTGCATTTTCCGGATGGGAGGTGTCATACTCGATAAAAGTTAATTCCGGATACTTGGTCTTAAGGTATAGATTAAATGTTTTTTGCTGGCGGCAATGGGAACAGTTCGGCTGGAAGAAGAAGTGAACCGTTTTGTCAGTATTCTCGGCAACTTTTTCGGTATTCGGGCCAAGCCAGGCGATGGCGATGCTGATCAGGATCAAGGCCAGGCAGAGATACTTCTTGAATGGATCGTTCAAGAAGTCCCGCAGCCATGACGGTAGGGATAACAGGTTTGAAAAGCACATAAAAATCAAGGCGATCCGTATTATTAGTCAACAACCTGAGTAGCCTGAAGTTCAATAAGGCTACTATCACGGTATGCCAAGAACAGCGAATTTGTAAAGGCTGATCTGCAATAAGGAGTTGGACTGTCTATGGTTTTACGGAAGGTCGGCGCTGCCCGGGCCGGGCGGAGGAGGAGCGGGATCGGGGGCGGCCTGATGATGAGTTGGGTCGGCCCGGCTTTGCAGTTGACGGCCCAGGACTCTTTGGAGGTGAGGTCGTCCCCCGGGGAGCGCGGACAAGTAAGGCTTCATCCGGTTGTACGCAATGAAGGGCGCGGCCGATATACGCCTCGATAGCCGGCAGGTAGAATGCGCCGTCTTCATCGGCGAAACTGATGGCTATACCATCGTGTCCGGCTCGACCGGTGCGGCCGATACGATGAACATAATCCTCGGCCTCGTATGGCAGGGTGTAGTTGAAGACGTGGCTGATTCCGTCAATATGGATGCCGCGTCCAGCTACGTCAGTGGCTACCAGAACCTTGACCTGGCCGTTACGGAAGCGTTCCAGGGTTATCATTCTCTTCTTCTGGTCCACCTCGCCGGAGAGCATGCCGCAACTGATGTTGTTGCTGATCAGGCGATCGGCCAGACGTTGCGTTTCAAACCGGCGGTTGGCAAAGACCAGGACTTTGTCGAGATTCCGGCCGACGATCATGTTGTAGAGGATGTCATATTTTTCTTCGGTGGTGGTCAGATAGACGATCTGTTGAATGGTATCGACCGCCACCTGCTCCGGGGCGATCTCGACATTAATCGGATTAACGCACCACTGGCTAGCCAGGTGACGGACCTCGGGAGTGATGGTGGCGGAAAACATCAGGGTCTGTCGCTTCTCTTTAGGTGGCGTGCTGTTAACGATTTTTCTGACATCCGGGATAAAGCCCATGTCAAGCATCCGATCGGCCTCATCAATCACCATGACTTGAATTTTACTGAGATCAACTATGCCGCGGTGCTGGAAATCGAGCAGGCGGCCGGGAGTCGCAACCAGGATATCAACCGGGCTCCGTTCCAGGACTTGTTGCTGTTTTTCGTAATCCATGCCGCCGAAGACCGCTGCCATTTTGATGCCGCTGTAGGTGGATAACGCTTGGCCATCTTTAGTGATCTGCATGACCAGTTCACGAGTCGGGGCAATGACCAAGGCCTTTGGTCTGCCGTTCTTGACCTCGTTACCAGGTGTTTCCCTTAACAGCCTCGTCATGATCGAGATTAAAAAGGCGGCTGTTTTGCCGGTGCCGGTCTGCGCCTGGCCAATGGCGTCAGTGCCGGACATGGTGCCGGTTAGCGTCATGGTTTGAATCGGCGTACAGTATTGAAATCCAAGATCGGCGATAGCGTGCATAATGGGTAACGGCAGGTCAAAATCATGGAATCGGCTCTTTCCTTCAATGGGCAGAACCTCGAATTTACCGAGATCCCAGGCCGCCTTGGGGCTGTTTTTTGTTATCTTTGGTCGCCGGTATTTGGGGGGAGTCGATAAAGGTAATGATGTGTCAGCCTGGGAATCGCGAGCGGAAGGTCCTGAATTTTTTACATTTTTTTGCCCTGAGTTTGCGTTAGCTTTAGTCTGACCTTCCATAGGTCGTCGAGCGCGGCGGTCAAGGCCTTTCAATTTGTCACGAACAAAAGAAACGATTTTATTAAACATGATTTCCTGTTTTGGAATAAAGGCCTGTATCAGCCTGGATAACAACCTGGGAAGATGAGCCCAATGACAACCTGGAACTCTCTAACAACAAGGTTTAACCATACCATTAATCAGGACGATGGGCAAGAAAGATAACCGGAGGCTGCAGGGCGTCATCATGTCTTATGAAGAGGTTAAGGGGCTATTTTATAAAATATTAATATACCCTATTGCAAAATCATTTACAGTCCAAAGGTGGAGGTGTATAATCCATCTATACTACATTGTGGTAGTAAGGTGCAAAATTACGTTTTAAGTCGTTGCTCGTTGATTAATATTTTTTTATTAACTTATTATGATTTTTCGACTAATATTTGACTGATGATAGTCATTTATAGCTAATTAATTCAAAATCCTTATCCATAGATACCATTATGCCCTCAAAACACTCGCTTTTCATTGTTTATGCTGCTGTCATTCTTGCCGCCTGTATTGTCTTATGTGATGACTGCGTTGCTTTTTCTTTCCCTTTTCGTACTTTTGGTGAAGGGGATCTTGTGCCGGCAGCCGAGTTCGTGGAATACAACAACAAGCAGGTTCAATCATTTGCAGGTCTCAAAGGAAAATATGTGCTAGCGGTTTTCTGGGGAGCTGATATTCAGGAGAAAAGGGAGCATTCGATTCTGCTGCTTAAGCAACTGAATACCTTGGAGTCGTTCTTCAAAGACCGGAACATAACTCTTCTATCTGTTAATATTCAGGGAGACGTTGCGGAAACTATTGCTGATGTCTTGAAACAGTCCGGCAGCAGCGGTAAGGTATATATCGATCCAAGCCAACAGGCTTATGCCAGCCTTGGCATTTATGTAATGCCGGCTCTGTTGTTTATCGATAAGAGCGGTAAGGCGGCTGCCGGATTTGGTTACAGCCGGAATAGTGTGGCGCATCTTAAGGGTGAAATCGAAATTTTGCTGGGAGAGAAAACCAAAGCCCAGGTTGAAGAAGATCTTAATCCGAAGGTTGTTGAAAAGTCAGGAGATGAAAAACAGGCGATCCATCATCTGAACTTTGCATTTGTTCTCCTGAAAAGGGGTATGACCGATCAGGCCATCCGGGAGTTTGAAAAGGCCATAGAGCTTGAACCTAACTCGGCCCAGGCAGCCGCTGAAGTCGGGTGTCTCTACCTGGAAACCGGGGACCTGGCCAAGGCGGAGGTCTCACTTGCCAAGGGGCTCGCCCTGGCGCCGGACTCTTTACGAGCCAAGATGTGCAGCGCTCAACTTGAGGCCCGTCGCGGCAATATGGTGAGAGCCTTGGCCTCGTTGGAAAAACTTCTTATTGAAAATCCGAATACGCCCAGAATACGTTACCTGATTGGCCGACTGCTGCAAGAGCAGGGACAATCGCCAAAAGCGCTAAAATATTATCGGGAAGCATACGAAACTCTTAATAAACAAATTGCTGAATAGCTTCCTGAAAAAGCAGCATGTTTCTTATGGCATGCATCTCGTCGGCAACAGCTATTCCTGCGGCGTCAACTTTATTTGCAGCTTACAATCATCAATCGGCAGGTAGCCGAGGCAAAAATCGTTTTTTCAACGACACAGCCTCCCTTGACCATTTCTGCTGAAAGAACCAGAGTGTAATCTCAAGGCTCAACCACTCCTGCAGAATTCCTGCCATCCCAGGCGGACTTGCACTTCCAGGCCGGATCCTTAATCTGGCGCTGCAATACGGCAAGGCAACGCTGCACAATTTACTCCTTGTGGACAACAATACTGCCGCCGGCAATAGTCAAAGAGGCATCGGCATCGTCGGATGCGCCCATCTGGTTATCATAAATCAACGTTCCGGAAACCGCCTCCCAGATTTTGATCCGAAACTTGTCAATCCCGCCGCCGTCCGATTGCTGGCCGTCAATGGCGCTTAACATAAAACCGAAGTTCCCGCTGCCGTTGATCGTGCCGGTACCCTTGTACTTAGCCTTGGCTCCTGCCACCACCAGCCACAGGTAGCTTTCGGAATGGAAATTCAGGCCCGCCATCTTGAAATTGAACTCCGTGTTGCCGGTCGGCAGCGTAGCGCCATTTTTATACTTGGAGACAAACCCGAAGTTCGCTTTGCCGGTAAGACTCGGGTTCTGCGTATAAGCCCCGACCGGAGAGTTAATCCAGCCACCGCCGGTCACATAGCCGCTATTCGGATCATAGACAACCAGATAACGGTAATCGGCCTGGCGGGTTTCGCTGGCCAGGCCGGTCAGGGTGAAGCGCAGAACATAAACCCCGGCCTCGGAGTAAACATGGCAACCTTCGGCAACCTTTGTTTCTTCGTTGTGCGCAATAATTCCTGCTGAGAAAGTCCCGTCATCCCAGTTCCATTCAGTTACAGGCGAGGCACCGGCACCGCTGAACTCGACCTGGGCGCAGATTTCGGTATATACCGGCACCGGTATAACCGGAGCGTTGATGGCGCCGATCACAAGCGAATGGGTCACTGTGATTACCACAGTATCAGGCTGGCTGGTCATGAAACCGTCGCTGACCATCAACTGTGCAATATAAGTGCCTTCAAGGTCAGGGGTAAAGGTCGGGGCAAGAGCCTGCGGATCACTGATTATTGCCTGGCTGTTGTCAGGCAGAGTGATGATCGACCACGAAAACGACAGCGCATCGTTATTGGCGTCGTGGCTCCCCGAGCCGTCAAGAATAACCGTTTCGCCTGCCAAATTGGTCTGATCAGCTCCGGCGTCGGCCACCGGCCGTATATTGTCAAAGGCGAGAACAACTGTATCCGGATCGCTATTTTCATACCCGTCATTAACAATTAATTGAACAATATAACGCCCATATAAGTCGATTGCCAGGCTCGGAACTGGAATGCTTGGATCTGAAAGCGTTGCATTGCTTCCTTCGGGTTTACTGATGATACTCCAGAGGAAGATCAAGGCATCGTTATCGGCATCATGACTGGCCGAGCCGTTCAGCGATACCGGCGCAATCGAATATATTAATTGATCCGGCCCGGCGTCGGCTACCGGCTTGACATTGTTTGAGGTCAGAATAACCGTATCCGGTTCACTGATCGCCAGGCCGTCATCGACAACCAATTGGATCATGTATTCACCAAGACTGTCGATAATGAGCGTGGGGTTGACAGTGTACGGATCTGACAGGTCGGCTGCACTGCCGGGTGGTGCGGTCACCAGGGTCCAGTTGTAGAACAAATTGTCGCCGTCGGCATCGCTGGAAGCCGAACCGTCAAGACGCAAAATAGAACCGGCATGGGCTGCCTGGTCCTGTCCGGCATTGGCCACCGGCAGGATGTTGACGGCCACGGTCAGGAGCACCGTGTCGATGGCGCTTATATCGTAACCGTCGTTGACCATCAGTCCGATTTCATACACGCCGGGCAGATCGATGGTGATTGTGGGCATTGCGGTCTTGAAGTTGACAAGA
>MGTA01000195.1:0-165 GCA_001799225.1 Deltaproteobacteria bacterium RIFOXYD12_FULL_50_9
CATTGAGGGGCCAGCCGTGACTGAACACTACCGGCTGTCCCGTGCCCCAATCCTTGTAATAGATTTGTGTACCGTCTTTAGTCGTAATTATGCTCATTTACTTCCTTTTCAGCGTAAACTTTTTTTGTCAATTCAGCACGCCAGGTCGGTTTTCCACAGTCAGCC
>MGTA01000195.1:228-1885 GCA_001799225.1 Deltaproteobacteria bacterium RIFOXYD12_FULL_50_9
CCGCAATAAAAGCGTCTTTGTCATTGGTATCCACGATGCCTGCGTCGTGTCCGATACGGGCTGTTTTCAAAAGCATCCGGCCGCCTTTGTCGACAGCGATTGCCTTGAGATGTGCGAAGGCATCTCGTACGAAATCTATTGCGGCGCTTTCTATTGACAAATCCCGGGCGCCTTTGTCGGAAAGGATAACGGCGACGGCGTCGAAGAGCACGGACGGCGTACCGGCCAGTTGTCCATTAACTGCCAGCATTGAGCCATCGCTAAGCTTTACGCCCCCAACTTTGGGGGCGATAATCTTCACGGTAGCACCGGCATCGATCGTAGCCTTTTTAATTTTGTCGATGACTGCGCCATCTGAACCATCCGCGATCAGGATACCAATCGCGCGCCCCATGAGTGTGCTTTTCATCTTGCCGATGATCTGCAAGGCGGGCGAAGGTTTCATCTCCCGCACGGGTGCTGCGGCCTTCGGCGCCTCGGGCATTTTGGCGAACCCGAGACCAGCGGCGACCCGCTTGGCCAGGTCTTCTTCGATATGGCGCAGATGACCGACCATCGCCTCACACACATGCAGATGTTCGACCTTGGAAAGTTCAAACACAAACGCTGAGGCGATGTGCGCCTGCTCATACGAGGTTTGGCTGAGATAGAACTGCCGAACCTGACTGTAGTGGTCAGCGAAGCTCTCGGCTCGGATGCGGCCTTTCGCGCCGGTTTCATTTGCCGTAGCGCTATGAAAGCCGTTGGCCGGCGATTCGCGTGGTGAGTTTGCCGATAAGGAGCTCGGTTCATATGCAACCCGGCCGGTTGGTTGCGCCATCTGCATGTGTCCGTCGCGTTGCTGATTGGCGAACGGGCATTTGGGAGCATTGATCGGGATCTGGTGAAAATTGGATGTACCCAGGCGCGAAAGCTGAGTGTCGTGATAGGAGAATAAACGGCCTTGTAAAAGTGGATCATTCGAGAAATCAATGCCTGGCACGACATGAGAAGGACAGTAAGCAACCTGTTCGGTCTCAGCGAAGAAATTGTTCGGCCAGCGATCCAATACCATGCGGCCGATCACTTGTAAAGGCACCAGCTCTTCGGGAATCAGCTTGGTTGCATCCAGATGATCGAATGGGAAGCTGTCCGCTTCCTCTTGGGTGAAAAGCTGAACCGCGAACTCCCACTCGGGGAAATTGCCTGCCGCGATGGCCTCGAACATATCGCGGCGGTGGAAGTCTTGATCGGCGCCGGAAAGTTTAACAGCTTCATCCCAAATGGTTGACTGTAAACCGAGCTTGGGACGCCAGTGAAATTTGACAAAGGTTGAAATGCCTGCATCGTTGATCAGCCGGAAACTATGGACGCCAAAGCCTTCGATCATCCGCAACGAACGCGGTATGGTGCGATCAGACATGGCCCACATCACCGTATGCATGGATTCAGGCGTGAGCGAAATGAAATCCCAAAATGTATCGTGGGCGCTTGCCGATTGCGGAAAACCGCGGTCTGGTTCCATTTTTACGGCATGGATGAGGTCCGGGAATTTGATGGCGTCCTGGATGAAGAAAACCGGGATGTTGTTGCCGACCAAATCCCAGTTGCCTTCCCTGGTGTAAAACTTGACGGCAAAGCCGCCGACGTCACGCGGGGTATCTACCGAACCGGCACC
>MGTA01000195.1:1927-3654 GCA_001799225.1 Deltaproteobacteria bacterium RIFOXYD12_FULL_50_9
GTATTGTTTGAGCGAGGTGGTCAGCTCGAAGAAGCCATGCACACCGGTTCCGCGCGCATGGACGATTCGCTCGGGAATACGCTCGTGATCGAAATGAGTGATTTTTTCGCGCAGAATGAAATCTTCCAGAAGCGTAGGGCCGCGAGGATTGGCCCTGAGCGAATTTTGATTATCGGCTAGCGCGACACCCTCGTTCGTGGTAAGCGCGGGGTGCTCTCCACCAGCCTTCTGGTGCAGTTCGCCGCCGGCAGCCCATTGGGAGTCTTTGCTTGCTGCCGAGCCCTCTTCCTGTTCGAGTATTCCAGAATGATTCATTGTCTGTTTTTTGCTCATGATATATCCTCTTAATACTCGTCCAGATGGTGCCATTCGGCGTTTTCAAGCCAATTACCCGGTTCCGGTTTTGCAACGAATTCGACAATATTTTCCATGATCCAAAAATGCCTTTCTTCTTCGCCGGCAAGGCGCAGGAATAGCTGTTTTATATCTTCCTCTCCGGCATTGGCGGCCTTTTCGAAATAAAACTTCCGACTCATCTCCTCAAGGGCCATCGCTTTTCGGTATGCTGCAAGCTCAGAAGAATCAAAGCGCATGTCGGCTTTTTCTTCCTTCATCCGGATAAAAATGTTCTTCACATTCTCCAGGACTGCTGTTTTCGCCAGCAGAGAATTTTCAGCATGTTTCTGCAGTTGTGCAATGACATTGAAATGTTTCACCTCTTCGTTCGCCAGCATAGTCAGAATAGTCTTAATGCCTTTTACGTGGCAATTTCCGGCAAGTTCACGGTAAAAATCCTCTCCATCTTTCTCCATTTGCATGGCATATTCATAAATATTCATATTACGCTCTCTTGAGAATGATTTTCATGGCGATTTGGTATGGTCGAGTTCCTTATTTCGTTTTATTTAGATCCAGATGGGGTTGCGGATAGTGATCATTCCTTTGCAAAATTACAACCCAGGCACCTTTGCCATTATTTAACTCAAAATCAATATCAATATCGTAAACACTGGTGTCAGGATGTATTCGACCGTTCTTTTTACCTGATTTCTTTTTATCAATCATGTCATCTCCTTTCCCATTGGTGGGCTTCCTCAACGAATCAATTAATAAAATTCCCTTAACGTCCCTTCGATCTTTGCTGAGTCGAAACTTTGACGTACAAGGGGGCCGGCTGCCAGTATCGGGACGCGTTCCTCGAAGGTCGGTCGGTTATTTCGGTAGATGATGCCGGTAGGGATGCGATCGCCCCATTCGAGCGATTTCGAAAAGGCCGTCATGCGGTCTTCGGGATTATACTCGGGCTCGATGTGATACACCCGCTTGCGATACCACTCGTATGTATTAACCTTATTGAACGAGACACAGGGTTGCAGGATGTCGATGAGTGCAAACCCTTTGTGGTTAATAGCCTCTTTCATGAGGCTTTTCAGGTGCGCCGGGTCGCCGGCAAAGGCCCGGGCTGCGAACCCGCAGTCGAGCGCTACGGCAAGAGCCATGGGATTGAACTGTTCGGAGATCACGCCAAAGGGAACATTTTTGGCTATTGTTCCTGCACTGGTTGTGGGAGAGGGCTGCCCTTTGGTTAACCCGTATATCTGGTTGTCGTGAACGAAAAGTTTTATATTGATGTTCCTGCGGATCGCGGCCAAGAGATGGTTGCCGCCCTCGCCGTAACAATCGCCGTCGCCGGTCGTAACGATTACCGGCATGGCATGGTTTGCCAG
>MGTA01000195.1:3674-7818 GCA_001799225.1 Deltaproteobacteria bacterium RIFOXYD12_FULL_50_9
CCATGCAGACCGTTGAAGGTGTTGCACCTGATATAGTGCGGCAGCTTTGCTGCCTGACCGATCCCCGAGACCACAGTGAATTGATGGGGTTCCATCTGCAGCTCGACCATTACGTCCTTGAATGTTTTCAAGATCGCAAAATTGCCGCACCCCGGACACCATGCCGGAGTCTGGCCTCTAAACGTTTCCAAGTTGACCATGGATCTCTCCTATCAGCTCTTCAACCGTAAACGGTCTGCCATCATACTTGTGGATCCAGGCCTTGAACTCAAAACCGGTTGCAGCGCGTATGATCCGGCTGAATTGGCCGGTGGCGTTGTTCTCGATACATAAGGGAAGCTTTGCCTTCCGCAGGTGTGTGACGTAATCAAAATGGGTAGAGTCTGGCAGGGGAAAAACCTCACTGAAGTGGAGCATGGCAATGCTCGTTGACTTTGCCAGCTCATCGACAGCCTCCTTCATGACCCCGTAGGTTGATCCCCACCCTGTGAGGACAACCTGCGCCTCATGGTTACCGTAAAGTTCCGGTGGGGCGATTTCGCTCTTGATGAGGGGCAGCTTCTTGAAGAGGCGCTTCCCGACCATCCTGGTCCTGGTGGCGGAATCCTCGACCAGATGGCCATCCTCATCATGCTCATCGCTATCGACAACCACGACATGATTGGCGTCTCCGGGCATTGCAAGTGGAGATATCCCTGATTCTGTGTAAGCATAGCGCTTATAATCTGCCAAATTTTTGAAGGCGTCGCCCTGCAAACGGTAATCGAAATAGCGCACTTGGCTCGTGTCGAACCGGTCAAAGGTCCACTGGCAATCGCCTAGATAGGTGTCGAAGAGGATGAAGACCGGAATCTGGTATTTTTCGGCGATATCAAAGGCCTTATTCGTGAGATGGAAGGCCTGGAGGGGAGAGCCGGGCGCGAAAATTACCCGGGGAAATTCGCCATGTCCCGCAGACACGAGAAACTCGAGATCGGCCTGCTCGGTCCGTGTCGGCAAACCGGTGGCCGGGCCGGGCCGTTGTCCCATAGCGATTACAATCGGCGTCTCGGTCATGCCGGCAAGTGAGAGCCCCTCCACCATCAGCGCAAAGCCGCCGCCAGAGGTGCCGGTCATGGCGCGCAACCCGGCGTAGGAGACGCCGAGCGCCATATTGATCGCGGCGATCTCGTCCTCGGCCTGTTCGACAATAATGCCGTATTCGCCCTCTTTAGAGGCGAGATAGTTCATGATGCCGGTTGATGGCGTCATGGGGTAGGCCGAATAAAATTTGCATCCCGAGGCAAGCGCGCCGAGCGCTATTGCTTCGACCCCACCGATCAGCATCCGTGGTTTCACTTCATCGCCGGCAACCGCATAGGTGCATTTGTCGCAGTGCTGCTTTGCGTATCGGTACCCTGCCTGCGCGGCCTTATGGTTGGCTTGCACGGTATGATCGCCCTTGTTTTTGAACGTATCGGCGATGAGCTTTAAAAAAAGATCCAAGTCCATCCCGAGCATGCCGAGCACCGCTCCGGTAGCCACCGTATTCGCCATGATTTTATCGCCACCCTGCTCCAGGGCCAGCTTCTCAAAAGAGATATCAAGAAAGGCGGGGCCATCGTTTTTGAACTTGAGCGCCGCGGCGTCATAGATGATCATGCCGTTTAACGTAAGTTCGTCCACATGGCGGGTGATGCTTTCCTGGTCAAGCGCCACAAGGATATCGATTCTGTTTCGGGCGGCGGCAAGGGGCTGGTTCGAAAGTCGGATCTGGTAAAAATTGTGTCCGCCGCGGATGCGCGACTCATAATCCTGATTGGAAAAAACATGATACCCGGAGCGGGCGAATACTCGCCCCAGGGCATCGCCGATGGTCTGAATACCCTGGCCTGCTTCCCCGCCGATTTTGATGGAGTAATCCATGCCGCCCTCTCTTTGATAAAAAAGTGCTAGTACTGCTGCCCTTCGATATTCTTTTTAAGCTGGGCTATTTCAAGACCAAGCGAGACGCATTGTTTGCCATTCATACAGGCATCGGCATCCGGTATCTCCAAATGGTGCTTGAGTTCATGGGTGCCTTTTTTCAGATCAACCGCCCATATTTTCTTTCCTTTGTCGTAATCAACATTGATGCCGATGCCACATTGGCCAATCTCCGGATAAAGCACGGTAATTTTTTTGCACAACTCTTCTTTTGAATACATGGTAACCCTCCTGTTGTGGTCAAGCCGGCTTATGGCCGGCAAACCCTTTTGAGAACCTTTTCAAAATGAAAGCCATGGATGGCCAGCTCCACGGCAATGGGTAAGGCTTTGCGTTTTACAAAAATGCTTTTTACAATCAATTGCCAATAGCGAAAGCGGGCTCCGGAGAGGATGCCAAGCCTCCAGGCGGCTCGTATAAAAGCGACCAGATCTTCCTTGGTTAACCTGGTTCTGGCGGTGGGTGTGTAATTTCTGAGGAAGGTGTGTATCCTCTGGTAGTAGTGTTTATGGGAATACAGCGTGGTAAGAAGCCTCTGATATCCTGCAATCAGTTTCTCTTTTTCCATTTTAGGTTTGAAGTTCAGGAGCCCATCCGTGTTCTCGCCGGTGGCGTCACTGAGCAGCCGGCCTTCAGCTTTCAGACGATGCCATAGACGCGTTTGCGGCAAGGCGGTCAAGATGCCAACCATTGCCGTGACTACGCCAATCTGCTGGATAAAGCGGACCTGCAGTTCAAATATGTTATCAGGGTCATGGTCAAAGCCGACAATGAAGCCACCCATAACTTGCATGCCGTGCCGATGAATCGTGTCAACAACCTCGCTCATTTTTTTGGCAATATTCTGATTTTTTCCGCATTCCACCAGGCTGGCATGGTTCGGCGTTTCAAGCCCCATAAAGACCTTGAAGAAATTGGCGGCGCACATCATTTGCATCAGTTCTTCATCGTTTGCCAGGTTGGCGCTGACTTCGGTAAGCAGGGTAAAGGGAAATCGATGTTCCTTCTGCCATTTAATCAAGGCGGGCAGGAGTTCCTTCACCTTTGGAGTATTGCCGATAAAATTGTCATCGACAATAAAGACGGATCTCCGCCAACCGGCATCGTAGAGGGCCTGAAATTCGTTTTGCATCTGCTCTATTGATTTCAGGCGCGGAACTCTGCCATTCATAATGATGATGTCACAGAATTCGCAGTTGAACGGACACCCGCGGGAGTATTGAATAGCCATGGTCGCATAATTTTTGATATCGATAAGCGACCAGAGTGGAACCGGGGTGCGGGTGAGGCATGGTCTTGCTTCTGAGGTGTAGATGTGTTTGGGCCGGCCACCGGCCAGATCGTCCAGGAACAGAGGCAGGGTTATCTCCGCTTCGTTCAGGACAAAATAGTCGACATCTTGAAATTGCTCATGCTGGGTGGTGAAGACAGGCCCGCCGGCCACAATTTTTTTCCCAAGAGCCTTGCACCGTTTTATGACCTGTAGTGCGCTCTCTTTTTGCACGATCATGGCGCTGATAAAAACCAGATCAGCCCATGCCAGCTGCTCATCCAATAGTGGCTCGACATTGAGGTCAAGGAGTTTTTTTTGCCAGCCTTCCGGTAACATGGCAGCTACGGTCAACAAGCCCAGGGGCGGGAATGCAGCTCTCTTCGAAATGAACTTGAGAGAGTGTTTGAAGCTCCAGAAGGTGTCCGGGTATTTAGGGTAAACTAGGAGAATGTTCACAACAGATCCTTCTGGCTTATGGCAGACTGGTTGAAGCTGCTAAAAAACAGCATCTCCCATGGCTTTACAAGAAGGTTCATCGCCCCGCGCAGCACCATGAGATTCTCGGATTTCAGGTGTATTTCAAGGTTTGCCATCGTATCCCACTCTTCCAGCAGGCAAAGGATGTTTTCATCACTCAAGTTTTGAAAAAATTCACATCGCCGGCAGCCATTTTCACTCTTTATTGAGCCGGTAAGAGAGGAAATGGTCTGGGTTAGTTCCTTGCGTTTCTCAGGCGGAACTTTCATATGGATGATAATTGTGAAAATCATCTGGGAACCCGGCTAATAATTTGGTCGTATGAAATAGACAAAATATTGGTAGCGTTGTCAATAGGAGACCTGCAGTAATGCGCTCCATTTCGCCGCCGGTGTACAATTTTATGCATCAAACCCATTGTAGTAGTAA
>MGTA01000196.1:0-1246 GCA_001799225.1 Deltaproteobacteria bacterium RIFOXYD12_FULL_50_9
GGATCAACCTGTTCACCACGCTGGAAGGGCGGTTGGTCGTCCATAACGTGTTCCTCGATGGTAGCCTGTTTCACGATTCCCGGTCCGTGGACAAGAAGCCGTGGGTCACCGACATCGCCGTCGGCATGCAAGTCATGTTTAAGGATTTTGTTGCAACGTACGCATACGTGATCCGTAGCGAGGAGTTCAAAGCGCAGGACACCGACCAGGAGTTTGGATCCGTGAGCATTGGTTATGTTTTCTAAATTCAAGAAGGAGGGATGAGCTATGGTGATCAACCTTGAGGACTTGGAGAAGGCCAATGCCGAACTCTTCGCCCGCCACGTGAAACTTGACCTCTGGAAGAAGGCCCGAGGTTTGCGGAGAAGCGGCCGGATGGAGGATATCCTCACCGTCGCCGAATCCAATGTCCATGCGACTGGCATCGGCCGGAAACTCGTCAATGGGCGGGCAACCAAGGATTACTGTGTTCAGTTATTCGTCTATCGCAAACTTCCGTTACGTCTTTTGCCTCGCCACTGCATCCTCCCCAAAGAGATTGCCGCCCTGCCCACGGATGTCGTGGTCTCGCCCCCATTGCGTCCATGCGGCCCACCTCCGGTAGTCGCAGAATGCCAGCCGCAGACCCGCCCTCTGAAGCCCGGCATAAGCACGTCGCATTTCAACATGCAGGGCGGATCCATTGGTTGCTTCTGCAAATCCGCTCGGCCGGGCGCTGACCCGAACGCCGTCTACCTCCTAAGCAACAACCACGTCCTGGCGGCGTGCAATGCTGCCTCAAAAGGGGACGACATCTACCAGCCTAGCTGCATTCACTGTGGCGCGCTGGCTGACACGGTCGCTAAACTAGCGGACTTTGTGCCCCTGCGTTTTGGGCAGGCGAACGTAAACAACGCGGACTGTGCCGCCGCGCTGCTGGAAGCGGGCGTCGACTGGTCCAATGTGCTGCCCGGCGGTGTCACGCTCGGCACGCCGGTCGCGCCCGTCGTCGACATGAAGGTGCGACAAACGGGCGCACGCACAGGCACGACGGAAGGCCGCATCTTAAGCATCAATCACCGATTTCCCATGGATTACATAACTAGTAATGGACTTCGTACGGCCGTCTTTGTCGATCAGATTCGGATTCAAGTGCGGACGGGTAAAAACTTCGCCCTTGAAGGTGACAGCGGAGCGATCGTCTACCGGCCCCACGACGGCCGAGCTGTAGGCCTGTTGTTCGCGGCAACCGAAGACGGCAACATCG
>MGTA01000196.1:1429-5490 GCA_001799225.1 Deltaproteobacteria bacterium RIFOXYD12_FULL_50_9
GCGATGGGTTGATTTGGAGGGACGAACAAACCTAATGGCAAAACAAGAGGGGGCGGCCAGGCGTAAGGGTATAATTTGTGTCTGGTACTATGTCTGCAAACAATAAAGAATAATAAAATGGGCAGGCAAATTCAGTTTATTCGCCAAAGCGGCAGGTAGCGCAGTAACCGTTGTAGGCGCAGTAAAAAATGGAGCTGATTTGGCTTCAGCCTCTGATGCCTATGGCAAACCTCTCGTTCGTAAGTCGTGCTGTGATAAGGACACCCTGATGCTGTGATACAAAACCCGGATACCGTGAAGATCTGCCGTGCTGGTGCGAACGACACCCATAGGGGTAGGTAGCCCCTATAGACGAGGCCAGCTTAGCTGGATCGATCATCAATGTTTTGGAGATATAGATGTATATAATTTTAAAGTATATTCTATGGATTGTTTCAACTACCATTGCATTTATCGGTGCTTGGTTTTTTAAGTTCACATGTAAACATCCTGTCAATCAGCAACAGTTGGTCCTTACAAAAGCGGGGAAATGGACCCTTCCCATCGCCGTATTGGCCTTTGTGGGTGCATTTTGCTTACAAATAGTCGAACAACGGAATTCGGCTGAAAAGGCAAAAGAGTTAGAAAAAGAGAAAAAAGCTCTTTCTCAGGAGCTTAAAGATATCAAAAATAGTGTAGGCCAAATAAAAAAAAACCTTGCCAGTTTAATCAAAAAATCGCCTGATTTAGAGAAAGCGATCATGTCAGATTCTCCGACAGCAACGGGGCTCAACGACTTTTACGAGGCCGTCGACAAAATGAATCGACTCAAGAGTGGTAACGTTATCACCACACCACTTTTCTCGGCCGTCCAACAAGGGAATAAAAACAGTGTCACTACCATCTTGGAAAGTGGAGCGAACCCTGATGAAGTTGGCGACAACGGAATACAGCCTCTGGTTCAAGCTGCATCAAAAGATGACATCAATATAGCAAAGATGCTTCTTGATAAAGGTGCCAATATTAATGCACGCACCTTACAGTTAGGCAACACGGCACTCATGAGAGCTACGGAAACCAATCACAAAGAAATGGTGCAATATCTTATCGATCGCAAAGCAGATGTTAACATTGCTGATAATTCTGGTTGCACAGCTCTTGGCAAAGCTGCACAATTAGGTCATCACGAGATTTTTAAAATGCTTTTACGTTGTAACGCAGAGCCGAATGTTGTCTCTAAATCTGGGAACACGCCACTCAAAGAAGCAGCGATTCAAGGATGGAAGGATAATGTCGTTGCACTTCTCAATGCGGGTGCTGATCCGAATCTGGGGAATACGGCCATAAACGCGATTATGTACAGTTCAGAATGCCCGCCGGATGATCGGCTTGAGATAATCAAGCTTCTCGTTCGCAATGGTGGCAAATGTAATTTGGTAGATGATAAGAAATTCACTCCCCTCGTATTTGCGGTTCAAAATAACTGCGCCAGCTATGTCCCGTTGCTCGCGAAATGCGGCGCTAACGTCAATTACCGATTTAAGGATAGTAATAAGACTTTACTGGGGAAAGCGATAGAATGGAATTTTGCTGAAGTCGCTGAGGCTTTGAGAAAAGAAGGCGCTCGGTAACATTACGAAACAGCTCCAACTAATGGGCTAAAAGAGACAAGCAAAACGATGTACGTACTATAACAAGCGCCAAAACAGGGGGACATTCTATTTATATTTTTATCAGGATGGCCACTCCAAAAAAGCTAATTCGCTACATGCAAGGCATAATTAGGATGTTCCCAGTGCAGTTCAGCACCAGAAGATTTCATCGTTTCTCCTGACTATGCCTGCTTAGGTTGCTGAAAGAAATAGTATCAAGAAAATAGGGCTGGAGCTTAATGAAAAGCTTTCCGAACTGGCCGCTCCATTTGAAAAAGGTGATTCACAATCCACTCAAGAAAACCTTGCTGCACTTAGTGATAATAATCTTATCGATAAATATAAAGAGCAGATGATACAGGAGTTATTGTACGTTTACAAAGAGGTAAGTCAAAACAAGTCAATTCGCCGGAAAACGGCTTTGATCTTCCAGAATATTGGTAAAAACTTTTTGGATTCATTGTCTGCCAAAGCTTAGCTGTATAACCATATATTGATAAAAGAGGCTAAACATGCGTTTCGAATATCCTTGGATTAAGAAGGAACTCTCTTGTGACGGAGTTGGATGCCATAGAGGGGATATACTCCCGTTGGCAAGAAAAACTCAGGAGTGGCTATCCATCCACGGCTTGGGTGTGATGGTGGATGGCGAATTCGGCCCCGCTACGGAAGCAGCGTTGAAGGTGTTCCAAGAAAAAAACTCTCTCCCGGCTGATGGGGTTGTCAACGTAGAGACTTTTACTGCACTGACTGCGCCTTTGCTACGGGTGCTGACGTTCCTTCCAGCCGCCTCTAACCTGGGGCAGATGGTGATTGGCTACGCTACTCAGCATCTCGCGGAGTATCCCCGCGAAGTAGGTGGGCAAAACCGGGGGCCGTGGGTAAGGCTCTATATGGAGGGTAACGAAGGTAAAGAATGGGCTTGGTGCGCCGGATTCGCCTGCTTTATCTTACGCCAGGCAGCGGAGACGCTGCTGACTGCTCTCCCCGTCAAACCGACATTCTCGTGCGATGAACTGGCAGCCCGCGCCCGTAGCGCTGGTATCTTTCTTTCTGGTTTTCACCTGTCCGATCCAACCAACCAGCTTACACCGGGGAGTATCTTCCTTAATCGCAAAAGCCAGACCGACTGGAACCACACCGGCATTGTCACAGCCGTTTATAAAGAAACATTTGAAACCATCGAAGGAAACACCAATGACGCCGGCGAACGAGAGGGGTATGAGGTTTGCCGCAGGTCGCGCAGTTACGATAAAAAGGACTTTATTGTAATTTGACAAGGAGGAAAACTACTATGCTCTTCATCACAAACAAGGCTATCAATGAAGCACTAGCCCTTAAGGCTGGCAGAAAAATCACCTTTGATCAACAAAACAACCAGGTTGGGCAGTCCCTTTACTTCTGTCGCCGTAATGGCGCCAATGACTATACCGAAATCGGCAGTACTGTCCTGCTTGAAGAGCTCCGGCTCTCAAATGCCGAACAGATTCTGATTTATATTCATGGTTTCAATAATCAGATGGAAAGCGACATATTCCCTCGTACCGAAACTTTGCAGGAGTTGTTTGATTCCTGCCAGCAGAATTTCGTACAGGTTATACCCGTTATCTGGCCCTGTAACGACCAGTTTGGTGTCATCCGTGATTACTACGATGATCAGGACGCCGCCGACGCCAGCGCCTTCTCCTTTTCCCGATTGTTGGAAAAATTTATTGCCTGGCAGGAAACCAACAGCAGTGACGGTGTCCCTTCATGCCTTAAAAGAATTAACGTCCTGGCGCACTCCATGGGGAACAGAGTCTTGCGTGGCACTTTGGAGCGCTGGGGACAATACAATCGCAACGGTTCTGTGCCTCTTCTTTTTCGTAATTCATTCCTTATTGCCGCCGATATAGCCAACGAATCCCTGGAGCGGGGAAGCAAAGGGGATTACATCTGCCAGTCTTCCCGCAATGTGGTGGTTTACTTTGCGAATGATGATCTGGCGCTACGCTCCAGCAAGGTGGCCAATGACGGTAATGTTATTAACAAGTCCATCACGCGACGACTAGGCCATTCTGGAGCTGAAAACCCCGACCTGCTGCCACGTAACGTCTACATGGTTGATTGTGACGAGATCAACAACATCTACGACTTCCCAAAAGGGCATGCCTATTTTCTCAAGGACAACAATGGTGATCCTGGTTTGGTTTTTAATCACGTTCTTAAGGCGATTCAGACTGGGAGGGTTGAGGTGGATGATCAAGCGGCTCGGACTAAGGTTATTTATTGAGCCTTTTGCATAATGACTAGCAACTGTCAGGCGAACTGTAACCGTTTAAATCCCCCCAGGTAACCCTTACTCTACGAACCTCCTCGTTCCGAAAGCTCAAGAACTGGCAACAAAGATAAAGGAGTTCTAGGGACACCATACTTAATGTGCGGCCGGGC
>MGTA01000197.1:0-4090 GCA_001799225.1 Deltaproteobacteria bacterium RIFOXYD12_FULL_50_9
ATGGAAGCCGGCGTTGAGTAGTCCTCGCCGTCGTACACTCGAAAGGTGAAGGAATCCAAACCGTTAAAATTGGATTGCGGGGCATAGACAAGGTTGGGCGCTGTTCCGCTTATTACACCGTGCAGAGGGGCAGTCAACACCTGATAAGTCAACGGTCGTTTCTCCGGGTCTGAACCGGTGAGTAAAATCGACTTACTGGCATCCTCGCTACACGTGACGGTGTCAGGAGATGCTACAGGGGGCGAATTGGCTAGAATCATCCTGATAAGGGTGGAAAGAGCGCCAGGATCAATGCCGGACGAGGTGTCGGCAAGCGCTATTTTAAGGGAAAACAAGACGGTACAACAGACGAGAATCCACGCTGCCAAACGATTTCTTCCCACGTTTCACCTGTATTAATTTCATTGATCTTGGCACACATACTTGTTATGCCATTTACCATGACTGGCAAAATCCGTAAAGAGGAATTTATAAGTTTGGTGATTTTTTTACAGTGCTTTTCCTGTTGAAACTAACCCGGACTGCAGTCGTTTGAATTCGATACTTTCACCTGCTCTTAAATCCAAGAAAATAGTAGGTTGGGTTGAGCCCCGCGAAACCCAACATGTTACGTGCATGCGTTCAAATCATAATGTTGTTTGTCTATATTCGTAAATGTTGGGTTTCGTACCTCAACCCAACCTACCGCTCAGTTGCTCATCAAATCAATTTCTCCATTGACGTGGGGAATATTATTCACTATACATATTCCATATGACCCGCCTACATCATAACCGAAATTGGAAAATAGAAGTTATGGGCCGAGAGCATGGTGTTCCGCATTGCCATTTACGGTGGCCTGATGGCCGGGCATCATTAAACATTGATACACTTGAGGTCATCATTGGTAACCCGCCTGCAGACATTCTTTCCGAAGCTCGCGCATGGGCAAAGGAAAATCGGGAGAGAATATGGACAGAGTGGCAAAAACTGAACCGGAGATGAAATTATGAATCAACAAATTATCAAATCCGCTAAAGCTCAAGCACCATCACATTTATCAATAATCTGGAGCTCCGGCAAACATACCAGGGTTGATATATATGAATATCTAACCTCGCCTGGTTATGAGAGGTTGAAAGAATCTAAGTTCTTTGAAACTGTTGTAGTCGAAGAATGGGGGCATGGAGTTGAATGGTCTGATGGTGAAATCGGCATTGACGCGGATGCCCTCTACAGGATTGGCAAAGAGCAGACGGGCCTTGCCTTCCCAGTGACTGAGTTCAATACCTGGATGGAACGGAACTCTCTTTCTTTGAGTACTGCGGCCAAAGCGCTCGGCATTACCCGCCGAACAATTGTGTATTATCATGGCGGACACAAACCAATCCCCATCTACATCAAGCTTGCCTGTATTGGGTGGGAAACTCTACACATGCAACACGCAGCCTGAAACAGCGTCTGTCCCTTCTTTTTGGAAACAGAGGAGCACATCTCGATGAATCGCCCGGAGCATGACAGGTTGGCATTGCTGGAAATCGAGAACCTGAAATTTAAAAAGATGATCGAAATCCAGAAACGAATAGGATCCGAGCGGGATCTCAATAAACTGTTACCTTTGATTATCAGTGAAATTTCCGAACTTCTGGGAGCAGAACGGACGACTATTTTTCTCCTTGACTGGGATCACATGGAATTACGCGCCAAGTATGCCCAAGGCATCAAGAACGACAGCATCAGCATAAAACTGCGGATGGGGCTGGTAGGGACCAGTGTGATCACACGGCAGGTAGTGAATGTCAGCAATGCCTACGACCATCCTTATTTTAATCCGGAAATCGACCAGATAGCCGACTTCAAAACCGAGAGCATTCTTGTTGCTCCGGTCCTGAATCGTGATGAACAGGTGATTGGCGCCTTGCAGCTTTTAAATAAGGACTGTGGTTGCTTCAATGAAGCTGACAAATTGCTGATCTGGCACGAGGCCTGCGAACTCGGTCGGAATGAAAAGCTGGCTCAACTGGATGAAGCCCATATCAGGGAGCTGATCCGAAGGCTTAAATTTTCCACCTGCTGCATGAGGGGATCGGTGTTTCTACTTAACGAGGAACAAGGCAACCTGATGTCTCTCTATGCCGACTGCCTGGATCACGGTATCTGCCTGAATCTTAATCTTGGGGTGGCTGGACTTGCAACGATCTCCGGGAAAATTCTCAATATCACCAACGCCACGCAAGATGCTCGTTTTAGCAAGGAGGTAGACCGCCAGACAGGGTATAATACCCGGACAATTCTAGGCGTGCCGCTCTTTGACCGCAGCAATGAGGTTATCGGCGTGATAGAAGTGATCAACAAAAAACGAGACCCCTTTGACAACGGGGATATAAAAATCATGGATAGCCTCTCGGGGGTAATTGCTATTGCCATCAATAATGCCATGATGTTTGCTGAACAGGAAAGACAGTTCCGGAGCATCCTGGAGGTCATGGCCGCCTCTATTGACGCCAAGGACAGTCTGACCGCCGGCCATTCCGCCAAAGTCACTCAGTATGCTACCGGCATTGCCGAAGAATTGGGGTACAAAAAAGCGGAACTCGATCTGATCGGTATCGCGGCGCTGCTGCATGATTACGGCAAACTGGGTATAGACGACCAAGTATTAAAAAAGCCGGGGAAGCTGACTGACGAGGAATATACGCATATCAAGCAGCATACCGGCATCACTCGTGCCATTTTGGAAAAAATGCGCTTTGCCCGGAAGTACCGGAATGTCCCCCAGATTGCTGCAGCCCATCATGAATATTTGGATGGCTCGGGCTATGACGGTGGGTTGATCGGCAGCGAAATTCCCTATATGGCCAGGATTATCACGGTAGCCGATGTTTTCGAGGCCCTGACTGCCACTCGTCATTACCGTCAAGCAATGTCCACTGAACAGGCGTTTACGATTTTGGAGGAAGGGATCGGCTCCAAATTCGACGGCAAGGCAGTGGCTGCTCTCAAAAACTATTGGCAGAAGCGCGAAACTCTAACCTGATGACTCCTTTTTTAAAACGTATCTGGTATAATAGATCTCATGTCGGCCATTACTCCGCTTGACATCCTGCGCCGAACGACTGGCCGAGCTGGCGGCCTGATGTATTAATTTTTCCTGATTTTTCGAAAAAAAGAAAAAAGAGATGCCTACCAAAATAGCGAATCATCATATCCTGCTGGTTGAAGATGACAAGTTTTTCGCCCAACTCCTGCAAAAAAAGCTCGTCCGGGAATTAGGGTGTGCGGTGATCTGGACCAGCAGTCTGGCTGAGACAGTTACCCTGCTGAACAACCCAAATGATAAAAAGATCATTGCCGGCATCCTCGACTATCATCTTCCTGACGCCCCTGATGGCGAAATCATTAAAACGGTGATCGATTATGATATCCCGGTCATCGTTTTTACCGGCCTTGTGGATGAAGGCATCCGGGAAAAGATCTGGACCAATAAAGTGGCTGATTATGCCCTCAAAGGGCAGCCGAACAGCATCGATTATGTCATCTCCGTAGTCAGAAGAATAACTCGAAATAATGAACGACAAGTTCTGATTGTTGATGATTCGCTACTCTTCCAGAAGGTACTGACCAACTGGCTGAAAATCCACCGTTATCAGGTTCTCTCCGCCAGGTGCGGCCAGGAGGCCTTGGATCTCCTGCAGAAGCACCCCGGCATCAACCTGGCGATCATTGATTATTTTATGCCCGGAATGGACGGCATTGAGTTGATCCATAAAATCCGCGAGTCTTACAAGAAAGAGGATCTGGCCATCATCGGCATCTCGGGGGCCGGCGATAACGTGATGTCCGCTATATTTTTAAAGAGCGGCGCCAATGATTTTCTGGTGAAAGACGCCATCATCCCGGAAGAGTTTTACTGCCGGGTGAATCAATGGATCGAAAACAATGAAAATATCCATGCCATCCGGGAAGCTGCGATTAAGGATTTTCTAACCGGACTCTATAACCGCCGCTACTTCTTTGATGTCGGCCAGAAGATTTTGGCCAATGCCGAGCGGCAAGGGACCTCCATTGCCTGCGCCATGATTGATATCGATTTTTTCAAGAAGATCAATGA
>MGTA01000197.1:4264-4436 GCA_001799225.1 Deltaproteobacteria bacterium RIFOXYD12_FULL_50_9
GGTGACCATCAGTATCGGCGTATGTCTCTCTAATCAGGGTTCCCTTGAAAAAATGCTGGCCTGCGCCGACGCCAAACTCTATGAGGCCAAGGAGAGTGGCCGTAACCGGGTAATCGTCGGGTAATCATCGCCAAGCTTGTCGGCTTAGCAAAACCCGCCCGCCACCACTTCC
>MGTA01000197.1:4457-7791 GCA_001799225.1 Deltaproteobacteria bacterium RIFOXYD12_FULL_50_9
TAATTATGTTGACTTCTTTTTCAAGATAGTTTCATTATATCCATAAGTTAATTTTGTGGTTACTCTACCTGTTTCTCCCTTACCATGACAAACGAGACAAGTTCCCTTACGCTCTAATGCTTAAAGTGCACAAAAAAAAGATTAAAGAGATTATTGGTCAGATCAACTGCCCTAAAGATTTCCGGTGCGTCACCGCAGACCTCGACAGACTTTGTCAGGCTATGGATATAGGCATGGAAACCTATCTTCAGTGTCTTGCCAAAGATTCAAATGCTTGTCCGTTTTCAGCCCCATTTGCCGATGCAATTTTTTGCAAATGCCCTCTGTGCATATATTTGAAGAAAAAATTACACGAGTAGACCTTTAACAAACAGCCCGATCAGTTGATGATTAAATTTTTATTCCTGTTAAATCAGTGGTTCAACGTCCCCGGCTTTTTTCGAATATTTTTAAAAGGCGTCCGTGACTTCTCAACCCTATAAAAAAATCTCCCGAGATCCTGATCTCACCTTGCCGTATCCGCCCCGTCACGGCAGAAATCTGGAAGAGAACGGTCACCCCCGGAACGGAGTATACCTCCAGTCATTCCAAAAAACCGAAGCCAAGAGATACATCCAAAACGGCAATGTTCTAGGACTGTTTCGCTATCCGAAAATTACTCCTGCCTTTCATTCGCCCCTTTTTAATGACTATAACCAGCAACTTTGCGGTGGGTGGTACTGGAAATATCGGGAAGACGGATCGATACGGGCGCCTTTTGAATCGAATAGTGACATTATTCTGCAAAGGGTAATCGAGGGCGCCAAACCTCTGGGTGGGTTAGTCGGCTGGGCAGATCAGCAAGAGAAAATCGCCGGCTGGAAAAATCAGATCTCCCGGGCCGGGCTTGGCCTGTTTTGCTATGAGGAAGGGATAAAAAATACGCTTATTATCTGTCGACAGGGGATTCTTGATGAACTATTTGATTTTGAAGATCTGATCACCGACTATATGGCCCTCTCTCAGGCAACCAGACTTGGCGTTCTTGGTTCTCCGGGAACGATCAATAAATTTCTCAACTCCATTCGCAAAGATGCGATGACAAAATATCTCCAATTTGACCATCTGCATCCTCATTCCGCCTTTGATTATATAGTAACCGGATTAATCCTCGGCTACCCAATCGAAAATACCTATGCGGTGTTAACTGAGTAATATCCCGCAACTTCCGCTTGATACCGCCAGTCGGTCGCTGAAATTTAGCATAGCGAGCAGGAGATTCAACCCCCAAAGAGATTGCCGAAACTTGCAAAACAGATGATCGACTAATCACCAAGACAGATACCGATCTCCCGGGCCGTCAAAACCTTGTCGTCGTCCAGGCCAACCTTCTTGCGATGTTTGATGGCATCGGCAATGGGCACGGCCTTCATGTCCGGAGTGATCAGAGCGACCATATGATCAAAAGTTCCATTTTCGGCTAAACGGACAGCTGCCGCGCCGAAACGCAAGGCCAATAATCGGTCAAAGGTAGTAGGCGAACCGCCGCGTTGGAGATGACCTAAAACCAGGGAGCGCGTATCCTTGCCGCTCATGGCCTTGATCTCCTTAGCCACCCATTCACCGATTCCACCCAGCAACAACTCCTGCCTGCCGATCTCGCCACCATTTTTAAAAATAACCTCGGAATTCTTAGCCTTGGCGCCCTCGGCAACCACGACAATAGCATAATTCTTATTATGCAGTTCGTTGTCGTTGATCTTCTGACAAACTTTCGCAATATCAAAAGGAATCTCCGGGATAAGAATAACATCAGCGCCACCGGATATCCCGGAGTTGAGGGCAATCCAACCGGAATCCCGACCCATGACCTCAACCACCATGACCCGATCGTGTGACTTGGCTGTGGAGTGCAGTTTATCCAGGGCCTCGGTGGCGGTGGAGACGGCAGTGTCAAAACCGAAGGTCCGCTGGGTGGCCATCAGATCATTATCAATGGTCTTGGGAACTCCGATCACCGGCATGCCCTTTTCAACGGCAAACCTGTGAGCGATCTCAAGGCTGCCGTCTCCGCCCACCGCAATGTGGCAGTAGAACCCCATACGATTGAAATTCTTCATGACCCGGTCCGAAACATCGTGGATCATTATCTCGCCGGCCAGATTCTCGACCGGCATGGCAAAGGGATTGCCCTTGTTGGTAGAGCCCAGGATGGTGCCGCCGGTTGGCGTGATATCAGCAACTTTTTCCGGGGTAAGGCGGATCATCTCATCAGGGTTCAAAAGTCCTAGATAACCACTCCGACTGCCGTACACCTCCCAACCACGTCGATAGGCTGAGTTGACTACCGCAAAAATTACCGCATTAAGTCCTGGAGCATCTCCTCCTCCGGTTGAAATCACTATTTTTTTCATCAATAACCCTCGTCTTTTAGTGTGATAAAACTTACGGACCCTTTACGATTATCGGATTTTTCTTAGCATTATTTTAAACTAATAGTATGGTTATACAGCTAAAAGCAAGTGCAAACCGACAAAACACAAAAGCTGGCACCCCCATCTTGACAATTGATTGATTATTAATTAAGATTATAGTTAAATACCGAACAAATCTACAAAAAAATCAAAACGGTTAACCGGATTCTATTTTAGCGAATCTTTTATAATAACCTTACAACAAGGAGGTAAGCCATGCTGGATGTAACAGAAATGGCGGTTAAGAATCTCAAGAGTTATCTTGAACAGAATAAGATCGACTCTGCTCTCAGAGTTGCCCTGATGCAGGGTGGCTGAAGTGGTCCCTCACTGGGATTGGCTCTGGATGAGCCAAAATCGAACGACGAAAGCGTAACTGTCAGCGAACTCACCTTTCTGGTGGATAAAGATCTTATGGAGCGCTGCGGTAACATCAAGGTTGACTTTGTCGATGCCGGATACCGTTCAGGGTTTTCCGTCTCTTCAACCTATCCGCTGTCGAGCGGTGGATCCTGCTCCACCTCTTCCTGCGGGTCCTCAGGCAAATCCTGCGGCTGTTGATTAAAAAAATAAGCAGCAACAAAACCCCCGGCTATGGCGGCGGGGGTTTTGTTTTAGATTAATAGCATGCCTCTCTCCTCTCTTTTTTTCACGATTACCATTTGACAGCATTTCTCACCCGTTGCTAGAATCATAGAACAAGTCTAAGCTGTGCCATCTGACTACTGACAATCTCTTCTGCCGCATAAGAGTGCTCGGCATGAAAACAAAATTACCTGCCATCTTTCTGCTGTTGATCGCAATCGGCTCGCCACTCTTCACGGCAATCGGGTAGCCGGGGGATTTTCTCCCCCGGCCCCCACACCACCGGGCATGCGGGT
>MGTA01000198.1:0-4181 GCA_001799225.1 Deltaproteobacteria bacterium RIFOXYD12_FULL_50_9
CTTTTCGCTTGCCTGGTTTTCAAAGGCGAGATAGGCCAGAAAGCCCATAAAGGCGCCCAAGGTCAGAAAGGAGAGGTGCGGAAGTCCGGGTACCAGGCCGAAAAGGATAATGATAGCCGAGGTCACGGCCAGGGCCTGGGGTTGGAAACCGAACTGTTTGACAAACTCTTTGCCCATGCTGACATCGGAGGCGGCCCGGCTGACAATGATACCGGCAGCAGTCGAGATGACCAGGGCCGGGATCTGGGCAACCAGACCGTCGCCGATGGTGAGCAGGGTATAGGTCTCGGCAGCCTGGCCTATGGCCATACCTTGCCGGAAGACGCCGATCGCCCAGCCGCCCAGAACATTGATGACCATGATGATTATGCTGGCAATTGCCTCGCCGCGCACAAATTTGCTGGCGCCGTCCATGGCTCCGTAGAATTCGGATTGGCGGGAGATGTTGGACCGGCGGGTCTTGGCCGTCTCCTCGTTGATCAGGCCGGCGTTCAGGTCGGCATCAATAGCCATCTGTTTGCCGGGCATGGCATCCAGGGTGAAGCGCGCCGCTACCTCGGCGATCCGGCCGGAACCTTTGGTGATAACCACAAAGTTGATCAGTACCATGATCAGGAATATGATGAGGCCGACGGCAAAGTTGCCGCCGACCACGAAATTGCCGAATGAGTGGATTACCTGGCCAACTGCTCCAGCCCCTTCGTGGCCGTGCAGCAGGATGAGCCTGGTCGAGGCGATGTTGAGCGACAGGCGAAACAGGGTAGTGATCAGCAGCACAGCCGGGAACGACGAAAAATTCAAGGGATCGGTGTTGTACATGGACATCAGAAGGATCAGCAGCCCGGTGGTGATGTTGAACGACAGCAAGAGATCGAGGATAAATGGCGGCAGCGGCAGGATCATGACCATGAGTATGCCGACAACGCCAACCGCCACGAAAAGGCTGGTGCCCTCCAGGGTCATGTTCGGCAGCCCCGGTAATGTCAATGATTTGTCAGCCATATTTTTTTATATCCCTTTAGTTATACCGCAAGGGCATAAGTTTCGTATGAGCAGGCAAGCTGCTCAACTCAGCTTTATGCTGTTTTGCGTTTAAGGCTATACACATATGCCAGAACTTCCGCCACGGCCTGGAAGAGGTTTTCCGGTATCATTTCGTTCAGCCCGGCGTTTTTAAACAGCGCCTGGGCGAGCGGGATATTCTCGACAATGGGAATGCCGTTTTCCGTGGCTATCTCCCTGATCCGCTGGGCAATCAGGCCGGCGCCTTTAGCGATTACCAGCGGGGCTTTCATGGCTTTGGGGTCATAACGCAGGGCAATAGCCAGGCGGACCGGATTGGTGATGATCACATCCGCCTTGGGCACCTCGGCCATCATCCGTTTTCGGGCCATCTCCATCTGGATGGATCTGATCCTGCCCTTCACCATGGGGTCGCCCTCGGTCTGTTTGGCCTCTTCCTTGACTTCCTGTTTAGTCATCTTCATCTTTTCCATGAACTGCCAGCGTTGGAAGGCGTAATCCATAGCGGCGAGCAGGGCGATGAATATGGCGCATTTCAGGAAGATCCAGAAAGAGGTATTGGCAATGAACGCCAGAATCTGCAAAGGTTCCTGATCCATGAGCGGCAGGATGCCGGGCATGGCTTTCTTGACCTCCCGATAGGCCACCCAAGAGACAATCAGGAGTTTGGTGATCGATTTGATCATCTGGGCCAGAGCCTGTTTGGAGAAGAGATTGGCAAAGCCCTTAAGCGGGTTGACCCGGTCAAACTGGGGCATAATTTTTTCCGTGGAAAACAGGACGCCAACCTGGGCATAGTTGGCGACCAAGGCGACAATCACGATAACCGCCATGAGCGGACCCAGCAGAATAGCCAGGTAGAGAATGACTTCCAGGGCAACATTATACATGTTGTCCGGGGTGATCTCGATGGCGTGCAGGTTACTCAGGTAACGGCGAAAAACTATGTAGAAACGTTCCAGCAGATAGTTGTTGAGCAGATAGAGGGTGGTGATGCCGGCCAGAAGCACGGCCGCAGAAGGGAGTTCCATGCTCTTGGCGACATCGCCTTTCTTGCGGGCCTCGGATAATCGCCTGCTGGTGGGGGATTCGCTTTTTTCCTGTCCGGAACTTTCGTCGGCCATTGCTTACCCCCCCAACCCTTTGACAAGTTTCGGGAGCAGCTGGCCAAGCATTATGAAATTGTTGATCATCAGAGGGGCGAAGTAGCCCAGTGACAGTCCGGCAAAGATAAGTCCGATGGCGATATTGAGCGGCAGCCCGACAATCAGGATCGGGATCTGCGGCACGGTTTTAGCAATGATCCCCATGCCGACTTGAACGAAAAAGAGGGCGGCGCAAGCCGGGGCCATGATCTTGACCGACAGCACGAACATATAGGCGGCGCCTTGCATCATACCTTCATAGGTGGCCTGGGTGATGTGCAGGTGGCCGGGGCGCACCCAGATGAAACTCTCATAGAGCGCCCGAAAAAAGAGGTGATGGCCGTCAATGCTTAAGAAGAGGAGGATAGCGAGTACACCCCAGAACTGACCGATCAGGGAGACCTGACCGCCGAACTCCGGATCCATTGTGCCGGCCATACCTAAACCCATCTGGATCCCGACCATCTGGCCGGCGGTTTCGACCGCTGCGAAAATAAGCCTGGCGAAGACCGAGAGAATGCCGGCAAAGACAACCTCACTGGCGGCAAACAAGGCAAAGCCGACCGCCGAAGTCGGCAGATCCGCCGGGTTTATCGGAACAATCGGAGTCAGAGTGAGCGAGACCATGACGGTAAAGAGTAACTTTGTCTGGACCGGCACATTACGGGAGCCGAGAACGGGCAGAAAGAAGAGCAGCGGACCGACTCTGGTCATGATGATGACCAGGCAGAGGAACTGCTTGAGTGTCCAGTTGAGGAGTGCTGCTTCCGGCATCGTTTCACCTGATGAGCATGGGCAGACTTGAGATAAGGTCCTGGGTATAGTTAATCATCTTGGTCATCATCCATGATGCAAAAAAAAGCAGGGTCGCCAAAATTGCCACGATCTTGGGCACGAAGGTCAGGGTCATCTCCTGGATCTGGGTGGTGGCCTGAAAAAGAGAGATGAGAATACCGACGATCATGCCGACCAGCAGGAGCGGTGCCGAGATTGTCAGGGTGAGAACGATAGCGTTTTGGGCGAGGGTGATGACTTGTTCTGGTGTCATAGCGGTTCAGACTCCGAAACTTTTGATTAGAGAGCCGGCGATCAGGTTCCAGCCATCCACCAGAACAAAAAGCAGGAGTTTGAACGGCATGGAAACCATGACGGGCGGCAGCATCATCATACCCATAGAGAGCAGGACGCTTGCCACGACCATATCAATGATCAGAAAGGGCAGAAAGAGAACAAAGCCGATTTGAAACGCGGTCTTGAGCTCACTGATCATGAAGGCTGGAATGAGTACTGAGGTGGCGACCTCTTCCCGATTCAGCGGTTTGGCCTGCTTGGCAAAAGAGAGAAAGAGGGCGAGATCCTTTTCCCTGGTCTGTTTGAACATAAAGGCCCTGAGCGGTTTTAACCCCTCGGTCATGGCCTGTTCAGCCGAGATTTTTTTGTCGAGATAAGGTTTGACGGCATTCTGGTTCATCTGATTCAAGACTGGAGTCATGATGAAGAAGGTCAGAAAGAGCGACAGACCGATCAGGACCTGATTGGGCGGCATCGACTGGGTACCTAAAGCAGACCGCAGGAATGAAAAGGCAATGATGATCCTGGTAAAGCTGGTCATCATCAGCAGGATGGCCGGCGCGATGGACAGGACCGTGAAGATGAGCAGGATCTCGATGGTCGCCGCCACCTGTTCAGGATTTTTGGCATTGTCGAGACCGATCTGCAGGGTGGGCAGAGGGACCGCCTGGCAAGGCAGGGCTGTAAACAGGGCGGTCGCGGCAGCCAGACAGAAAGCGCCAAGTAACAACACCCGGGACACTCTGTTCGCTGTCAGCCGTGAGATGTCTCCCGGTCTACTATTAACTGTTTTCATGGCAGGTCTATTTTTCCTTTGCGTCCATTTACGTCCATGTCGTCCACTACGTCCATACTGTCCTTTTTGCTGTTCTTACCCTTGCCGCCCGCCGCTATAATAGTTTTTCTGATCAGCATGGCAAAGGGTGATTCAGTAAAAACCCT
>MGTA01000198.1:4220-5086 GCA_001799225.1 Deltaproteobacteria bacterium RIFOXYD12_FULL_50_9
CAGCATCCGGGTCTCCAGAATATTGATCATCGAGCCCGGGCGCATGGTCTGTCCAGAAAGTCCCAGTTTTTTGATCAGCATGACAATCAGCAGCATGATGCCGATAACCAGACCGAGAGATCCGGCGACTTTGAGGATGGCGGTAAAGAGAGAGGCGGATTCCATCAAAGTTAACCCATGTTCTTGATCCGGTCCGCCTGACTGATGATCTCAGTGATGCGGATGCCGAAACGATCGTTGACGACCACGACCTCGCCCTTGCCCAACAGCTTGCGGTTGATATAGATCTCAACCGGCTCTCCGGAAGCCTTTTCGAGTTCAACCACTGATCCTTGGGTAAGTTGCAGAAGTTTGTGGATGATCATCGTTGTCTTTCCCAGTTCCACGGTAACGCTGAGCGGCAGGTCGAGCAGGAAGTCCATATTCTGACCGCCGCCGCTGCCCGTCATCCCCTCGCCCAGCTCCTGGAATTCAGCTGGTTTGGCCTGGCCGCTGCCTGTTTGTTCCGAAAGGGCGGCAGCCCAATCATCGTCGTTTGCTGATGGTCCTTTGTTATCTGCCATTTTTTTCTCCTGGCTTTAGCTTTGCTGGTCACTCCCTGTCTTCGTTCAAAACCTTGCGTTTAATCAGCAGTGATTTATTGCCCCGGTGCAATCCCGGACTGCCCATGAATTTGCGCACTCCGGACACAAAGACGGGGAGCAGCTCTTCCCGGCGCTGGTCGAGTTGCAGAATATCACCGACTCCGAGTTCAATGACATCGGCAGCGGTGATGACGGTCGTGCCCAGTTGGACGACCAGATCGACCGGCAGATTTTTGATGTTATCGGTCAGGGTCTGTTGGATGATCAGGTCTTCTTCGCTTT
>MGTA01000199.1:0-916 GCA_001799225.1 Deltaproteobacteria bacterium RIFOXYD12_FULL_50_9
AAACCCGCCCTTGCAGCCCGTAAATCATGACCGCCGGTTGTCGTTTCGGGGCAAGGTCATTGGGCGGGTTACAAACCCGCCCCTACGGATGCCCAAAATGGTGGTAGGGGCGAATCTTGTATTCGCCCGTTGTTATGATATCCGCCCAATAACAGGTTTAATGAAGGAGGACAATATGTTTAATTTGAAAGGGAAGGTGGCGCTGGTTACCGGCAGTTCGCGGGGGATCGGCAAGGCCATTGCCCTCAGGCTGGCTGAAAACGGCGTGGATATGGTGGTCAACTATATGCGGCATCGCCGGGATGCCGAGGCGACCGCCGAGCTCATTGCGGCCAAGGGGGCTCGTTGTCTGGTGGTAAAGGCCAATGTCGCCAATGATGATGACGTCAAGGAGATGTTCGTCCAGATTACCAGGGAGTACGGCAAGCTCGATTTTCTGGTCAGCAATGCCGCCTCAGGTGTCCTGAAACCGGTCCTCGAACTTGATAGCCGTCATTGGAACTGGGCCATGGATATCAATGCCCGTGCCCTGCTTACCCTGGTCCAGCAGGCAGCGCCGATCATGCCCAAAGGCGGCAGAATTATGGCGGTGTCAAGTCTGGGCGCGGTGCGGGCCATTGAAAACTATACAGCGGTCGGAGCATCCAAGGCGGCGCTTGAATCTCTGGTCCGCCACATGGCCGTCGAGTTGGGGCCGCTTGGCATCAACGTCAACACGATCAGCGCCGGAGCTGTCGATACCGAAGCCTTGAAAAAATTTCCCAACCGGCAGCAGATCCTCGATACTGCCGCAGCCCGTACCCCGCTGGGCAGGCTCACCATGCCTGAGGATGTTGCCGATGTGGCGCTCTTCCTCTGCAGCGATCTGGCCACCATGATCCAGGGTCAGACCTTGGTAGTGGACGGCGGATATTCG
>MGTA01000199.1:1048-4910 GCA_001799225.1 Deltaproteobacteria bacterium RIFOXYD12_FULL_50_9
GAAATACTATGAATATGTGTTCTACTTACAAAGTTCCGGATGCTGAGCAGCCTTTTTTGCAATCCAAGGGGATGTTCCAGGCGATTTGCCCGCTGGTGCTGGCCTCGGCCTCGCCTAGACGCCAGCAGTTTTTCCGGGAACTTGGTCTTGATTTTGTCGTGGCGGCGGCCGAGATTGATGAACGGGCTCATTCAGGCGAAGCGCCGACCGAGTATGTCGTCCGCCTGGCCCTGGAGAAGGCGCGGGAGGTTGCCATCGGCTATTCTGATTCAACGGTGGTGGCCGCCGACACGATTGTGGTTCTGGATGGCAGGATGCTGGGTAAACCGGCCACTCCTGCTGAGGCGAAGGAGATGCTTATGCATCTTTCCGGTCGAACTCATGAGGTCTTCACTGCCTTTGCCATCAGCAGATCACCCGATCTTGTCGAGGTGGTCCAGGCAGTCCGTTCCGAGGTGGAGTTCATGGAGATTCCTCTAGCGGTCTGTGAGGCCTATGTAAATACCGGCGAGTCGCTCGACAAGGCCGGCGCCTATGGCATTCAGGGCGCTGCCGGGTTCCTGGTCAGACGGGTTGTCGGCTCCTATTCCAACGTCGTGGGGCTGCCGCTTGCCGAGGTGGTGAGCGAGTTGCTCAGGTTGGGCATTATTGTCCCGCGGGCCTGGTAACCTTTTTGTTAAAATAAAACAGGGGGGGCGAATTATGCAGGGCAAAAAGTACGAATTCCGGGACGCATGGCTCGCATTTTCGGCTCTCCTTCAAGATGCTAACAGTGAAGCGCTGGTACTTCAAGCCCTGCGTCAGGTCCTGGTCGATACTCTTTACACCAGGGAGATTTGGATCTGGTCCGGCAGTGAAACCGAGGGTTTCGGACTTGTGGTGTCGGCCTCCGATATCGACAGGCAAACCTGCCGTCTCGGCGGCAACGCCCCTATTGTCCGTTACCTTTGCCAACATCCGCGGCTGGACCTGACAGATCCGCTACAAAAAGAGCACGAGACATTCACGGCCTGCCTTGCCTTTCTGCCGAAACCCCAGCCGATCCTCTTTGTGTCCCTGATGGCGGGCGGCCAGCTTGTCGGCTGTATCGGCATTGGCCGCGAGTACACCGGCGGCCGGTATGGCCAGGACGACTTCGACCTTCTGACCGCCTTGAGCTCTCAGGCCGCCTCGGCCCTTCTGGCTGTGCGGTTGACCGAGGTGACCGCCAGCCTGCGCGAACGGCGAGCCTTGAATAATCTGTCGGTATTTCTGCTGCACGATATCAAGAATGCCGCTTCCATCCTCTCCCTGGTCCATACCAACGCCCAGGCGCACATGGATAATCCCGAGTTCAGGAAGGATATGCTCATCGCCATCAGTGATGCCTTGCGGCGGATGGATAAGGTGCGAAATAATCTAGGCTTGTTGCGGAACCGGGTGGAGTCTATCTGGCAGTATGTCGATATTTATCTCTTCCTGGATGAATTGCAGTCCCGGTTCGTTCGGCGGTTGCCCGGTCTCGATATTGTCCTTGACTGCCCCCGGGGGATTACTCTGCGTACCGATCCGCAGCAGCTTGGCACGGTGATTGAAAATCTCCTCCTGCACGCCTACGAGGCCAGTAACGGCAGCTGTCTTGTGCAGATAGCAGCCACACAGGCCAATGACGGAGTGACGATAAGCGTTGTCAATGATGGTCCCGCCATTCCGGAAAACCTTCTGCCGGATCAGCTTTTCCAGCCCTATGTCTCCGACAAACCAGGCGGCAGCGGCATCGGCCTGTGGCATGGCCGCCTCGTCCTCCAACGCCTGAACGCCACTATTATGGCGGACAATCCCAAAACCGGCGGTGCACGTTTTGTGATCCGCCTGCCCATGACTGGTTCATCTCCTGTTTCCGACACTCCGGTTGCCGGAGTGTAAAAGAAACCGACACCCGGATAATCACATCGTCTGTGCCTTGCCGGATAGACGCAGCAAGGGAAAAAGCCTTTTAACCGACATCATGTGGTCGGTTAAAACTGTCGAAGTACTTTACAATTCAGTCCTGCAAACGCTGATCATCTGAAAATAATCACGAAAAAACAATAAGATAATCTGTTGGCATATCTATTGCTATATGTTTGGCAGGATACAATTAGGTATCCACTTATGTATTTTCGATTTGGGTAGATTTGCAGAAAGTCCAGGCGGCCAAGTTGGTATGCCAGGGCTTATATATTCTCCGAAAATTAACTGGGATAAGGTTGATGACTATGATTTCAAGTTCAATACAGAAAAAAGAGAACAATTGGATGAGAGAAGAAATTGTAAGAAAAACATTGGTATTGGAGCGCCGGCATGCTCCTCGTTTTTCGACCAGGGATTATGCTCTGGTTGCGGAGACCGGAGATGATAGCGGACAGCCATATCATCTGGTCGACATCAGTGAAAGCGGCATGGCCTTCCGTCAAATTGACGAAAGCCCATTGGCACTGACCGACAGCACAATGGATATCTTTCTGGCCGATGGTCCGTATGTTTGCAGACTGCCGGTGACAGTCGTGGCCGATCGGCAATTGGCGTATAACGGCATGTCCAAACAGCGCTGCTGTGTGCGTTTCGGCAAGCTGACCCCGGGCCAGCAGAACATGTTAAGGGCATTTATCCTTTGCTATACCAAAAATGTCCAGACCGGTGAGACTGTTACAGATTGTTAATCATCATCAGGAAAAACCTGGATGGTTATGTAGTTTTTTCGCGACACCAAGCAGCTGTTATTTATCATAGAATTGTAAGAATTTTACAATAAAAATTTTTAGAGAAATGGAGGAAAAATGATCATGAAAAAATGGAAACCAAAATTCGTTACTAAATTCAAAGTTGCAGCCTTGGTGTTAGCTTCGGCGAGCCCGGTAATATTCGCTACAGGGAGTGCCTTCGCATTCTCCAATAGTTATGGCACGTTAGTCACAAAAAATGATGGCGTCGGGGCTTCATATGAAGACAACGAAGTAGAACCGGGCATGCAGACTGGCCAAGGGTGGGATCTTGAAGGGTTCTTCATAAGCAGCAATCTAAAAAATCTCACAATTGTCGGCGGCTATAATTTTTATAACGGGTTTGGGAGTCCAAATATGAAAGCCGGTGACATCTTCATTGATACCAATAAAGATGCAGTCTATTCACCAAATACAATTGCACCGCCATTTAATTATAATCCAGGCTACCGTGAGGTATCCAATTCAGATTTTAAATATGATTACGTACTGGATATAGACTGGGCTTCGGGTAAATACGATATCGTTAAACTTGATGGTGATTCTGTCCTCCAAGACACCGAGTATGGCGCGCAATACAACAAGCCCTCCAACCCCTGGAAATATGTGAGTGGTGGGGAAGCTGTTGCAACAGACCTGACCTTCAATAATTATGGTGAAGCTTCGCAGAGTAATACCGGATTCGCAGGATGGGGTAACAACAACCATTATGTCGCAACCTTTGGTCTCGATGGGATTAAGCTTGGTGAATTAAATACGTTACAAAACACTATGGAGTGCGGCAACGATGTCTTGATCGGCCAGTTCCCTGTCCCCGAACCAGTCACCTTGCTGCTGTTTGGCACAGGTTTAGTAGGCCTTGCCGGTTTTGTTCGAAGAAAGAAGGATTAATCACTCCCCCAGCTTTTTTGTTTAGAAGGCAAGGGCGTTTATTCTCTGCCTTTTCGCTTATCCGGCAACAGGGCGAAAAAAACAGACTGGTCAAGCAGACGTCATCTTGGTCAGCGGGAAGACAATCTTCAGGAAATGGTTTTTATGTTGGGTAGAATCGATTTCGAGAGGGTTGATGTCAATGTTCACAAAGACTCTAGCGAAAACGAGACGATCCTGCGGATGAATGC
>MGTA01000200.1:0-121 GCA_001799225.1 Deltaproteobacteria bacterium RIFOXYD12_FULL_50_9
GGGCCGGTAATTTATCCGGAATACGAGGATTGTCGAAGGTTGGCCAGGGAACAGGGGATTGCCCTGCGCGAGGTCTACCAGGCGGTCGCTCGTAATCGGATTACAGATTTTTTAAGCGATT
>MGTA01000200.1:163-528 GCA_001799225.1 Deltaproteobacteria bacterium RIFOXYD12_FULL_50_9
GGATTTTATACCGGCTATCTGCCTAAGGCTCCAGGGACCTGGGGCTCGCTCGTCGGCCTGCCTCTCCATTATTTATTAAGCAGATTGGCTTTTCAAACCCATCTGGTTATCCTCGGCATTTTTTTTCTGGCCGCTGTCCTGATCGCCGGCTCAGCGGAAAAGATTCTTGATCATAAGGACCCCGGGGTTGTAGTGATTGACGAGATTATGGGCATCCTGATTACCCTGATGCTCGCTCCGGCTGATTTTCGTATCTGGATTTTAGGGTTTGTCCTTTTTCGGTTTTTCGATATCGCCAAACCCTTTCCCATCAGCTGGGTAGACCGGCGGATAAACGGCGGCATCGGCATTGTCATGGATGATGT
>MGTA01000200.1:563-4579 GCA_001799225.1 Deltaproteobacteria bacterium RIFOXYD12_FULL_50_9
AACCCGGCCCGTTAATCTTATCTAAACCATAACCTCTGACAGAGTGGGAGAAAAATGGATATGCTGAGTGATGAAGAAAAGACCAGAGTGATTATTCTGACTACCCATTATCGCATTCGGGGAGATATAGCACTCCTGCCGGACTCGCGGATGACTGACTACATCGTTAATTCCAATGATTTTATCGCCGTGATTAATGCCGAGGTTATGGACAGTCAGGGCATGCCGATTTTAACTACCACCTTTTTGAACGTCCACAAACAGAGGATTGAGGCTATCATGCCGGCTGATCTGGCCACCATGGTTGTGAAGTAGCCTTAGTGAGAGGGGCTGCCAGAAGGCCAGAAAATGTGTTGCCGGGCTGTATTTATTAATTCCATCAAGGAGAAAACCATGCTTACAAATCTTCGTCTTTCATTCGTTCTTGTCCTGCTCATGATATCTTCTATGACGATATCAAACCTTGGTATTACTGCCGCCTATGCGGCGCTTGGCGAATCCGGCACCGTGGTCGGCGTTGTCGCTGAAAAATCGCCGGGCAGTTTTTTTCTGTCCCATGACGGGGAGAAGACCAGATTTTTGACCGGCCGCGAAACAAGTTTTGACCCTTCCGATTATCGCCCCCAGGCGGGAGATACGGTTTCGGTAACTTTCAGCAGTAAAACCATGAGGAGCGGCACGGTTGAACTGGTAGCAAACCTGATCAAATTGAATGCCGTAAACCCAGATCGTAAGGAAATTAAGAGCCCTGCTGATGGTCAGATTGCTGAAGTTGGGAAAAAAATGATCAAGATAACCTTCCCAGCCGAAAATATGACGATGGGTTTTGATAGAAAACGGTCAACCGAATTTGTACCGGCAGACTGGAAACCCGAGGCCGGCAATAATGTGACCGTGTCTTTCACCAAGGTCCCTTCCCGATTCGGCAATGGCTATGTTTATGAAATTGATAAATTAGAGAAGAAATAGTTTTCCTAACAACAAACCGGCAGTCTTCAATACTGCTGAAGACTGCCGGTTCTGCACCGTTGTGTTATCCGAGGGTTGCCGATTCGATCTGATTATTGCCGACGCCGATAAACTGGTGGGGAAGTGTAATCTCCTTGCGGACCCATTTGCCTTCTCTCTTGGATATTTCTGCTATCGTGACATTGGTTAACGGCAGGAACTTGTCGTTCGATTTCTTCTTGAACAGGCCAAAGAAGTTGCCGGAGATGTCATAAAAGGCGTGGGAGATCATTCTCGTAATTATATTGACCGTCTGGGGCTTCTCCTGGGTCTTCTCAATCAGGGTAGTGGCGCGGATTTTTTCTTTGTCATCGCCAATCGTCTGAAAATCATCATAAAAAAACAACACCTCGTTGAACTTGACTTGAATCTTGTCAAATTTGCGATAGATCGCCGAATCATCAAGAATCAACTGGGCATTGCTCATCAAAATGGCATTCTCAAAGCACTTCTCGCTCGGATTCCGCCAATAGATATTTGAGCTGTTAAAAAGGTCAGTCGTCCTTAGCGCGGCATTCGGGATATCAATCATGCCTGAATATTTTTTGCCGAGAGAGGTAACGATTACCACTTTTCTTTGTTCAATGTTTTGTTGAGCCATCTTATTTTCCCGTCACCGCTAAGGTTGTGCTTTCGGCTCTCTGTAAATTTTGAGCCGGGATATTTTACCAGAAATCATTCTGGATCTCTTCTTTCCGCTCTTTGGCGATTTTTTCAGCCATTTCCTTGCCTTCAACAAGAAACTGGGCGGCATAGGAGCTTAATGGCTCTGCTGCTTCGGCGATTTCGGCCAGGAACGATTTGGTCTCGTTGGAATCAATACTGGTAATACCGGTCAAAGCGGCAACCCGCAGATCATGGGACTCATCCATATCTCGGACAATCCGATAAAGCCTGTCGCATACCGAGTGGGGATTGCCATGGACCAGATAGGTAAGGGCGCATGCGCGGATATCGTGGGGGGTATCGGAGTCGAGCAGTTCGGAGGCTTTGGCTGATACCCTGCTATCATCCACCACCGTAAACAACTGCAGGGCTGCTTTCAAGAGTTGATCGCACAATTTATTCTGCTGAACAAGATCAGCGACATAATCAAAGGTCAACTGGTTTCCGAGAAAGATCAGGGCGTGCAAGGTTTTCTTGATTACGGCCTTCTGGTAGGATTCAATGTGCTTCAAGATATCCAACAGAACTTTAGCGCCCTGGAGATCGCCGATATTTATCAAGCTTCTGATGCCGGCAATCTGCAGACGGGGATCCTCCTTGCCCTTTGCATCAAGGATAGCTGCAAGCGTAGGAATGGCCCCAACGCTTTTCATCTCGCCAAGCGAGGCGACTGCATCCAGGCGCAGCAGCAGGGGATGATTAAAATCACCGGCAATGGCGCACAGTTTTTCTCGGGCCCGGATGTCTTCTTTTTTGCCCAGCATTCGCACCGCATTGTGCTGTTGCTCATCATCCCCTCTCTCAAAAAGGGTGAGCAGAATTGCGACGGAATCTATATGTTTAGTTTCGCCCTTGTCAAAGATATTATGATCAGCAATCGGCAGATCACTTGCTCTTCTGAGACGATGGATTTCGGTGCCGCCCCATTTGTGTGCCAGATGTTTGACGCCCAGGTTGTCAGCCATAATATCTTGCGGATTGGCGGTCAGCAGTTGTTCAAGAAAGGGGTTGGAAGTCCATACCTCTCCGGTCCGCAGGGCAGGTTCAAGCAGGGCCGGGAGGTGCAGTTGGGAGCAGATCAGCCCATTCTTCAGGCAGTTAAGCCCCGCCGCAGGCTGATAAGCCCGGCCGGCATGGAGTGAAATCCGGATCTGCAGCGCCGGAATCTTCATACTGCTCCAGTCAAAGGTTTTAAACAGGTCCCGGATGTCGAGAGCGCAATAAGCAGCGGCAAGGGGGGCGGCAAAGGCGCAGAACAGGGAGTCACACCAAGTGGTTGCCGCAAGTGGCCCGTGGCCGTCAATGACAGCATTGAGCCTGGGATAAAATTTTTCAACAAATAAGGAGAGTTGCTCATCGTTTACCAGAACACTCAAGCCTTTGATGTCAGCAATGAGCAGTGCTGTAGTAAAATTGTTTTTCTGTGTTACCATGGGCGCCTCAATTGCTGTCTTCATGCAAGTTGTTAGCCGGATATTACTGTAGCAAAATATCTTTCGTCAGGCAGTTATCGTAAACGTTAATGTATGTAACGACAAGCAGAAAATGGGGGCGGGAGAATGGGCTCGGAAAACAAACCGGGGCAAAAGCCTGTCGGCCTTGCCCCGGGGTCGATTTAAAATTATTTAAGTGTCAAATAAACGATTCACTGCCCGTCGCGAACACAACGAGTATAAAAATCGTTGTTAATTCCATATGGTATGACGTAACCATCATAGAAGTACACAATCCAAGCATAGCTATTATTGGTCGTCCAGATAGTTGACGACCAATAGAAGGATGGGAGGGTGTTAGGGAAGACTGCCATATCGATTGCCGGGGAATTGCCAGGAAGTATAATGTACTGCAGTTCGCTGATAGTAGGCAGTCGCCAGTTGGTGTGACCGGCCAACTCGAGATTCTCGCAGTAGTCTGTCGCGCTTTGCCAGTTCCGGGTTGTGGAGTCATCTTGTTGTTGCCACATAAGGCCCGTGATGAGGGAAGTGACTGTGCCATCGTTATGGATTTTATAATCACTGGGCGGCAGCACTTCAACGGCCTTTTCGGCGGAGGCGGACCAGTTGCCTGCCGCATCCCTCTTCTGAACATAGAGGATATGGGTACCCGCTGACAAACTGTTCAACGCTGGAGTGAATTCTGTTTGGGTGGATTCCGTGGCCCCGGTTTCAAGATTATTATCATCGAGTTTGTAACGATAGGTGGTGGTATTCCAGCTCCAGGTAGGGGTTTCGGTCGGCGATGTGGCGTTGATCACCGGTGGAGTGGGTGGAATTGTATCGACAACGATCATCTTTTTACCCGTGGCGGACCATTTGCCGTCCGCGTCTTTTTCTTGCACACAG
>MGTA01000200.1:4620-6639 GCA_001799225.1 Deltaproteobacteria bacterium RIFOXYD12_FULL_50_9
GATATACCTTCCATCGGCCAGAGGCTCAAGAGGCGTGAAGCTCGTAGCCGTAGTTTTCGTACTCCAGATTGAGGTCGGATCAAGCTTGTACCGGAACACACCTTTTCCTCCGCCCGAGATCCAGGACCAGGTAGGTGTTGAGTCATTGGTCGGAGATTTGCCGGATACTAATGGCGATGGAGTGTAGGCACGAACCAGGAAACTACCATAGGTGACATCTGCCTGGTCGCTAAACGGGTGTCCACCAGTAAAATGCGCTTCACCGTAACTTTGAAGATAGTCGACCTTTCCGAGTAGAGCGCTGAAAGGGGCACCTACTGGATGATTCTGCAATGTGATTTGATTCCCAAAGAAATCAGTGCTAGTGAAGCCAGCTACAGATACTCTTGATCCGGTGATCAAAGTTGGACCTAGTAACTGGGCAAGTGCTAAGGTCTCCGCCGGATAAGTTGTCGATACATCAAAGTCATCGTCAGGCGTCCCGGCATGTAAAAACAGAATTTGCAGTTCGTCCTTTGTAGCATAACGAAATCCTCGTTGATACCAAATACCTGTACGCACTTGGTCAAATGTTTGTCCAGCAGTGAGATTGACATCTAGCCATTCTAAACCGGCCTCAGTATCACGTGTAATCAAATTGTCCCCCGAGTTCCGCGTATAGTCGACACTTATTAAGTCCGCGTTTGCATAACCTGCGAGAAAGCTAAGCCAACCTACAGTTAATGAAAAGCACAAGTTGCGCACGAAAAATGTCATTTTTTATCTCCTTTTGGTCAAATTGAGAAGAATGGATGATGTCGTGGGGGTCGGACCAAACTAACATATTGATACTTCAGGAACAGAAGATACAATCCATTAGAAATCCGGTCAATATATTTGTTTGAAAGAATTGTTTATCGTAGCTTATGGGGAAAGAGGGTTGGTTCTAAAACAACATAGGTATTCGACAAACGCCGCTGTAATTGCGCCTGCATATCACGATCGCCATCGACGGCATGGGGGGGGGTGCGGAGATTATAGTTTGCTCTGAGCTGAGCGGCCTGTTCGGCAATTGGGCCGGAAAGATCTTTGGTGTTCAGGGATGAATTAAGCAGAATCTCCCGGTATTCAGTAGCGAGAGTACTCATGTTATTGCGCAATGGATGGACCAAGACCTCCAATAAGGTCACGGTTGATGTGACAGCCACAAACTCTCCTCTGTCCATTGCCTTGAAAAAGGCCACTACGGTTTCAAGATAAACAGGATGTTCTTCAATAAAATAGATTATCGGAGCAGTATCGAGACCAACGGTTTTCCCTTGTAGATTTTTTATCCATTCCAAGACGTTCTCTCCTCGTCAAGGTATTTTCGAACATCGATATCCTCCCAAATTTCCTTCCCTTTTCCCTGAAGTTCGAGGATGCTGCGCGTGGTCCCGGCTATTGTCTTTCGTCGTATTAAAGACGCCATCTCTTCTAGTAATCGCAATTGATCGGTTAGGCTTAATTGGTTTATTTCCGAAACAACTTGGCTATAGCTGATTTCAAGCATAATGGCACCTCCTATATTATTAATTAATAGCCTTGTCGGATAAAGGTGTCAATCGTTTGGTGTCCGCCAGACGAAGAATTCTATAAACTGTTGATGATGATCCTTTAGTACGGGAAATTAAAAAGGAAGGAATAGTTGTAGTTTAGAACTTAACTTGGTAGTTACTCCATTCACTGTTTATAAGCAGAAAATGGGGTCTGAAGGCAGCCTTATACTTCATGGCCCGCACCTCTTCGATCCAGTAACCCAGGTAGAGAATGTCGATGCCCTTTGTCCGACAGGAGTCGATCAAGGTTAGTATATTGAAGGTTCCGGGGCTGCGCCGGGCCATTTCCGGGTCGAAATAGAAATAGACGGCGTTACACCAGTTGTTGCCGACATCAACGATAGCCACCCCGACCAGTCGACCGGCCAGTCTGAAGCGGATCTCTTGCGAACAGCCAAAAGGGTTGCGGAAAAAATCGGCATAATAGTCAGCGGCCGTATTG
>MGTA01000201.1:0-1109 GCA_001799225.1 Deltaproteobacteria bacterium RIFOXYD12_FULL_50_9
ACGCCCCTGGAACTTTTAGACGAAATTTGGCTCGCCGGACAAAAGATCATCATCCTTGAACCTCGCAGGCTGGCGGCCCGCCTGGCCGCAGAACGAATGGCCGCACTCCTCGGTCAACAGGTTGGCGAGACCGTAGGCTATCATATTCGCTTCGACCGCCAGATAACGCCGACAACCCGCATCGAGGTGCTGACCGAAGGCATCCTCACCCGCCGTCTGCAAAACAATCCGGACCTCAACGGTGTAGGGCTCGTCATCTTTGATGAATTTCACGAGCGCTCTATCCACACAGATCTGGCCCTTGCCATGTGTCTTGACGCACAGACCGGCCTGCGGGAGGAGTTGCGACTGCTGATCATGTCTGCCACCCTGGACACCTTGCGTCTCATCAATCTTCTTGACGGCTCAGCACTGGTGACCGCCGAGGGTCGCACCTATCCGGTCGAGATCCATTACCAGGAGTACACGGGCAGATCGCAAACCAGGTGCATGACCGGGTCCGGTTATGACGCGAGGCAAACTGTTTCGGCAACTGCGTCCGCCATCCGGCAGGCCGCAAACGAGGCGAGCGGCGACATCCTGGCCTTCCTGCCCGGCAGCCGGGAGATCCAGGCAACAGCCGGGCAACTCGCTGCCTGGGCCAAAGAGCAGGGTATCAGGATTTATCCGCTCTACGCTGATCTACCCAAAGAAAAGCAGATCCAGGCAGTGCAGCCGCAAGAGCGCGGCCACCGCCGGGTTGTACTGGCCACCTCGATCGCTGAGACAAGCCTGACTATCGAAGGCATAGGAGTTGTGGTGGATTCGGGCTGGACCAGGGTACCGCGTTTTGACGCTAACCGAGGCCTGACCCGGCTCGTAACCGTGCGCGTCTCGCAATCAGCGGCTGTGCAACGGACCGGCCGCGCCGGTCGCCTTGGCCCCGGCGTCTGTTATCGGCTGATGCCCAAAGCGCTTTTCCCAACCCTGCTTGCCCAACCGCCACCAGAGATACTCAATGCCGATCTTGCCCCGCTGCTCCTCGACCTCCTGCACTGGGGCATATCCGACCCGGGCAAACTCTTCTGGCTCGATCCGCCGCCGCCGGCCAATCTTGCCCAGGCCCACGA
>MGTA01000201.1:1121-5089 GCA_001799225.1 Deltaproteobacteria bacterium RIFOXYD12_FULL_50_9
ATTACTGATCTTGGTCAACAACTGGCCCAACTCCCCCTGCACCCGAGAATTGGCCGGCTGCTTCTTTTTGCGGCAGCACACGGACAATTGGCGATCGGGGCTGATCTGGCCGCGCTGCTCTCCGAACGCGACATCATAGCAAACACCACCTCGCGGCCAACTGACATCGAGATACGGCTCAAGGCCTTATACGCTTTCCGCCGCCATGATAGTATTGCGTTGAAAGAACTGTCAGCTGACCCGGCCGCATGTGCCAAAGTTGACCGGGCCAGCCGGCAATTTCGCCAGCTTTTTGAGCATAAGTACCAAAAATCGGGCAGCACAACCGGCTATGCCCATCTCCTTGCCCTTGCTTTTCCGGAACGGGTGGCACAACTCCGCCCTACCTCAAGAAACCGCTATCTGCTGGCCTCTGGCCGCGGCGCCCGCTTGCCGGAGGAAGACGGGCTTTGCGCCAGCCCATACCTTATCGCCCCGGAACTTGACGCCGGCAACATAGAAGGGCGAATATTTTTGGCTGCCTGGTTTGACAGTGAAAGCCTTCGGCAGGCCTGTGCCCAACTAATATCCACGGTGCAGAGCATCTTCTGGGACAAAGAGACAGAAACGGTCATCACCCGCCAAGAAGAGCGTTTCCTTAAACTAACCCTGAGCAGCACACCACTGAGACTTCCGGATCACGAAGCAGTCCGCCAGGCCATGCTCGACGGTATCAGACTGCTTGGCATAGCAGCGCTGCCCTGGACCAGAGAAGCGCTCGAGTTCAAAGCAAGGGTGTTGAGTCTGCGCTGCTGGCAACCGACCGCGGGCTGGCCCGACCTGGAAGATACGACCTTACAGGCAACCATCTCCAATTGGCTAGGGCCATATCTTGACAAAATTGCAAGCCGAGTGGATCTCCAGAAAATCAACCTGTCAGATATCATGCGCAACCTGCTTACCTGGCAGATGCTCGGACGTCTGGACCAGGAGGCGCCTACTCATATCACTGCGCCGAGCGGTTCACGTCTGCGGCTTTCGTATATCCCGGGCCAACCACCGGTGCTGGCCGTTCGTCTCCAGGAGATGTTCGGCCTGGCCGATACCCCACACATCTGCCAAGGTCAAATCCCGGTTATCCTGCACCTTTTATCCCCTGCCCGGCGCCCCATCCAGATCACTAAGGACCTGCGCGGCTTCTGGAACTCCACCTACCAGCAGGTCAGGAAAGAGCTTATGGGCCGCTATCCGAAACACAACTGGCCGGAAGATCCTTGGACAGCGATCCCCACAGCAGGAGTAAAAAAACAGGAAAAATTCTCGGTAAACAGAAAAAATAATCAGGAGTAGCGCGAAGAGTTACAACTTATTACCCTAAAATGGGAAGGAATCAACTTTATCATCCTTATAGGAGTGACATTTGAAACAGCCGGTTCCGGCTGATGCGCCATTGGTGCCCGGCTCCATCAGACTATAATCCCAACGCAACATATCCTTATATGGGCTACCATGGGCCCGATGGCAGGAAAGGCAGAAAACTTTATCAGTTCCAGGAGTTACAACCCCGGCTCCAGCTGATGAAATGGGTTGAGGCCCAGGACGGGCAACCGGCACCGTAACGCTATATGTTGTAAAATTCCGGTATTCGCCGGTGTTTGGGATGACAAAATTAGTCGGATGCTTAAACCAGGGGTCAGCACCGCCGCCGTTATCCTGATACCACGTCGCATATCCGGGAGAGTGAAAATAACTGTGACAGCCGGCGCAGAAATTCCCCATGGACTCGGAGGTCTCAGCGGAATCAGGGGTCATTTCATCCCCGGTTCCGCCATAATAGGTGTTATGATTGGTCGCAGTAGGAACCTGCTCCCAATCACCGGCCGGATCCTCAATGCCGTGCACACAACCGCCGCCAAGTTCCGAATCGATATGGGCTTGTGGCGCACATAGAAATCGATAGTACCCCTCAGTTTCTCCGGCGGGAGTGCCTGAAGGGCTGGAAGCGGCATGGTGCCTGATGCGCTGATGGCAACCCTGGCACCCTCCCTTGGCGTCCGCATAAGATGCATGAAGCTCCTCATCAGAGTATGTCAGAGAATCATGACAGGAGGTAGTCCAACAGGTGAAAGATCCTGGAGCCACCGATAAGGTCGCATCTATTGCATTAATTCCGCGGACATTATGGCCGTATGCATCACCAAATGCCGGATTGGCCACCCAATAGAAATTGCCGCCGGCCAAAGGATTGGTAGGAAGATTTGTGTTGAATACAATCGGAATCCGGTTGTCACCGATCGTGATAATGGTATCGCCGTTTGTACTGTTGGTATGACAACCGACGCAGTCGGACACCAGCAGAGACTCCTGCGGGCTGGTAGCAGCAGCGCCACCCTGCAACACCTTTGTTGCCGCGTTCCAGCCGGCCAGAGACCCCATATAGACCATTTTGGAGTTGTTCTGGCTGTTATGCATGGTATGACAATTAGAACATTGCCCTTTCACCTGACCAAAGGCAGGCTGACTGAACAAAATTGGGAAGAGAATAAATAACAACAACCTGAATCGCATAATCAACAACCTGCTATGAATCTCCGAGGATCAACCGCCTCTATTAATGGCAACAATTCGCTTGGTATCTTATTTCCTGGCAACTATTACCAGGGCTTTTAAAAGGACGGTTGCTTCGTGGAGATCGGTATTCTCCTCCTCAAGCACCTGCTTAAAGAATTCACAATCAGCGCAGTTCTTGCTTTTAGCGGCATAACTTCCCTGGACTTTGCCACCACAAAAAGTGCCGGCAATAATCCAGCAAGCCCGCCCGGCATTGTCACCACGATGAAACCCATCAAGACTGATTTCCGTTGCTGCCGGGCAGACGCCCAACTCATTCACCCGGGCTCCGCCCGGTTCCCTACCGCACTTTTTAAACTCCCAGCAATTCAGCGGTTTCAACAAATCGCTCTCCTCAATTTACCTTAAAAAAATCCCCTACATTCAAGGCAACATACATATGCTAATCCTGCAAGGAAAACATCTCCCATAACCGGATAGCAATTACTGCTGTTTCGTTACTTACGACTATTTACGAGTCAGTTAATTCAGCAATATTCAATATAAATCAGTAAAAATCAACAATAGAACAATAATATTTTATAGTTTCCCAGCAGAAAAAGCAACCTTTCACTTTTTTCTGGGAATCTCGATCAAAATGCTTTTTTAAAATGCAACTGCCCCTGTAGCCACAAAAATTCCGCGACCGCTACCAATTTTTTTGCCCGGCCGCCAGGATGACAAGGTAAAGGCAAGAAGCCTCGTTTGTTTTTGGACCGCCCGGGAACTGGGCATGTCCTTGTCCGATCTGGCGCGTGCCTTTGCCATGAGTATTCCCGGCATCAGCTACGCCGTGAGGCGGGGCGAGACGCTTGCCCGGAGCAAAAACTTCACTCTAAAAGATTGAGAGAGAGTTAATTAATTTCTTAAGAGCGTCCCTCATGGTCCCCAACAGGGGGGCTTTATCTGGGATTGGAAGTAGAGGGCATGGCATCAATACTCATAGTTGAAGATGATGAAGGTATGCTGAAGAGCATTCAGCGGGCCCTTATTTTTGAGGGTCATACAATCATCGGGGCGGAGAACGGACTCGTTGCCCTGCATCTGCTTAAAAAGACGTCAGTTGATCTGGTGATCACCGATATCTTTATGCCGCATATGGATGGTATTGAAACGATTACAGAAATCAAAAGTCTTTATCCGGAGATAAAAATTATCACCATCTCAGGGGGCGGCAGCGTTGATGGAGTTGATTATCTCGATCTGGCTGCAATGATGGGCGCGGATTGTACTTTTTTGAAGCCCTTTGACCAGAAAGACCTGCTCTCCGCTGTTGCTGAACTGTTATCCTGATATTTTTTTGAACATAGAGATCGTTGAATTAAACAGGGGAACAGAATTTAATTCTGTTCCCCTGTTTAATTCAACGATTGGTTATC
>MGTA01000202.1:0-3891 GCA_001799225.1 Deltaproteobacteria bacterium RIFOXYD12_FULL_50_9
TCGAAAACCATTCACCGATTGTTGGAATGGCAAGGGAGCAAATTCAAGAAGAATGAAGACGACCTTCTTGAATGCGATTTTCTCATTATCGATGAAGGCTCGATGCTCGATGTCACCCTGGCGGCTTGTTTGCTGAAAGCTGTTCCGAAAAGCGCTTCTGTTTTGATTATCGGTGATGCCGACCAACTTCCTTCTGTCGGTGCTGGCAACGTACTTAAAGACATTATTGCGGCCGGCACGCTACCGGTATTTCGGTTAAACAAGATTTTCCGCCAGGCTCAAGAATCCCAGATTATCACCTATGCTCATCAGATTAATCAAGGGCGGATTCCAGATGTGGAATCACCCTTTCATGTTCCGACTGTTTGGGGTCAGAAAGTGGATTGTCTGTTTTTCGACACCGACGAAGCGACTTTGGAACAGGTTCAATTTATTGCCAAAGTGAAGAGGCATTTCGTTAATCCGGATGAACTTGAAAACGAGGAAAGCCTGTATCAGTTCCGAACTGGTGAGCCAATGATAAATCCCTACGCTTCTGAAATAGCTATTCCTGATAAGTTTAAGCATGTGAAGATCGAAGAAATTCTGCGCGCCCCCAACCAGCTTGGTGAGCTTAGGGCCATGCTGAAAAAAGTACATCCATGGTCGTCCCTTAACTACGGGCTTTCAGCCACGGACACCATTAAAAAATTGTATTGTGAATGGATCCCCAAATATCATCCTGGCGCAGAAATTCAGATTCTTTGTCCAATGACCAGGGGGAGCATGGGAACCGGGATGTTGAACAAGGTTCTTCAAGAAAAAGCCAACCCTTTTTCGGAAGCGAAAAGCCAAATCTTTCTTGGGGATCGGATTTTCAGGGAGGGGGATCGGGTGATTCATCGGAAGAACAATTACGACTTAGAGGTGTTCAATGGGGATATTGGTCACATTCGGACAATCGACACAGAAGAAGGCACTTGCGAGGTCTGTTTTGCCCCGGACAAGCGGATAGTGCAATATGAACGGGAGGATATGCTGGAGTTAGATCTTGCCTACTCAATCACTATTCACAAAAGCCAGGGGAGCGAATTCGGCGTGGTGATCATCCCAATTATGACACAACATTTCAAAATGTTGTTTAGAAACCTGATCTATACCGGGTTAACTCGTGCAAAAACATTAGCTGTGTTCGTGGGAAGTAGGCGTGCGTTGGCAATGGCGGTAAAGAATGAGGATACCAGCAAAAGGCAGACCGCGTTAAAAGAACTGCTGGCGGCGTAAAAAAATCCCTTTAAAACACTTGTTACTCCAGAAAAAGAAAGCATAGCAGAAGTAGTTTTTTCGAGAGTAACACATGTTTATGGGGGCAAGGGGAAGATGATACGATCTGTTGAATTATCAAAGCAAAAACATAGGAAAAGTAATCACAATGATGTCGCCAATTTAACACGAGAGTTTACGAATTTAATACAAGATTTAACATTTTCTGATTCTGATGCTTCTCTCTCACATGTGGTCGATTGGAGTTTCGAAATGAAGGAATTGATTTCCATCGAATGGGGAAGTCATTCTATTAAAAAAAGGAAATAGTTTCTCTTTTTTATATCTATTAAGTTGGGTGTATGGTATTCTGAAATAAAATAGACAAAACTCACTATCATGAGATTCTATCTGGTGGTCAAAGTTTCTTGATGCCGGAAGCAAATTTGGTACTTGGTTGAGCGAATGAGGTTTGTTTGAGCATGGGGATATATTACCCTATATAAATGGGTAATACAAGCGGAAAATATCATGACCCAACTTAATTTAAAAATTGAATATTGGCGCAACTCATTAGCTGATAGTACGTGGGTCACGCCAGAATTATCTACCCTCAAAGAAATCAACCGATCCGAGATCTTTGCAGGAAGGCTTTGCCCGACTATTACCGCAACCCTTTTTGCGGAAGCGAAACGGCTTGATCCGAAAACAGCCCAAGAGTCAATCCAAGTTGCCCTGTATCCTTTTCTCGTGCAGTCTATGGTTGAACATGGGGTCGAACGTCAATCCCCATGGGTCGCACTACCTCTCATCATCCCTGCCCTGCTCGACAAGAAAGGTGAGCTTTTTCCCTGTGCGGAAGAGGCAGTAATCCCCCATATCCTCCGGTCATGCTTGGAGCCAAACTCCAAAGAATCATATGTGGTTGGAACAATAGAAGATGCCGATCATTACCAGGCACAACATGCCGAGAAACTGGCCTCCTATGAGAACGTCCTTGATTACGCCAAAGGTCTATTCTTGGCAGTGACGCACTTCCCTTTGCTCGATTTTGCCCCTATAGGTGTGGCGATCGCAGAAAAGGCCAAAGTCGCATTATTTCAACCTCCAATTGTAGCGTTGCGAGTTATCGGTCTTTATGATGCACTGCTCAAAATGGAAAAAAAACCTTTTTTGCTGACCAACGCATCATCCAACAGGCCTGTGCAACAACCCCCTTCTCTGCCCCGACAAATTAAGTTTGCCAAAGATCATCTTGGGCAAATGAATCCGGGTTATGGTCTTTCGCCTTCACAACGGGAATCCCTATATGAATTTTTAGCCAACTCCGAGAATGAAGGCCGGATTGATACGGTAAACGGTCCTCCGGGGACAGGAAAAACCACCCTTCTACAAAGTGTGGTGGCGACTCTGTGGGTACAGTCAGCGATACGTGCGTCCGAACCACCTCTTATCATTGCTGCTAGTACGAACAACCAGGCTGTCACCAATATCATAGACTCTTTTGGGGCCATCGATCTTTCAGAGAATCTTTCTGAAGAATTGAAACCCTTGTCTGGCCGGTGGCTTCCTCGTATCACAAGCTACGGGGTTTATTTTCCGTCAGACTTCCGGAGTGAAGTTGCCATACAGCAGGGCTATCAAATCTTTTCTGGCCAGTTCAAGGATGGTGGGGAAAGGTTTTTCTTAAGCCACCTTGAGACAGAAACAGGCCTTGCTTCAGCCAAGGATTATTTCTTGGACCGAGCGCGCGCAGCATTCCCAGAAAAAAGCATCAAGGATATTCAAGCGGCAACGGCATTGCTTCATACTGAATTAACAAAGGTGGTGGGGAAGATCCAGGGTGCATGCCATCAATACCATGAGGCCTGGAAGGTTATTGGAGAGAAAGACGAACCCTTGGCCAATAGCATTCAGGATGAAGTAAAAAACGTATTGGTTCAGATCGAGAAGGAGAAAGAAAAGGCCCAGGCACTTGCCGATCAAGCTATGGATTTATCGGTTATTCGCAAGAGTTGGGAAGCACACATGCTTTCTGAACCGCTTGGGATTGGGCTTTTTTCCTTGTTGCCACCTATCCGTGCCCGGCGAGAATCACGGGATCGGTTATACTTCCTGAACAATGCCTTTTTCAAAAAGGTAAAAAATCGTGATGATGTACCCAATACGTTTTCCCAGCACGAAACATTTTTTGAGCAGCAGACCAAAAACACCAACTTTTCGTTGAAATTAAAAGAGAAAACAGCCCAGACGTTAAACAAACATTATGCCTGTTTTCAGCGTCTTTGTGCCGAATATGATACAGAGGGTGCTTGGGACGATTTGCAAACCACCATAGACACCAGATTGCGTTATAAGGCCTTCCTGCTGGCAACGCACTATTGGGAAGGTCGATACCTTCAAGATGTTGAAAAGAAGCTTGAGGACAAGACCGACAATTATGACACACGTAATCCCATGAAGTTAAAGCGGGCTTATTACCGCATGGCTAAGGTGGCGCCATGCTTTATCTCTACCTTCCATTCTCTCCCACGCATGTTGAGCGGGTACGCTCATGATGCCGTTGTTCATCTGTGGGAAGTTGCGGATCTGCTGATCGTCGATGAGGCCGGCCAGGTTCCACCAGAGATCGGGATGAGCGGCTTTGCT
>MGTA01000202.1:3934-4908 GCA_001799225.1 Deltaproteobacteria bacterium RIFOXYD12_FULL_50_9
AGGCACTTGGCGTCATCGAATCCGGCGATAGCGAAGAACAACATTGGGACAATTTCGTGGCCAGCGGCCAGAATGTTTCCAGCGGAAACCTTATGCGAGTCGCGCAACAGGCAACCTCCTTGGTGAAATACGCCAATATCGCCCCTGGGCTGTTTTTGACGGAACATCGTCGCTGTCAACCAGAGATCATTTCATACTGCAATGACCTGGTGTATCACGGCCATCTTGTTCCCTGCCGTCCATCTACTCCCACGATCTATCCAAAGATGGGATATGCCCATATCTCTGGTCACGCAGAGACTACGCCCTCGGGGAGTCGGTTTAATCACCTTGAGGCTCACGCTATTGCGACATGGCTGACAAAAGAAAAACGGCGCATTGAAAAGGCGTATGGTCCCATCGAAAAAGCCGTTGGCATCGTAACCCCCTTCACGGCTCAAGCCCATGTGGTACGGAAAGCCCTGGCCACCTTGATGCCAAAAGTGGAAATCACCATAGGCACGGTTCATTCATTTCAGGGGGGAGAGCGACCCATAATGCTGTTTTCCCCAACCTATGGCATGGGACACAATGGGCGGATGTTTTTTGCCGAAGATACCCGGATGCTCAATGTCGCTGTGTCCAGGGCCAAAGATAGTTTTCTTGTATTTGGCAACATGGAGCTTTTTCATTCTGGGGCTCCGAAACCTGCGGCGCTTCTTGGGAAGTTTCTCTTCCGAGATCCAGTCGAACAGGAAATCCAGGGTGTGTTTTCACGAGAAGCTTTAGTCACACAACCTTTTTCCAAAACAAAGACTGAGATTGTGGATACGCTGGAAGGTCATCGGTGGTTGCTGAAAGATGCCTTTGACTCGGCCCGGGAATACTTGATGGTGATATCCCCTTTCATATCGCATAAGGCCATCGAGGATGATGAGATTGTCGGCTTGGCGATGGGAGCAAGGAACCGTGGGATTGATGTCACCTTTGTTTGT
>MGTA01000202.1:5012-5711 GCA_001799225.1 Deltaproteobacteria bacterium RIFOXYD12_FULL_50_9
TGATGACAGTAAGGCAAATCATGAGCTGTCCCAGGTCTTGAGGGGCGAGATTGCCGATCAGGAAGCGTCGAAACAGTTTAAGGGAATGATGGCCAGGACGGTGGAGGTTTAACTCCTCAAGCAGACAGGCACCTTTTTTTATCTCTGCGCAGATAAAAAAAGGTGCCTGCATATATTATACATCCAGTGTTGTACTTTTTATCTATTGATGTATAATATAGCCAGAGATAAAAAACGGAGCAGGAGGCCAATCATGGATAACAATAACCCATTCTATTTCAGTTCCGGACTGGGAATAGCCGCCGATGATTTTTGCGGTCGAAAGAAAGAGATCGCAGAGCTGCGAGGCGATATAAAAGCTGGCATGAACATGTTAATCCATGCCTCACGTCGCTATGGCAAGACCGCCTTGCTTGCTGAAATTCTACGGCGAGAGCATAAGGATAAGCGCAAGGGGTTCTACATTGACCTATTCGGCGTGGCAGATCAAACTGAGTTGATGAACAAATATTTTAGTGAATTTGCCCGATCCATCGAAGGAACGGATGAAAAAGTTGTCCGGTTGCTCCTGGGGCTATTTACTGGTGTAAAACCGGACATTGAGATTCGTCAGGAAGCAACGGGTGAGATTGCCCTTGGCCTTTCCGTCAAGCGTAACAAGAGAGAACAGACGCTTGCCGAGGTGATTGACCTACCGTT
>MGTA01000203.1 GCA_001799225.1 Deltaproteobacteria bacterium RIFOXYD12_FULL_50_9
GCCAACGCGGGCGAAAACCCGGAAAGCATCATAATAAGCCGCGACAACACCTTTACCATCTCCGAAGAGCGCAAAGACAATCTGATCAAGCAGGTCGGCATCAGCGCTGACACGAATCAATCGATGCTGGATATGTTTGCAGCATTCAACAAGCTGGTCAAAGAGATGGTCGAACAGCAGGGCCAGGACCAGGCGCAGGGCCTGCTTGACCAACTTGAGAAGACCAGACACCTGGTGCAGGCCCTGACAGGGAAGCAATCAGCGGGAGAGGAGCGAAGCCAATCCTCATCTGACGACACGACCGAACCGGACGGGCTTTCTCCGGAATCCGGAACCACCGGGGCTGCGCAGGAGGAGGGCGACCAAGAGAATCTTTCCGACCGGAACCAGGGCTCAGGCCAAGAGCCCTTAAACGAAGCGTTTACAGAAGATACCGAGCTTTTCGAAGTTAGCGAGGAGGAACTTGCCGACACCGAACTGATTGAGGAGGCTGAACTTCCTGCCTGGTCAGAAACAACCGAAGAAGGCAAACAGGTTGAAAAATTTGATAAAAATGAGGAATTTGATGAGGTTGAGGAGGTTATCAAAGAAGAATCGCCGATCTTGGAGCAAGTGGAAGAAACCTTGATTGCCGGAGAGGAAATCGTCGAAATGGAAGGTGCCGGCAATGGCGAGGAGCTCAATGAAGGAAACGGTACGGGAAGTTATGCAGGAGCAGGCAACGGACCGACTGACCTCGGAACAGATACCGGACTGCTTGCAGAAGATGCCGAGCTTGTCGAGTTTTCTGAGGAGGAACTTGCCGACACCGAAACGGTTCAGGCCATTGGACCTCCTGCAGGGCCAGAACCAATTAAAAAATTTGAAGAAATTGAAGGAATTATTGATGAAGACCTGATAGCCACCGGCAACGATGACTTTTCTGAACTGGTTGAAACGCTTGAGGAAGTCGAACAATATGACGAGGCGGAAGAGTTTGAAGAGATCGAAATATCAGAGGAAGCGGACATGGCTCTGCAACCTGATGGATCTTCCGATAGGCCTGATCTCGTTGCCGAAAACGAACTCCTTGCCTCCGAAGAAGAACTGGTCGAAATCGTCGAGGATGAGACTGCCGCCGGAGATGCTCTTGCCGAATCCGAATCCGGCGACACCAATTCTGAAACTTCCGGGAAAATACCAGACCGTCCGAGGATGTTCGATCTCCTATCCGACTATCTTGATCCGTACGAAGCCCTGGATGATAAACAGGAGACCCTGAGAGAGCCCCGCGAAGAGTATATCGCCCAGATTCTCGCTCGTTTTACCCCAAAATTTATCACAATTCCTGAGGATGAATATCTCATCGGCACCAAAACACCAAAGGGTATTGAACTCCCGCTGACCCCCATACACCTTAACCTTTTCCACATCGGCCAATATCCAATCACCAACGATCTCTTTGAACTATTTATCAGGGATACCGGCTACGAAACTGATGCCGAACAGGCCGGCTATGGGCATGTCTTCCTGGCCCGTTGTACAAATAGAACCGACACCCGCACCGGTCGTAAAACCTTCACTATCACTACAGGCATTAGCGGTCACAGAGTCAGTGGCGCAAACTGGCGTCATCCGACCGGGCCGACCAGCTCACTTACGAACAAACACAATCACCCGGTTGTGCAGGTTAGCCGCCGCGACGCCAAGGCCTTTGCAGCCTGGGCAGGCAAACGACTACCCACTGAAGAAGAGTGGGAAGCAGCAGGCCGCGGCCGGGATAATCGCCTCTTTCCCTGTGTAATCTGGAGTCAGCCGGCCTTGGCGACACTACGCCGGTCGATCACTTTGGCAAAGGTTCTGCAAGCCCTTTTGCAATCTTTGACCTGCTGGGCAATGTCCATGAATGGACTAATTCAATTTATCAAAAATCCGCCACCATCCCCGGAATAATGGCTGACAATCTGGTCTATATCCTGAAGGGCGGTTGCTGGACGATGCGCGGCCCAATCACCCTCGCCTCACGGCACATCGAAAAAGGCAACTACTGGGCAAACATAATTGGTTTCAGATGTGTTGCTTAAGCTGGTAACAGATTCAAAAATTACTGCAAAAAGCTATTGACAAGGTAAAAAAAATGGGATAGACCCTATGCGAATGAATACCAATTCATTTTGTGTCGCGATCCTTAATTTCGATAAGACTCTGCTTGGGGAACTTAAGAAGAATTTGGTTGCAGCAGATCACGAGTTCATTGTCATTAATGGGGGGATGAAAGTTGAGGACCTGGAAAAATAAAATTCCTCTGATTATTTTAGTAGGGATCAGTATCCTTGCAATCTTTACTATTACACCGACATGGGCGTCAGAGAATTCCGCTAAACTCCATGTATCTGCCTGGCTGGTAAGAATATGGCTCTCTTTGATCGGCGGCACATTTGTTGTTGCTGGTGTTATACTTGCCATGGAATCTCATGCCCATGAACACTCTTTGGAGCCGGTAAGAACTCCGGAAGGCGGTCTTACCGTGCAACGGATTAAGCAACTGAGCTATCGCAAGATAGCTCAAGGGCTATTGGCGGTAATTTTCGGAAGTGCTTTTTTCGTATCGGCAACCTTTTTATTACCAGATATGCACACCGGTCATTCAGGTCTAGGTAAAATTATTGAGCGTTATAAAGGGTACCGCAGCAGCGTTACAAAAATTCACCAGCAGTAGTATCGTAACTCGATCTGAAACTACGCTCAGCGATGAAGCTTAGATGATATATGGAAAATGCAGTTATGAAGTTATAAGGGGATGGACATCAACTTTATGGAGGCTTTTTGATGGAGAAATTATCTTTAACTGATATCTTTGGTTACATTTTTCTGCTCGCATCTCTTCTTGCCACTTTCTCACTGTTGTTCAAATCGATGAAAGATGACTGGAGCCCAAAAGATAAAGTGAATCAAACCGTGGTGCTGATCGTGCTGGCCATACTGGATGCCATGATTGGTGGTGCATTGCTTATCGGCGGATAATACAAGCGCCTCCTTGACCGATTTGTACTTATTGCAAATAGGAGGCTGCTTTCAAGGTGGATTCCTATGGGTGAGAGCCAGATAGTGAGTTGGTGCAACAGGGCTGAACCCGGTACTTACATAAATGTGAGTCAATACGATACCTGGTTTAGGCGCCCTGGCGCCTGGCAGGACTATGGTGCGGGTTAACATGACTAAAGTTCGCTTCCTGATATTGACGTTTCTTTTTGTGGGAGTTCTATCATTTCTGCAGTGGCCGGGAAATTCAGCATTGGCCGGAGTTGGCGGAGATTGCATGGACTGCCACGGTGACCGGTCCATGACCACTTCCCGGCAAGGCCGAGATGTCTCACTATTCGTTGATGAGGGTGCGTATGCCAAGACTGTCCATGGCGCAAATGGCGTTGCATGCACTGACTGCCATGCCGACACCAAGGACAAAGAACACCTCAAAAATCCAGGGAATCTTGCTGAAGTCGTTTGCGGCCAATGTCACGAAAGCGCTGCCGAAAAACACAAACTCGGTGTGCATGCAGCTAAAGACGGAAAGACGATTGCGGCGTGCAAGGATTGCCACGGTATCCATGATATTCTGCCGGTTAAAAATCCTGATTCGCGAGTCTATCCTCTAAATATCGCCGACACCTGCGGCGAATGCCATGACGATGCCCAAAAAGTTGGCGCCAAACTGGCAGTCTATGGGGATTACGAGGCTGGTCAGCATGGGGTCTCCACCCGCAAGGGCATGCTGGGGGCTGCTGTCTGCACAGATTGTCACGGCAGTCATGAGATTCTCTCTGCCTCTGAACCTACTTCACCTGTCAACAAGAAAAATATTGTGACAACCTGTGGTCGGTGTCATGCCGGCACAATGCAGATCTTTAACAATAGTGTGCACGGCAAGCTGCTCACAGAAGGCTCGGAGGATGGTCCATCATGTAGGGACTGTCACAGTTCTCATCGAATCCTGCGGGTCGATAAAGATGAATTTCATCTAGGCATGGTGGCCGGGTGTGCAGGGTGTCACAATGAAGCGGCAAACACCTATTATTCATCATATCATGGGCAAGTCGCCGATCTTGGTTTTGCCAAGGTAGCAAAATGCGTTGACTGTCATGGCAGTCATAATATTCTGCCGCCAACGGACAACAAGTCAAAGGTAAGCAGTGTTCAGCTCCTCGAGACCTGCAAGCAATGCCATCCCAAGGCGACACCCAAATTTATCGGATACTCTACTCATCTGAACCATTCCGATAAGAAAAAATACCCGGTTGAATCAGCCATATTCGGAGTGATGAGCGCTCTGTTAATCAATGTATTCCTGTTCTTCGGTATTCATACCCTCCTCTGGTTCATTCGAGGCATGTTCGTTAAACTACGCCACGAAGGACCTCCCCATCTCGGGAATCCTACCGGTCGATATTTCCTGCGATTCAACTTCTATCACCGCATTACCCATTTCCTGATCTTTACCAGCTTCATGACGCTGTCGTTGACCGGATTGCCTTTGAAGTTCCACCATGCTGCCTGGGCGAAAATGCTGGCAGCTGCCCTTGGCGGCTTTCAGATGTGCGGCTTTATGCATCGAATGATGGGCCTGGTTACCTTCGGCTATTTTGCGATGCATCTCTCCTATATTGCTTATCTGTGGATTAGCGGCAAAATGAAATTGCTGGAAATACTCTGGGGCCCGAAATCGATCGTACCACAGCCCAAAGATGCCGTCGATCTGGTAGATAACATCAAATGGTTTCTCGGCATGGGACCGCAACCAAAATTCGGCAGATTCACCTACTGGGAAAAATTCGACTACCTGGCTGTCTTTTGGGGGGTCGCGGTCATCGGCTTGAGCGGACTGGTCCTCTGGTTCCCGGAACAGTTTACCAAGATACTGCCGGGAATAGCGATAAATATTGCCTGGATAATTCATGCTGATGAGGCTTTGCTGGCCACAGGCTTCATCTTTTTGATCCACTTCTTCAACACCCATCTGCGGGTTGAAAAGTTCCCGCTTGATCCTGTTATCCTTACAGGGCGTCTTGATGAAGAGGAGTTCCGTCATGAGCGGCCATTGGAGTTCGCCTTACGACGCCAAGACGGTTCACTCCGTGAGGTTCAGACCAATGCGCCACCACTCTGGATGAAAAATTTTGCCCGAGCGGTTGGCTGGACATTTGTATTTATCGGTTTTGCATTGTTGATTGGGATGATTTCAAGTCTGTTCTCTTAGCAGACTTGCTACTCAAGCCTGTAGTTCGAAATATTGGAAGCAGCCATTTCAATTTGTGGGGGTAATAGTATATGAATGAGGCCTTGATACTGGAAAGGTTGGATAACCTATCAAGGGAGATTCAGTCCCTGAAGTCAAGTGTCCTGGATGAGCTGAAACAGGACTTAGTGCCGGTTATTAACCAGGCAACCCCTCGTGTCATGACGTTCCTCTCCGAACTGGAGGGGCACTATAGTAATGAAGATCTCGCCCTGTTGGTTAAAAACATCCTTATTAATGTTAAAAACCTTAATAGCCTGCTTGATATGCTTAAGGCCGGGATGGAACTGAAAGAGGATCTTGGCCCGGTTGTCAGACAGGGAGCTCCAAAAGTAACATCCTTATTGGCAGAGTTGGAAGGGCAGGCCGATTTGACCGCCATCGGTGAGGTAGTTCGCAAGGCCCTGGCCAATCTCGAAAATTTTGGCACGGCATTCGATATGCTC
>MGTA01000204.1:0-1283 GCA_001799225.1 Deltaproteobacteria bacterium RIFOXYD12_FULL_50_9
ATTCTGCCACCCACCATAAGCGGCAGCTTCGCGGGCACCGCCCAGGCGTTCAAGGCCTCGCAAGCCGGACTGCTTGTCCTAATCTTGTTGGCGATCCTGGTGATCTATATTGTCCTGGGAATTCTCTATGAGAGTTTTGTCCACCCTTTAACCATTTTGTCCGGACTGCCTTTTGCCGGCTTCGGGGCGTTACTGACCTTATATCTGTTCAAGGCCGAGCTGTCGGTGTACAGTTATGTGGGGTTGATCATGCTGATTGGCGTAGTGAAGAAAAATGCCATCATGATGATTGACTTCGCGCTCGAGGCCGAGCGTAAGGAGGGAAAACAGCCGCTTGAGGCCATCCTTGAGGCGTGCAGTATCCGTTTCCGGCCCATCATGATGACCACCATGGCCGCCCTCATGGGCACTCTGCCCATTGCCCTGGGGCTGGGAGCCGGCGGTGAATCTCGGCGTCCCCTGGGGCTGGCGGTAGTCGGGGGGCTGTTATTCTCACAGATCATTACCTTATATGTCACCCCGGTGTTCTACACCTATTTTGATGGATTGCAACGTTCGGTTAAGAGAGTTTTCGTTGGTAAAGTTCAATAACCGCAATCATCTTTTATAATATAAGGACACAATCGTGAAAAAATGGTTGATTATCATAGTCTTGCTGCCGGCTGTTATCGGCGGCGGCTTTTTATGGAAGAGGTTGGATGATGCCAAAAAGGTTGCTGAAAAACCGGTGGTCACAGCTGTCGTGGAGCGTTCAAGGATCAGTCAGACGGTTGCCTCGACCGGCAAAGTTGTCTCCAATCTTGACGTTGAGATTAAATGTAAGGCGAGTGGCGAGGTTATTAAACTGCCTTTTGATATCAGTCAGTCTGTCAAACAGGGGGACCTGCTCCTTGAGCTTGATCCCAAAGATGAACATCAGTTTGTTCGGCAGGCAGAGGCCACGTTACGGGCTGCCCAGGCCCGTTTGATAAATGCCAGGGAGAGTCTTACAATTGCAGGAGAGACCCTTAAGTCCGACAAGATGAAGGCGGACTCCGGCGTCAATGCAGCCGAGGCTCGTGCCCGGGATGCCAGGGCAAAGGCCGACCGGACCCGCGAACTTAAAGAGAAGAAGCTGGCGAGCATTGAGGAGTATGAAACCGCCGAGACCGCGGCGTCGCTATCTGTTGCAGATCTTGAAACCGCCAATGCCCGGATTGAGGAGATAAAGACTCAGTTCAGGGCTCTTGAACAGGCCCGCCAGCAGATCAGGATCGCTGAATCCCAGGTCGATACGGATCAGA
>MGTA01000204.1:1406-2056 GCA_001799225.1 Deltaproteobacteria bacterium RIFOXYD12_FULL_50_9
GACGGCAAGGTCGAGCGGATCTCGCCGCGCGGTGTCAACGTTTCGAACGTCGTGACCTTTGAAGTAAAACTTGAGGTGACCTCTCCGGAAAAAAACCTTTTGCGACCGGAGATGACGGCCGGGGTTGAAATCCTGATCGCCGAAAAGAACAATGCTCTCCTGGTGCCCACAGATTCCCTGCTGCGCAAGAGAGGCAAAGCAACGGTGACGGTGCAGAAAACCGGAGCCGTTTCGGAAGAGCGAGAGGTGGGCGTCGGCATCAGCGATGGCAAAATGGTCGAGATCACCTCCGGCCTTACCGATGGCGAGACCGTGATTGTGCGAAATGGTGGCCTGGACAGCAAGTGGCAGGGCCAGGGCCAAGGACCGAATCGTAGTCAGAACCCGGCGAGAACCATGCAGCGGGCCTTACATTGATGAACATCATTGAAGCGGCAGGGCTGGTCAAACGTTATGAACTCGGTGGGGAAACCGTTATCGCCCTTGATCATGTCGATCTTAATGTTGAGGAGGGCGAGATGCTTTCGATTACCGGCACCAGCGGCAGCGGCAAAAGCACCCTCATGCACATCCTCGGTTGTCTTGACCGGCCGGACGAGGGGAGTTATCGCCTGGCCGGTGAAGACGTCTCCAAGATGACGCGAGACCGG
>MGTA01000204.1:2203-2724 GCA_001799225.1 Deltaproteobacteria bacterium RIFOXYD12_FULL_50_9
GCTGCTGGCCGATGAGCCGACCGGTAATCTCGACAGTCGGACCGGCCAGGAGATTCTCGCTCTCTTTAAAGCCCTTAATCTGGAGGGCCACACGATTGTCATCGTCACCCATGATCCGATAATCGCCGCATTCTGCCGTCGGCAGATCTACCTGCGCGACGGCCGGGTTTTTGAAAATATTAGCTCGAGCTCGTCGCCGGGTGTTGCCGCACCGCCGCAAGGAACCTGATCATGCTCTACTGGACGATCTTCAAGGTGGGGTTAAAAAGTCTGTTTGCCAATAAACTGCGTTCGGTTCTGGCTATGCTCGGGATTATTATCGGGGTCGGTGCGGTAATCGCCATGCTGGCGATCGGCAGTGGCGCCCAGAAACAGATACTTGACCGGTTTTCCGCCATGGGGACGAATCTGCTGATTATCATGCCGGGTCAGCGCGGTTCACACGGGGTGGTGAGCGGCACCCAGCAGAATCTCAAGATCGACGATGCCCTGGCGATTGCCAGGGAGGTGCCGGGCGTGAC
>MGTA01000204.1:2753-6633 GCA_001799225.1 Deltaproteobacteria bacterium RIFOXYD12_FULL_50_9
AGGGCAGCGCCCAGGTCAAGTATGCCAACAAGAATAGTCGGACCTCCATCTTTGGTTCGGCTATTACCTATTTTGCCATCCGGGATATCCAGGTGGAGCGCGGTCGGATTTTCACCGAGAGTGAGGTCGAACGTCTGGCCAGAGTCGCGGTGATTGGACCAACCACGGCAACTAATCTATTCGGCGAAAACGATCCGGTCGGCGAGGTTATCAAAATCAGTGGGATCAACTTTACGGTCATTGGGATTACCAAGCCCAAAGGGGAGGGGTGGGGCAGTCCCGACGATCGGATTATGGTGCCCTACACAACTGCCATGCAAATCCTTTTCGGTTTGGATTTCCTGCGGGAGATCGATATCCAGACCGAAGATGCTGCCGGTCTGGCCCTGGTTCAGGAGAAAGTCACGCAATTGATGCGCGAGCGCCACCGTCTGCGGGAGGGCATCGATAACGACTTCAGCATAACCAACATGGACGAAATTCGTAAAAATGCCTCGCAGGTTGCTGATATCTTTAAATGGTTGCTCGGCGGCATTGCGGCAATCTCGCTGCTGGTCGGCGGGATCGGCATTATGAACATCATGCTGGTTACCGTTACCGAAAGGACCAGGGAGATCGGCATCCGCAAGGCGATCGGGGCAAGGGAGATCCATATCCTTGCCCAATTCCTGGTTGAATCCATCATTATCAGCGGCCTGGGCGGCCTTTTCGGCCTTGGACTCGGTATTCTGGCCGCTTATCTGGTCCCGAAATTCGGGCCTCTTCAGACCGTGGTGGATTTTACCAGTGCCCTGCTGGCTATCGGGGTCGCCGCCGGCGTTGGGATTTTTTTCGGTTTCTATCCGGCCTGGCGCGCTGCCCGTCTCGATCCGATCCAGGCTCTCCGGCATGAATAGGATAATATAATGATATATCCGGCCATTTATCTTGTCTGTCTGCTGTTATTCTGGCCCGGCCAAAGCACTGCCGCAGAAAACCCTGTACCATCATCAGGCACAACCCTGACTCTTTCGGTTAAGGATGCGGTTTTGATGAGCCTTGAACAGAACCGGGCGCTTAAAGTGCAACGATTTCACCCGATGATCAGTCGGACAGCGGAGGAGCAGGCTGCTGCAGTATTTGATCTTAATCTTAGCGCCGACCTCAAAGCCGGTCAGAGTCGCGCCCAGGTCTCGGCTGACGGTTCATTTATAAATAATAACACCATTAGCCAGTCAGTCGGCGCCAATCAGGTGCTTGCCACCGGCACAACCATTGCTGTTAACCTGGATGCTGAGCACACGGCTAAACCTGAGTCCGACACTACCCGTCTAGGCCTGAGCGTTACCCAGGCCCTGCTGCGCGGTCGCGGCACCGATGTCAATCTTGTCGCCATCCGTCAGGCTCGCCTGGACACCGCACTCTCAGGCTATGAACTGCATGGCTACACAGAGGCCCTGGTGGCCCAGGTCGAAGTGGCCTGCTGGGACTATCAGCTTACCGCTAAGCGGGTCGAGATTGTCGAACGCTCTTTAAAACTTGCCGAGGAACAGATGGCTGAGGTACGCGAACGGATCGCGGTCGGCCGTTTAGCCGAAATAGAGCTGGCGGCAGCCGAGGCCGAAGCAGCTGTCCGTCGTGAAGCCCTGATTAATGCCAGGAGCGCCCTTTCCAAGGCCCGTTTACAGCTCCAGCGGTTGCTAAACTCTCCTGGTGAGAATATTTTTGGTCGGGAACTCAAGATCACCGATTTGCCGGCTCTGCAGGTTGCCGATCCTGATTCGGTTGAGAGCCATGTGACGTTGGCCGGCCGCCTTCGTCCAGACCTGAATCAGGCCCGTTTGCAACTTGAACGTGGCGAGCTTGAGGTGGTTAAAACCAGCAATGGTCTGCTACCGAAACTTGATCTTTTCGTAGGCCTCGGCAAAACCGGTTATGCTGCTTCGTTTGGCAGGAGTACTGACCTCAGTGGTGATGGCTACGATGTTCAGGCCGGGTTAACCTTGCGATTCCCTTGGGAAAACCGCAGCGCCCGGGCAGCGGAGAGACGGGCGGTGCTCTCGCGGGATCAAGCAGTCGAATCAATAGCCAATTTTTCCCAACTGGTTGAAGTTGATGTGCGCGGTGCCAGGATTGAGATTGACCGGTTGCGTGAACAGGTCGCTGCTACAGCGGTGACTCTCCGCCTGCAGACCGAAAAGCTGCGGGCTGAAACCGAAAAATTCCGGGTCGGAAAATCTACCGCCTTTATGGTAGCGCAGGCCCAGCGAGACCTCCTTCAGGCTGAAACCGACTCGGTGAGCGCAGTTGTTGAATCTCTTAAAGCAGTTGTCGAATTTTACCGCCTTGAGGGCTCTCTGCTTGAACGTCGTGGCATTTCGATTGATCAGCCGTCTGTAAATTGATTATGTATAATTTTGCAAACTCCGCCATATCATAGCCCTCCCGAAAAATCTTGCAATTTTCAATAAACAGGTTGTATATATTCAATTACAATAATTGATATTAAATAATTCAGTTCAAATAACCGAGGCCACGATGAACCCCTTTACTATCGGCATTGCCCAGCATGAAAAGTTCTGCAATCGGCGGTTGGAGATCGAGACGCTGAAGAAAAACATGCTTGCCGGCATTCATACAGTGGTCTATGCGCCGCGCCGTTACGGCAAGTCCAGTCTCGCAAGGGTCGTCACTGGAGAGCTTGAAGGCGACATGACCGGGATTTTCATCGACCTGTTTTCCGTGACATCATCCGCCAATGCAGTGCAGAAGATCTACCGAGGGATTATCTCATCTCTAGGGGCCAAAGCCGCAGACCGGAGCAGCTTTGCCCAAAAGATGTCGGCAATTTTCAAAAAAATTCGTCTCTCCCTGGAATTCGATCCGGCGACTACTGCGCCTGAGTTCAGCCTCTCACTCAGTGACCAGCCGGCGGAAATCCACTTGGAGCAGGTCATCGCCAATCTTGATGAGTACTGCAATTCGCAGGCGATAAAGGTCTGTCTGGTGCTTGATGAGTTTCAGGAAATCTGCAACCTGAAGGATGCAAAAATGGTCGAGGCTTTGCTGCGGGAGGGTATGCAGAATGCTAAGTGTGTATCTTTTCTTATGATGGGGAGTCGTCGGACCTTATTGCGAGACATGTTTGAAGACAAAAAGCGGCCCTTTTACAAAAGCGCTTATGTGCTAAAGCTTTCCCACATTCCCACTGGAGAATTCACCGTCTTTCTGGAGGAACGCTTTGCCGGCGCAAAAATACCGATCAGCCCGGAAGAGGCCGTTGCCATAGTTAATTTTACTGACGGCTACCCTTTCTATACCCAGAAGCTGGCCATGCTCTATTATGAATTGAAGCAAGCCGGAGAGCCGCTGGCCTCTGCCTGCCAGCAACTCTTGGAGATGGAGTCCGCCGATTTCGAGAATATCTTTGTCGCCTTGACCACCCACCAGAAGCAACTTTTGAAGGCTGTCGCCGCTGCCGGGCCAAAGAACCTTTTTGCGGCATCTTTTCTTGCAGATCATGGACTCGGTTCACAGGGGGGAATTCAGAGCAGTTTGAAAAAACTAAAAACGCTTGACCTGATCGAGAACACTGATCAAGGATGGCGGGTGACCGACCCGATATTTGCGCGTTGGCTGCTGATCTAGGTGTCGCTTATGAAGCACTTATGGCGTTTAAGAGTACTGCTTGTCTTATTCTGGATGGTTGCCTTTCAATGTACATCACCTCCAAGGTCTTTAGCCGTCAGCGAGCAGGATCTGCCAACTGCCATGGCCAACAGTGTTGTGCCATATTATCAGCAGCACCTGAAATTCGATAGTTTTATCGGTCAGTCAGGTATACCCATAGTCTTTTCTACATATGTTCTACCTGACGAGAAAGGTGCATTGGTTCTGATTG
>MGTA01000204.1:6643-7071 GCA_001799225.1 Deltaproteobacteria bacterium RIFOXYD12_FULL_50_9
CTGCGTGATCTCGGATATTCGGTCTACCTTATGGACCACCGGGGCCAGGGACTTTCCGGCAGAATGCTGCCGGATTCTCATAAGGGGCATGTGGACTCCTTTGCCGATTATGTCGCTGACTTTAAAACATTTATCACAAAAGTGGTTAAACCTGAAACGCATCGGCAGACCTTTGTCATTGCCCACTCTATGGGAGCCGCAATAGTTACGCGGTTTTTACAGCAGAATTCCGTCTCATTCGACGGGGTGGTTTTCAGTGCGCCGATGTTTGAAATCAACACCGGTTTCCTGCCTGAAAGTTTTGCTCTTTTTGTTGTCCGCTTGCTCTCAACTCTTGGTTTTGCCGACGCCTATAGTCCCGGGAGTAAAGATTTTACGACCCAAAAGCCTTTTTTCAATAACGATCTTACTCATAGTCAGTCGCGCTA
>MGTA01000205.1:0-474 GCA_001799225.1 Deltaproteobacteria bacterium RIFOXYD12_FULL_50_9
CGATGGATCAGCCGATCCATGAGATCCTGGGTCTCAGCAGCCATGCCCAGTTGCTCAAGGTCAAGCCGGCCGGCCTGCTTATCAAGCAGCCGCAGCACGACCCGCTCACCGTAACCGGAGGGGATGGTCGAGACCCGGACATCGACAGCCCGTCCGGCGATCCGCAGCGATATCCGGCCATCCTGCGGCAACCTTTTTTCGGCAATATCAAGCCGGGCCATCACCTTAACCCGGGAGACGAGCAGCGGCGCCAGGGCGCGAGCCGGCTGGAGTATCTCGCGGAGGATGCCGTCAACCCGAAAGCGCACCCGCAACCTGGTTTCAAAAGGCTCAATGTGGATGTCCGAGGCATTCATCTTCACCGCCTCGGTAAGCAGACCATTGATCAGCCGGATAATCGGTGCGTCATCCTTGCTTTCGAGCAGATCCTCAGGTTCGGGCAGATCCTGGGCAATACTCTCGAGATTGCCGTCA
>MGTA01000205.1:516-3577 GCA_001799225.1 Deltaproteobacteria bacterium RIFOXYD12_FULL_50_9
TCTCGAGATTGCCGTCATCGCCCAGATCGCCGGCGATCTGCATGGCATCGGCCGAAACGCCTTCATAGGTCTGTTGCAGCAGGGCGTCAAACTCCTGCCGGTCAACCGGTACCAGATGAAGCGGCATACCCAGAATTCGACGCAGTTCGACAAAAGGCCGGCTCTCCGCCTCACCATGATAGGCGACCAACACCCTGCCTTTCTCAACGCCCCTGACGACAATGCCGTGGCGCTTGGCAAAGGAAAAGGGCACCAATCCTGCCGAACCTGTCAAGCTACTTGGCATTTTTCTCTTCCTGAGCCTGTTGTCCCGGCGGCGGCGACTCCGCCTTAGCGTCCGGCAACACCGGTACTATGGCGTTCGGCAGCAGCGAGAGGCCCTCATCCTTAAAGTCCTGCTGTAAACGCCGCATATAATCGTATTTGTCAAAGGTGATCCGGGTGCCGTCCGCTTCATTACGCAGGATAACCGGTCGCAAAAAGACCATGAGATTCCGCTTGGTATGTTTGTTGCTGGTATAGCGGAACAGGGCGCCCAGAAAAGGGATGTCTCCCAGGAGCGGCACCTTGGAGACACTCTCCTCGACCGAATCATCGATCAGGCCGCCCAATGCCAGGATCTTACCGTCTTCAACCATAACACTCGTCTTAATTTTTCGGGAGTTGGTGGTTTGCATGCCGGTGGCCGCACCATCCTGTTTGACCTTCGAGATCTCCTGATCAATATCGAGCCGGACACTGTTGCCCTCGTTGATCTGGGCTTTGACCTTAAGCGTCATCCCGACATCTTTACGATCATAAGTAGTAAAAGGATTAGTAGGATTAGAAGAGCTGCCGGTTGAGGTATAAGTGCCGGTAGCAAAGGGGACGTTCTCGCCAACCGAGATCAAGGCCTCCTGGTTGTCAAGGGTGACCAGGGACGGCGTCGACAGGATATTGGCATCGGAATCAGAGGCTAAAGCACTGACCAATCCTCCCAGATTTAGAAATTTTACGCCGTTAAACGTGCCGATGCCGTTAAAATATCCAACGTTCAAACCTGCACCCACGGAGAGCGGGTTGGTGGCAACTGTCCCAATGCTCGGCGAGCCGAAACTGCTGCCACCGACAACACCGCTGCTGTTTTCAGAAAGCGCTGAGGTAGAACGCCACTGAAAGCCCAGATCAGCACTCTTGTCCACCGAGACCTCGGCAATCACCGCCTCAATCAGCACCTGGGTTCGGCGGATATCGAGTTTTTGGATAACCGCCTGCAACGACTTCATGGCGGCCGGCGGAGCATTAATGATCAGAGCATTGGTTGCTTCGTCGGCCTGGATAATGACACTATGGTCACGTCCCATGGCCTGGCCACCCGGAATGTGCTGTTTGCCCTTCTCTTCAGCCGGCGTTACCCCGCTCAAGATCGGCACGAGATCCTTGGCCTTGGCGAATCGCAGGAAGATCACCTGGGTGCTGCCCTCAACCTCAATAGGGGTATCGAGATGAGCGACCAGGGACTTGATGCGCTGCCGGCTATTTTCCGAACCGGAGAGCAGAATGCTGTTGGTCCGTTCGTCAGCGACCAGCCAGACCTGGGGGTCAGCAACCCTTTTCTTGTTCTTGGTCTCCAGCCCCTCAATCACGCTAGCCACATCACGGGCTGCGGCATATTTAAGTTTAATCGATTCAATATCACCGGTCTCAGGTTGATCGATCTTTTCGATGATCTTGACAACCCGGTCAATATTGGCCGCCACATCAACAATGATCAAAGTGTTACTGTCACTGTGGGCAGCCAGGAAGCTCTTCTGGTGGACAAGTGGCCTTAAGATAGGCACCAGTTTTTCCGCCGCTGCATATTCAAGCCGGTACACCCTGGTGATATAACGGTCCGCCTCCTGACCCGGTTTTCCTTCATCAAGCGGCGTAAAATTCTGTTTGCCCTGCTCCAGGGGCATGATCTTGACAACATCCCCGCTATCAATGGCCACCAGATCGTGAACCTGGAGGATGGAGAGAAATATCCCGTACAAATCCTTCTCGTTCATGGCCTGAGTCGAGACGATAGTAACCTTGCCCTTGACATTGGGATCAAGAATAAAGTTCTTGCCGGTCATCTTGCCGACACTTTTGATCACCGCCCGGATATCAGCATCGTTAAAATTCAAAACCAACCCCTGGTCAGGGACAGCCTCGGATGCAATAGCAGAAAAGGCGGTCTGACACAGGAACGCCAGGAGCAGGGCTAAACAAAATTTTTTTACAGGCATCAGCTATCAGGTCCGTTATGGTGTTAATCTGGATTGACAATAATCATTTTTTATCAATTGAATATATCATACTCTTAGTAATGCCATTTCTTTGTACAGTCATATTGAGCTCAGAGACCTCTCTGAGCTTCTGATAAGCCAGCAGCCCCCGATGGGCATCGAGCAGTTTAATGCCGTTGACCTCGAGCAGGACGTCGCCTGCCTTCAGCCCCAGATCGTCAAGTAACTTGCTGCCGCGGGAGGAGATCAGGCGATACCCCTTCTGCACATCATTCTCCTTAAAGACGTCGAGCCCGACCTCCTTGGCCAAAGTCGGCAGATCCGCCATTCGATCATTCAGGTAAGCCTGGTTAATCTGCCAGTGGACGCCGTCCCCCCGGCTCGCTATACCCCCGCCCCGCCCGGCTTTCACCGACTCAGACCCCCCTGGCACCGCAGTCGCCCGCACCACATCCTCCTCAAGTTGGAGAATCTCAAGTTTGCCGGCCCGCAACAACACGACATGCTCTCTATGGATTTCCCGGACCTCGGCTCCCCCGGCCACAATATCCCCGACGCCGTATATCATTTCTTCCTCACTCTTGCCCCTTTCGCTGATCAGGGCAAAAGATCGCTTCTTGGGCTTAAGGCCAATCACTCCCCGTAAAACCAAACCGAGGGTAGTATTGGGAATATTTCCCAATACAGATCCTTGTGAAGGCGAAACCTCCGGGCGGACGGCCTGGCCGAACAGGTTAAGCAGGGCAGGGTCCGGCCCAGTCGACCTCGCCGGCTGAACCACCACCCCCTTGGTAGCAGGCAGCAACGGC
>MGTA01000205.1:3606-4591 GCA_001799225.1 Deltaproteobacteria bacterium RIFOXYD12_FULL_50_9
TGTGAGAAGTTTAACCAATCTGTTCATACTCTTCTAATCTGCATAGCAAACCTAATAAAGGTGGTAAAAGTTATTAGAGCACAACCATTCGTCGGATATAACTGACAATCTCCCCCGGCTCGTCCATGACGGAAAAAATCAGCATATCATCCTTATCGATCATGCCACCCTTGATCAATCTTTCATTGATCCATTCGAGAAGGCCGCCCCAAAACTCCCGGCCGACCAGAACAATAGGAAAGCCCTTGATACGTCTGGTCTGGATAAGAGTCAAGGCCTCAAACATCTCGTCAAGCGTGCCGAACCCGCCAGGCATGCAGATAAAGGCCATGGCATATTTGATGAACATTACCTTGCGCACGAAAAAATACTTAAAATCAAGCGGCAGGTTGGCATAAGGATTAGGCTCCTGTTCAAAGGGCAGGTTAATATTCAAGCCGATGGAAATGCCGTTTCTGGATGCAGCGCCTTTATTGGCGGCCTGCATGATACCGGGACCGCCACCGGTTATTATGGCATAGCCGGCAGCGGCCAGCTCCTCGGCAATTTTCACGGCAAGATGATAATAGGGATCTTCAGCCGAGGTTCTGGCTGATCCGAATATTGAAACAGCCGGACGATTTATGGCAGATAGGGTGTCGAACCCGTCGACAAACTCCGACATGATCCTGAACAACCGCCAGGAGTCGCCGACATTGAAATTATCCAACCTGTACTGCTGCCGCTCATCAGTTTTAGATCCATTGACAGGCCATTCCTTACGCATGAATATACTCCTTATATCATATATAATGAGACTCTTTATAAATTCAGCAACCTGCTAATATCAATCACTCAAACCGCCATTCTTGCCAGGGCGGCCTTTGCCTCAATATGCCCGGGGTCAAGCGCAAGCACCCTCCTGTAGATACGGCGGGCATCGCCGGACTTGCCGGTTTTCTCGGCAATTCCACCAGAGAGGTAGAGGGCGGCAACGCCCCGTCGG
>MGTA01000205.1:4609-8484 GCA_001799225.1 Deltaproteobacteria bacterium RIFOXYD12_FULL_50_9
CGCAGAGAAGCAGTCGCTGCAGCCCAGTCTTCCTGCCGAAACTGCACCAGGCCAAGGCGATACCAGTATTCCCATTGGGAATTATCCAGTTTAACAGCCTGACGGCAGAGGGAGAGCGCGATCTCAGGCCCCTGCTTCTCGACATCATAAAGTTCGCCGAGCAGGGAGAGAGCTGCCGTGTCCCGAGGATTATAGCGACTCGCCCGTTCAAGGCAGATCATGGCCTTGCGGTTCTCGCCCAGCGCCTTGTATGCCTCACCCAGATGCCTTTCAAGCGCGCCCTGGCCAACATCCCGCCTGCCGCTCTCGCCCATCTTTTCACCTTTGAGCAGGATGGCAACTGCTTCGGCAAACCTGGAAGTCAGACAGTAGAGTCGACCCAAGTGGAGAATAAGATCAAAATTTTCCTGATCAATTGTATAGGCCAGCTCAAATCTATGAATGGCCTGGTCGTATTCAGCCAGAGTCAGATGGGCAAATCCTAGATTAAACAGGGCCATAAAGTCCCTGGGGGCGACTGCCAGAATCCTTTCAAAATAGCGGACTGCCTCGCGATAGCGGCCCATATGGGCGCAACAGACCCCCACGCTGTTGAGCAAATTGACATTCTGGCCATTCAAAACCAACCCCTTACGGTATTCCACTGCAGCAGCGGAGAGATCGCCCTCATTAAAGTATATGTCGCCACTGATATTCAAGCTGACACTGTCAAAAAGAGTCATGCTGTCAGGACCAAAAAATTCGGTATGGAGCAGTGCTTTGCGGGCATTAAGCGGGATATCGGCCTTCCGGAACCCCTGGCAGGGATAACAGGCGATGCCCATTGAAAAAGTTCCATTATGCTCCTGGGCCGCCTGGTCACGAACCTGCCGGGCCCAGCTCAGCGCCTTATCAGAATCGGCGTTGGCGAGGACAACGTAGGCTTCCCGACTGGAAAGGGGATGAATGGGCAACTCAATACCAGGCAGAGAAAAATCACCTTTGGGCTCCTGATCATGTCTTAGCAGAACCAGAGCGAAACGGTTCATGCCCCGCCAATCGCGACTCAATTCGGCAAGAAAGTCAGGCGGCAATGGCTTTAGCGGATGACTCTCCCGTCTATTCAAGACCATGGTGGAGCAACTTGCGAAAGAGCCCCGCTTCCTGGCCAGACCCAAGGCCTGCCAGGCATCTTCAAGTACCTGGCCCTCTGTCTGGCCCCGCAGACCAACCGGCGCAATAGCGATGTGCACCCGGCCGAAGTTCTCCCTTTTGAGCCAATGGAGAACGGCATCAATACTCTTTTCAGCCTGAGCCTGATGGACTCCATCCCAGATAAAAGCGAAAACCCCCATTCCTAAATGATGGAGCGGCGATTTTTTGACCAGGGTAGTCAGACAGGCGGCGGCCCTGCTCAAGAACTCGAGCGACTGTTCGACATCCCGGGCAACCGGGTAAAGTTCAACTAGAATCAAGGTCTGGGGTGGTCGGTCAGCGCTCTGGGCAAGATCGACACAAGTGACCAAATCAGCAAGTTCATCGAGAAGATGTCGACAATTGGGCAGACCAAGGGCCGGATCAATAACCATCTGTTTTACGAGCTGTAACTCCCGCGCCACCAACTTGATCCGCTCGACCAGCCAGGGGACTGAGGCCTCAAACAAGGCTGAATCGCCCTCCTCCAGGATAACCACGGCCAAAATCTCCTCTTCCTGCCAGAGAGGCAGAAACAACCTCCGCCCCTTGCGATCAACCAACGGCTCCTGTTTGGCCAGTGCCTGTTCGACCCCGGCTCTATGTTCAAGAGCACAGTCGGAACCGGCCGCTACCAGAATAACCCTGGCACAGGGCAAAAAATGTTTGACTGTCCGGTGAAATGACGCAGATAAAAGCACAGGATCTTCTGGGTACAATTTCATATCCTGCGGCATCATGGGATACGACATGAATCAGAACCTCATGAAAAAAACATTTAGGGACTCAGCAATAATTAAAATACCGGTAGTGGCAGGGTCTTCCTGCCCAAAAAAACTGGGCGCGAGGACCGCGCCCCTACAATAAAAACGGTATATTTGATAATTCTAAGTCCCTTAACAACCGGCCGAACGGAAAACACCTGCCGACTAAGCCGGATCAAGCTCCAAAGACCTGCCGCAGAGATGCGGCAAGCCCGACTACCTCATCATCAGACACAGTACGCATATCGAGCAAAAACCGCTCATCCTCTATTCTACCGATTACCGGCAGCGATGCTTTCCTTAGCAAGCGCTCCAGTACATTAATAGACATCACCAAAGGCTGCAAAGCTACAGCCCGGCTCTCCAGGCCCTGCTCCGGCATGGCGCCGCCCCCCACCCTGGAATCCACCCTGACTATCTCAATCTTACATTTTTCCGCCAAGTTTCCTCCCAGGCGGCGGAGCAGCCGGCGAGCCCGGCGCTCAATCTCTAATAGCGGCATAGTCAGCATGGCCAGGGTCGGAATCTCGTGAATGGCCTTCTCCTGATCAAAATAGAGGCGCAAAATCCCCTCCAGCCCGGCCAGCGTAAATTTGTCGATCCGCAGAGCCCGATTCAACGGATTCTTCTTGATCTGGTCGATAATCTTTTTCCGCCCGAGAATCAGGCCGGCCTGCGGCCCACCCAACAGCTTATCGCCGCTGAAGGTCACCACATCAACTCCGGCTCTGATGACCTCCTGAACTGTGGGCTCCTTGACCAAACCGAACCGGGAGAGATCTACAAAACAGCCGCTGCCCAGATCCTCCATGACCGGAAGCCCATGCTGGGCAGCCAAGGAGACCAAGTCGACAAGCTCGACCTCGGAGGTAAAACCGATCATCTTGTAATTGCTGGTATGGACCTTGAGCAATAGAGCGGTCTGCTCAGTGATCGCCTTTTCGTAATCCCGTAAATGAGTTCGATTGGTGGCGCCGACCTCAACCAGTTTGGCCCCGCTCCTGGTCATGACGTCCGGTATCCGGAACGAACCGCCGATCTCAACCAGCTGCCCCCTGGAGACCACGACCTCACGACCGGCAGCCAGGGTCGAGAGCACCAGAAGCACGGCGGCGGCATTGTTGTTGACCACCAAAGCCGCCTCAGCACCGGTCAGTTCACAGAGCAGATCCTGCACCAGACTATAGCGACTGCCGCGCTTGCCGGTCGCCAGATCAAATTCAAGGTTGGAATACCTGACTCCTACCTCAAAAATGGCCTGCATGGCTATTTTCGGTAAAAGAGAGCGGCCCAGATTGGTATGCACCACTACGCCGGTGGCATTAATTAAGGTTTTCAAATTCGGGGCAAGCTGGGTATTGAGCTGCTTCTGAAAAAGAGGCAGAAGAGCCTCGATGGTCAGGTCGGCCGGGCTGACATGCTCACCGGCCAGGATTGCCTGGCGCTTCTCTTCCAAAATCTTACGCGTCGCACTTTTAACCAGGAGCGCCGGCACATCCGGCGCCAGATCAATAGCTCTTTCCAGAAAGGCATCGACCTTGGGAATAGCCCGGAGCAGCTTCTGAACCTCGGCGGTAGGTTTCCTGACGATGATGATTTCCTGTTCTGTCATGTTTCTGGTCAACCCTGAAAATGATGGTTGGAGGAATATTTCATAATTGATATCTCTAACTTCCTGAAAAGACTTACCGTTTTTCTTTGAAACTGTCAAGAAAAGGGTGGCGGTGGCCGCTCTTTACATGTTTGTATTAATTCCAGCATTTCAGTAATTCTGATAATTTGAATTCAGTCACTCAGGAATGAGGAGAAAAAAATATGCACGAAACTGTAATCGTCTCAAACTGCGGCCAACTGCCCCTGCCGGTCTCTGCAAAAAGTTAGTCATTCAAGCCGGCGGGCCGGTCATCATTGAGGATCGGGATGGAAAATAGTATTAAA
>MGTA01000206.1:0-3785 GCA_001799225.1 Deltaproteobacteria bacterium RIFOXYD12_FULL_50_9
TACGAAACTTATGCCCTTGCGGTATCAACATTGCAAAGGGCCTGTAGACCACCTGAGTAGTTATCTGGGATTTACAACAGCTTGAATCGTATCCGTAGCAAATGTTCCAACTTCTTGTAATGGCCCCAACGGTTTTCTGACAGTTTCTACCGAATTGAGTAATGGTCGGCCACCTGGTGGATCTCTGTAAGTGACAATGTCATCAACAATGGCGATCAGTCCCCGGAATTCCCATCCGCGTGTTGTGGAAATTCTCTTGAAAGTGAATAGGTCCGACCAAAAATTACCTGTCCGATTAACGTTTACGATAGAAGGCTCAACTTTATAAGCAATACAGCGGCTCTTGCTTTTTATGCATTTTTGAATTCCAACGGCTAAGTCCTCAATTGCAATAGATGAATTTGGTACGAAAACGGTAACTACATCGGTTGCACTCATTATTCTGATATTGGGCACATTGGTAGGATCAAAACCCAATTCTTTCAGCTCTGCCAGGGTAGTTGCACCCGGAACTATTTTCAGATAGGCCTGCTTAGCACTCTCATAATCCTGCCAGGGCGAGACGACACTTACAGTGCTGGACGGCAAAAGACTCGAACAGCTCGTGCAGATGAGAAGTAGAAAAGAACCAGTTAAAAAATTGAATAATTTTTTCATAAAATTCATCTTCTGGCAATGGTGAAATTTTATGGCTCTATCGATGCCAGTTCAAAAATAAAAGAAACTATCCCTACACTGCTTTGAATTTTAACAGGAATACATTGTCCATCGGAGGTAATCCAAATTTTAAACGTAGGGTTGGCATCTTTTTTAACCAGTTGTTCTAAATTTTTCATGTCCGGTGATATCTCAAAGGTCTCATATGTTTTTTCACCAATTATAACCAATGCTTTTTTAGTAATTGTGGCACTGAACATAATATTTTTTTTGCCGTCAGTTACGGGTATCTCAATCACTGAGTTTTCTTTAAGAGCCTGAAGCCGCAGGATATAAACGATAGCCAGTGGATCGAATGAACCCGGTAGAACATGAATCTGCGACGTCATCTTGCCGAAATCCGATCTAGTGGCTTCAAGTTTATCCCAATCAAAATTTAGTTTAATATCACTAGGATATTTGCTTTCTGTGCGTTTTTTATATTGGATAGTATGAGTTGTTTGCATATCGATATATGAATCATGGCGTTCACGGATTTTATAGATAAAATCTACAACGCTGTTTGTCTTTGCGGTCAATGCAAAGTGGTATGTTTCAACACCGTCGATAATTTCATTAGGAAGAACTTCTAGAGTAACGTATCCGGCCGGAATAATTCCCCATCTTCCCCAATACGTTAACTTCTCGCCTGGATAAAAATGGTTCTGCTGGGCAGAGTCGTTTGCACCGCAATTTATGGCAAGTAAATGGATGATAATTATGATGGGTAAAATAAATTTCATAGACGAAATCATCTGAAGTTTTTTTGTCCATCGTGAGTAAGTTGAATTACGAATCCAGTGTGCCTGCCGTTATTATTTCCGCCGGCGGCAGGAAATCCGGTTTTATCCTGCAATCCGATCAAGATTTTAAAATTACTTATGTTTTATTAATAAAGAGTTTTTGCAATTAACGCGCCAGAGAAATCCGGTAGATACTGAATTGGTGTAAGAGTCATTTAACTGTGGATAGAAGAAGGGAAAATAAAAAGAAATAGTTTGAGGTTGAAGAGAAAACCGTCAACAGAATCCGTCATTATTAACTTAACTGTCATATATGACGGGCAATGTTGAGGCCGCCATCTGTACATCGTTAATGCTTTTTTCTTTTGTCGGCGGAGGTTAGCGTAACAAGGGCCTTATTGTTTTGCATGGAAAGCTTCTTGCATAGAACTGCAACTAACTCTTACCTTGGATATGCGCATCGGAGGATTATGAAAAAACTAATGATCGCTTTTATCACTGTGTTGTTTTTTGCCGTCAATGCCGACGCCGGTGAGCTTATGGGCCAAGATGACACTGCAAAGGCGGTTCCACGGGCTGCTCCGGAGAGTCAACTGCAAGATATAAATAATCCTGAATCCACGTTGCTGACTGTCCAACAACAGGAGTCACCGCAAAGCAAATACTTCGGCAGAAAAACAGATAGGCCGGTTTCCGCCCACAAGACGAACTTTTTTTCTGTAAATCGTTGGCCGGCTGATGAGAACGCTCAAGTCAAGTACCAGATCAGCATGAAGTTCAGGGTGCTGGAACCGAACTTATATGTCCTCAAATACAACCTCTTCCCGGTCTATTTCGCCTATACGCAGCAGACCCTCTGGAACGTAGGGCGGAAGTCAATGCCGTACGAAGAAACTAATTATAATCCGGAGTTGTTTTTAGATTATCAGGTCAACGCTACGATTTTCAGGAGGCTTAAACTGCGCAACATAGTTATATGTCCCATCGAACACGAATCCAACGGCCTCGCCGACGACCTGTCGCGCAGTTGGAACAGGGAATATGTTCTGATCAAGTTCGGACTTGAGTCAAAGGAGAGACTGCAAATTACGAACTCTTTCCTGGCCGACAAGGCGCAGTTGTATGTCAAACTCTGGTATGCATGGGATTATTCCGATCAGGATGCCTATCTGCGAACTATGGGTAAGAACGATAACTTCCTTAACTACATGGGGCAGGGTGAGATCGGGATAAGCATCAGGAACTTTCTCTGGGGTGGAATATTAAAGGACCATCAACTGGATATACAAACGCCGATCTTCCGAGATATACACAAAGATTCTTACAAATTAGAATTCCGGCAGCAGCTTCCCAATATGAATTTCGCAGTTTACATGCAGTTCTGGTCCGGCTACGGAGAAACCCTCATGCGCTTTGATCAGCGCGGCCGCCGAGGTTTTGTCGGGCTCTCTTTTTCTTATTAATGGAAGGAAGGTATGAATCATGGCTGAAGATAAGAAAGAGAACAACAGCAATATATTTGTCATTTACAGGAAGCAGATTGCGGTATTTTTGACGGTTTTGTTATTTATTTATGGGTGGAATCTCATTTATAGCCCCAAAACTTTTGCGCCTACTACGATAAACTACAGTCAGTTTAACGAGCAACTGAATGCCGGCAATATTAAATCCGTTTCTATAAAGAAGGAGTTGCTCAGCGGGGAGTTGATTGTGGAGGCAGGCATCCCTCTGCCGGAAGAGCAGAAAACTGCCAAAGTGAGATACTTTCAGACCATCCTGCCCTCTTTCCAGGGTGAAGGACTCCTGTCCCAGCTTAAGGAAAAGAGTGTGATTATCACCATCGAGCCGGTTGAACAGGGATTGTTCTGGTCGTTTTTTCTCGGGATTTTACCATGGGTTCTGATCATCGGTTTCTGGGTTTTAATGACGAAAAGGAGTCAGCAGATCCAGGGTGGTCCGGGAGGCCTCTTTACCTTCGGATCGAGCAAGGCCAAGTTGTATGATACGAAAAAACCGAGCGTGACCTTTAAAGACGTAGCCGGGATGGACAATGTGAAGATGGAGCTGCGAGAGTCCATAGAGTTCTTGAAAGACCCATCCCGGTTCGAGAAAATCGGGGCAAAGGTCCCCAAGGGCGTTTTGCTGATCGGTCCTCCGGGCACCGGCAAGACCCTTTTTGCCAGGGCAACCGCAGGGGAGGCTGCTGTGCCTTTCTATAGCATCAGCGCTTCGGAATTCATAGAGATGTTCGTAGGAGTCGGCGCTTCAAGAGTCAGGGACATGTTCAAAAAAGCCAAGGAGACCCAGCCGAGTATAATTTTTATCGATGAGATTGATGCGGTAGGA
>MGTA01000206.1:3860-5534 GCA_001799225.1 Deltaproteobacteria bacterium RIFOXYD12_FULL_50_9
ATATCGTGATTGACCGGCCGGGCTGGAAAGAGCGGCAGGCGATCCTGGAGATCCATGTCAGGGGCAAGAAACTGGCGCCTGATGTCGATTTCGCAGCCCTGGCCAAGGGAACTCCGGGCATGACCGGCGCCGATCTTGAGAATCTCACCAACGAGGCGGCCCTGGTCGCCTTGCGGAAGAGCAAGGAGATGATTGATATGCACGACTTTTTAGAGGCGGAAGACAATATCCTGATGGGAGCGGTGAAGGAGTTGACGATCAGCGCCTTGGAAAAGCGGATAACAGCCTATCATGAGGCCGGTCATACGCTCACCGCCTGGGAATTGCCCGGCGCCGATCCCATTTATAAGGTCAGCATTATTCCCCGTGGCATGGCCTTGGGCGTAACCCAGCTCCTGCCCGGAGAAGACCGGCATTATTACCCGCGCACCTATCTGATGAACCGCTTAAGTATCAACCTGGGCGGCCGGGTTGCGGAAAAGATCGTTTTTAACGACATCAGCAGTGGTGCCGAGAATGACCTCAAAGATGCGACAAAACTGGCCGAGAAGATGGTGGCGCAGTGGGGGATGAGCGACAAGATCGGTCCGGTAAATCTTGGGCGCGGAGAAGAACACCCGTTCCTGGGCCGGGAGTTGTCTCTACCCAAGCGCTACAGTGAGGAGATGGCCTGGCTCATGGACCAGGAGATCCAGAAGATCGTCATCGAGGCGGAAGCCCGGGCTGCCGGGATATTGTCGGAAAAAAGAGATACCCTTGACGCCCTCGCCGAAGCGCTGATGAAAGAAGAGACGCTTGAAAGGGCTGATGTAGAGCAAATTATACAAGGATCGGCAGATAAGAGCATGGCGCAGTGATCATGTCTGTGAGAGATTGAAATGATAATGGAGTTATCATATGGATTTATGATGGGGGTATGAGATGTTAATCCAGGAAGATTATTTCAAGAACATTTTTAACACGGTTCGTGAAGCAATTCTCATTCTAGATGACAACATGAGAGTCCTGTCGGCCAATCGTAGTTTCTTTACAATTTTCAAAGTGGATTCCGCAACTACTATCGGCACCCTTCTCTACGATCTGGGCAACGGACAATGGAATATCCCGCATCTTCGCGTGCTGCTTGAAGATGTTCTGCCGAAGAACGATACGGTTGATGACTACGAAATAGAACATAATTTTGAAAGTATCGGCCGAAAAAATATGCTCTTGAACGCCTGCAAAATAAGAGAGAAGGAAAATGACCAGCCGATCATCCTCCTGGCCATCGAAGATATTACCGAGCGCAAGCGATTGGAGGATTTGTTAACTGAGTCTGAAGTCCGTTACCGGCGTATTTTTGAAACCGCCAGCGATGGGATAGTGCTTCTTGAAAAAAGCGCCGGTCGTATCGTAAAAGTTAATCCGGCCACCGAAAAAATGCTGGGTTATCCCGAAGAGGAGTACGTTGGGAAAAACCTGCAGGAAATGGGGGTCTCGATCGACACGAGTGATTTCCCTGCGATAATCAACACCCTGAATAAGCAGGGCATTATTAATTACGATGATGTCCCGGTCACAACCAAGTCCGGACAAAATATTTTCACCGATATATATATGGTCGACAGGGCAACGCTGGCCCAATGTAATATCCGTGATGTTACTGAACGGAAGCTGGCGGATGAAAAACTTAAA
>MGTA01000206.1:5725-5902 GCA_001799225.1 Deltaproteobacteria bacterium RIFOXYD12_FULL_50_9
CGGAAAGATAGATATATCAAACGGTTTAGACAAGGTTGAAAAAGCGAAAATAAAACAAGCGTTCATCAATCTTCTCGGACAAGACGTATTTGAACCGAATCCTTCGTGTCGGCTCCGTCAAGGGAAGACGGCTCAGGATATCAAGAATCTTCTCATAGAAAAGAAAATTTACAAAGA
>MGTA01000207.1 GCA_001799225.1 Deltaproteobacteria bacterium RIFOXYD12_FULL_50_9
ATATATTTTAGTGGCTACATTCTGCTCCTAAATATGCTATTATCTCGAATTGTTTAAACTTTTTTGGTTTGGATGGGGGGAACATCCGATTTAAATAAATAAATTTACCTTGACTAATCAGCTGATTATGGCTAATTAGTCTGCGACTATATTTTATATCACTGAAAAATAGTCTTGACTATCTTTCAATCACATATAATATAGTCATATGAATAATCGCACATCATACCTTAAAATCTGGAAGACCATTGCTGCTGACAAGAGCATGATTTTTCTGGCAGGTCCCCGGCAGGCCGGCAAAACAACTCTGGCGAGGATTATTGCCAAAGGCTTTACCAACAGCCTTTACTGCAACTGGGATATACCCGACCACCGTACCAGTTTGCTCACAAATCCGACATTCTTTACCTCCCTGCCTTGCCTTGACGATTCAAAACCACTGATTATTTTCGACGAAATTCATAAATATCGTGATTGGAAAAATTATCTCAAGGGAGTCTATGATCAGTTCGGCGCCGACTACCAGTTTTTGGTGACTGGAAGCGGGCGACTTGATCTATACCAAAAAGGCGGTGATTCTCTGGCCGGACGCTACCTCTTGTTCAACCTCTGGCCCTTTACCATGAGTGAATTAAGAAGTAGTGCCCGTTCACTGCAAGATTTTCTAGCAGATCCTCTGGCGGTTTCAAACGGAATGGCTGAAGAAAATGAGAAGATGTGGGAACGCCTTGAAACTCTGAGCGGATTTCCAGAGCCGTTTTTAAACGGCAAAATTCCGTCGTATCGTCGTTGGAGCAATGCCTTCAGCCAGAGACTGATTCGCGAGGATATCCGGGAGTTGACAAATATCCGCACCGTGACTGATATAGAAACCTTGTACCATCTGTTACCTTCAAGAGTCGGCAGCCCACTTTCTGTACCATCTCTGGCTGATGACTTAAAGGTCTCATACAATACGGTACAAAACTGGCTGGCAATTTTTGAACGGTTTTTTCTGACCTTCAGCCTGCCGACTTGGACCAACCGGATCAGCAGAGCCATCCAGAAAGAGCGCAAGGTCTATATTCTGGATGCGCCACGCATAAAAGACCCGGCTGCTCGTTTTGAAAACATGGTAGCCTTGGAGTTGTGGCGGGCGGTAAGCTGCTGGAATGCAATGGGGGCCGGCAATTTCTCTCTGCATTTCATCAAAAACAAAGAGAAGCAGGAGGTAGATTTTCTACTTGCCAACGAACGGGAACCGGTCTTGTTGGTCGAATGCAAACTGAACGACACACAGCCGGCCAAGGCTCTTCTGTCCGCCCAACAGGTTTTACGTGTGCCGGCAATACAGGTGGTCAAGGCTGCGCAGGGCTATCGGACCTTCTCCAACGACGGGTTGTCGGTTGTAGTTGCTCCGGCTTGCCAGTGGTGCGCCGGGTTGCCGTGAAACGTTCTAGCCAAAGCTGATCATGCTATGGAATATAAGTAGGTTGGTTTGAGCCCCGCGAAACCAAACATGTTTTGTGCATGCATTCAAATCATTGGAATGATAACATGAACTGCCTCGCAAAAGACGTCCGCGAGCCCGTTCGATAACCCGGCAAAAATCGCATCCGACCTGGCAATCAGGGGATTGCCACACCGACCAGCTCAGAAATAGTCGTGATAGTGCACCCATTAGTCGAGATGGTACCAGGTGCGCTACTGGCGGAATACCAGATCTGGACGGTTTTCCCGGCCATTTTGGCGGCAAGCAGGGTGGCAAGAAAACCCTTGCCGTCAGGGGTGGTGTGGTCGAGCTTGAAATACTCCTGATTTAGTTTACATGTATACTCCGGTTGGGTATTTGTGCCGACAAAGGTCAACCCAAAATCTTCTTGTACTCTTATTCGTGCCAATGTCAGATTTTCCGCAAAATACTCATCAACGGCAAAGGCGTTTATCGCGCTGATTAAAACCACTATCATCATCACAACTTGCAGCTTGATTTTGTTGGACATCTAATTCACCTCCCGACAGGATATCCCCTGTTTCAATGGTTAGTTAATTCCCACTCCGTTGAGAACCGAGATTGTAGAAATGTCGCATCCGGTGGTCTCGGTTGTGCCCGGAGCAGGGCTTACCGTATACCAGACTGACAGCACAACACCATCGCTTGCCTTGGCGGCCAGCAGCAAACTGAGCAGGTCTTTGCCGCTCGGGGTCGTATGATCAAATTTAAAATATTCACCTTCGTTGCTGCAGGTGTTCGCTGGTTGGGTTGTAGTCCCGACCAGAGTCACACCTTCCTGAACTTTGACTCTCGCCAATGTCAGATTAGTTACGTATTTTGAGGCTGCAAAAGCATTTGATGAAGAAAATGCCATTATGAGAGCAGCAATAATTAACGGTTTGTTGATTGAGGCCATTTGATTACCTCCACAGATTTTTATTAACAAATGCAAAATGATTCTTCAGTTACACTGCCATTGATATTCAATGACGCGGTCATAAACATAATATACGTTAGCGCGCCACGAGATACATAATTTTTCTGCGTAATCTGAGGGGCTTCCACTCCCACACGTGGTATATCCCATTCTAGCGAGTTCCGTAACAGCAGGTACAAATATTACCATACCATCACCTAATACTTCCGGTGGTCCCCAACTACCAATAATTCCACCACCCCTCTGGATCACATCAACACAACATTCCCAGGTGCCTCCGCCAGCTGCCATTACATATTCAATTTTGGTATTGCCTTTAATTACAATATTTGCAGGAACCGAAACACTTTCACGATAGCAACAGTTTGCATTAATGGGAAAAGTTACATCACTTATCTTAACCCACTGGCCAGTGCCTCTGACATAACCAGAAACCGTACTACATTGATCTGAAACTGTTATATCAGTACCACAACCGTTGTTAATGTTAATAACGGTTACACTAGTTGAATTCGTGGTCTCAGTTTGCAACGGCGGTGCCCACTGGAATGAAAAATTCCCACTGGATATCTCATAGGTATAAGGCGGAACTCCTCCGGACACCGTTATGGTTGCGGAGGAACCAGGAGCGGCTTCCTGTAGTTCCTCAGTTTGAGCATAGACATATTCAAGAGGTTTATAACCCTCGTTCAAGTATCCATGAACTGTTTGGGGTTTTAAAATTGCGGGGTTCGTCGGATCCGGTCGGGAGTCCGTAACTGTGAGGGTAACCTTGCCGCAAGGTTTGGCATCCGGGATAGCTGTCAAGTTATTGGTTCTGCCGTCGCTACCGGTCTGCTGGTTGACATCCGTCTGAAGTAGAGCGAATTGGTATTGGGAATCGTCGCTGGACGACCAATGATAGGGCGGTACGCCGCCGATGATCCGGATGGTTTCGGATGTCCCTGGTGCTACGGTTTTAGGGTTGCCGGGGTCATAGATCAGTTCAGGGTAGTTCGGTTGGAGGCAGATGTTGTCACCGGCAACGGCGGTCAAAGTCGGCAACGCGAGGAGGCAGAGAGCAAGAATAAGTTGTATCACCTTAATAAATCGCATTAATCATGTCCTCATGAGGCAGTTGAAAAACAGTGCAGGTTGATTTAAACAGCAAAAACTCGCTGATTGTTGACATTAGTAATAATATCTACCAACTTCCACGGCGGCATCCTTCAGCCGTTTTTATCAGATCACCCCAAACCCCTCCAGGGGTTCAAGGAAGGTGGTCGTACCCCGCAAGGGGGTATAAATCACATTCTTTGCAGGCTATGTCCGGCGGCTGCGCATCGGATGCCGTCCCTGGCGGGCGCATAAAATCAATTATGCAAAGTGCGGTAACAAGTTCGGTACGGCTCCCGCCGCCGCACCTTACATAATAGATTTTATGCAACATACCTGGCAAAAAATGCGCCAACCACTGGCTTTATCGGATGAACAGCCACCCCTAAAAAGAACAAACGTTTGAAAATATTAATTCCCCATTTTTCCTTCGTTCATTCCCGCGTAGACCCACCAAGCCCAACTGGATTGTTGAGAAAAAGTAATGCGTCGTTGTCGCCTTCCTTTGTTAATATCTCTTTGACCTTATTGATGTATTCTGAGCCATATTTTCTAATGGTCAGATAAACAGCTAGCCTGATCGCTTTATTGTTTTTTCTAAGTAAATTAGCATATACTTCAAAGATATCATCTTGAGGAATTTTTTCTAATGTTGGCATTATGCTAAGTATATACCAATCATAATCAGATTTGTTTTTCAGATTTCGTAATATTTTATCTTTATATTCAATAACATGTTTAGCATCTAATTTGTTTAAAGTTTGATTAATTGCATTATTTGCAAAAATATCTGCATTAACATTTTGCAACTCCAAAATATTATCTAATATATCTTTTGAAAAGATCTCTCTGAGTAATATATTTATTAGAGCGATATTGATACATTCTATATTTTTAGAATTTAATAGATATAATATTGTATCTTTACTTGGACCATCAACTTTTGTCAGTTCAGCACTTAAATTTTCACATTTTTCAAAAATATCTAACATGTCTTGACAATTATCTTCTGCGCATGAACTAATTTTTTTGTTGCAAGAGATTACTCCGATTGAAAGTTGATGCCATGGCAAGTTTGAATAACTAGAACAAATTGTTCCTGCGCCTGCTGAATTTATATTAATAAGACTAATTGTAATCAGAATTATAAATGAAAACATAAAGATAATCAGTTGCAGTTTTCGCATTTGCCATCCTCGCATAATTCTTTCGCAACGCTATAGCAAGTTTCTGCACAGGCAAACCAAACGTCACCTGTTAACGCAAAAGGTATTTTCTTTTCATAGGCACTTTGTAAACTGTAACAATGCGATAATGACTCCATAGAATCTTTTTTATTTGGATAAGTACCCTTATTGCAAAAGTCAGCTGCACAACGCAAACCAAAAACATAACCAGGGTTTGTTGCCATATATAAATATTTTTTTACTAGTTGTTTAGCAGTATAAGTAAGGAGGACGTCGATTATTGTACTTGATAACCCTCTCCGGTCAATATTCATTACCGGA
>MGTA01000208.1:0-3828 GCA_001799225.1 Deltaproteobacteria bacterium RIFOXYD12_FULL_50_9
TGGCTCAGGAAAACCTTGGGGGCCAGGGTAAGGCCGTGGCCTGGGGTAAGTCTGGTGAGCAGTGGTTCGGGCAGGGCGAAAAATTCCGCGAGTGCTTGCAGGATGGCCTCGTTGGGGCCGGGGGCTATGGTGTCCGTGCTTGATAAATTCCAGAGGCGCAGGCTGATCAGCAGCTTGGTGGCAACGGCCTGCCGGATAAAGGCAAAAATCGCGTCCAGGTAGTCAGCAAGGGCCGGATTGTCTTGCTGGTCGTTGAAGCTGTGCAGGGAGATGTTGACCTGGCGCAAGGCCGGGCTGGTCAGCAAAAGTTCCTGATGTTGGGGTAGCAGGGTGCCGTTGGTGGTCAGGTTGACCTTGAGGCCGTGCTCCTGGCAAAGAGCGAGTAGTTCGGCAAGCTCCGGGTGCAGCAGGGGTTCTCCCAGCACATGCAGGGCAAGATGGTCGGTGTGATCCTTGATCTTACAAAGGATGGCGTGGAAATCATCCTGGCGCATGAAGCTTTTGGCCCGTCCGCTTTGCTGACAGAAGCTGCAGGAAAGATTGCAGTGATTGGTGATTTCGAGGTATATTTTTTTAAATTTTTTCAATGATTGAATCAATTAATCGTAACTGCTCAGCTTGATGCCGAAATTGGACGAAAACCAAGCAATGTAACTATTCAGCAGCGTCGCAGATGCGAGGAAGAGGTCTGCGAAGTGTGCTATTGCACATGAGCAGGCCGATAACTGTCAATCATCGGCAGCAGTGCCGATAACGCAGATGTGGTGCTGCTGGACAGTTACAATCAATCAAGAATTTCTATTTCGCCCTGCTTGCATTCGGCGCAGCGGAGCATGGGGTCAATTTTGGTAAAGGCCACCCGCCAGCCTTGTTCGCTGATGGTCTTGGCGAGTTCTTTTTCGCATTCGGAACAAAGCCAGCGGTCGCCTTGGGGCGTGACAAATAGTTTCATTTTTTTACCAGTTGATGCGAGGGTGAGTTGATCATCGTCATTTGCGGTCTGGCGGTGATGGTATATTCTTACTCCGGCAACATAGTTGAATTTGGGGAATGCGGCAAGAACTCAAACAAGGATCATCCAGATATGGCGGTAAAGAAATTTTACGCAATCCTGGCCGGGCGGGTGCCTGGCATTTATGATAACTGGCCCAAGGCTCAGGCCCAGGTTACCGGCTTTCAGGGTGCCAGATTCAAGGGTTTTGCCACGCGAGTTGAGGCCGAGGCCTGGCTGAAGAACCCCACTTTGGGCCAGGGTGGGCCGGGCAGTGGCAAAAGTACGGTTAAATCAGGGCCTGCGGCAGGTGCAAACACCTCCCCCACGGAGGGCATGGTCTGCATCTACACCGATGGCGGAGCCCGCTATAATCCGGGGCCGGGCGGCTACGGCATCGTTCAGGTTTACAATGGCCAGCGCAAGGAGTTGTGCGGCGGCTTTTGCCTGACCACCAACAACCGGATGGAGCTGATGGGCTGTATTGTGGCTCTGCGCGAACTGGAGCATCGGGACCGGCCTGTGGCCCTCTATTCCGATTCCAGCTATGTGGTGAATGGAATCAGTAAGGGCTGGGCCAAGGGCTGGCGGAAAAGAGGCTGGATCAAGGCGGACAGGCAGCCTGCGGTAAATCCCGATCTCTGGGGCCAGTTGCTTGATTTGATTGAGGGACTGGAAATCACCTTTAACTGGGTCAAGGGTCACAACGGTAATCCCTTTAACGAGCGTTGCGATGAACTGGCGGTGGCTTCGGCCCGGCAGACTGATCTGCCGGTGGATGCCGGGTACAAAGGATGAAGGGGATAGACGAAAACGATAACCGGCTTATAAAGACCTGGCGCAGACAACTGGCCCAGGAATACCGGCATCTATGCTGGCTGTACCGGGTACGTCTCAGGCTGCCGCTCTTTGAGATCCGCACTGGCCAGAGCCGGGCCGGGACCTGGTCGCCGGGGCTGGATACCCTCAGCCTGGCCTCCTGGCTGATTCGGGATCATGCCTGGGATGTGGTGCTGGAGGTCTTGAGACATGAGATGAGTCACCAGTACGTTCAGCAGGTACTGGGCCGGGGGGATGAGTTGCCGCACGGCCCGGCCTTTCAGGAGGCCTGTGACCGGCTGGGGGTGCATCCCGAATTTCGCTCCGCCCAAGGGACAATCCCGCGTCTGCTCAGCGGGGAGGGCCAGAAGTCCGGGGGCATGCTGGCCAGGGTGGAGAAGCTTTTTGCCCTGGCCCAGAGCGCTAACGAGCATGAGGCCGCCCTGGCCATGCAGAAGGCCAACGCCATCCTGCGTCGGTATAACCTTGAACAGCTCCATCGGCATGCCGCCACGGATTATGATTATCTGATCATCAACCCAGGCAGCAAGCGGATTGCCGCCCACCAACGTCTTATTGCCGCGATCCTCAAGGATTTCTTTTATGTTAACGTGGTCATCGCCCGGCAATTTGAGGCGCAAAGCGGAGAAACCTTGCGGGTGATCGAGCTGACCGGGGCCAAGGAAAACCTGGCCGTGGCCGAGTACGTTTATCATTTTCTCGTCGGACGGCTGGAGTATCTCTGGAGGGAGTATCGGAAAAGAACGCGTGCGGCGGGAAAAGAGAAGAATTCCTATTGGCTTGGGGTGCTGAACGGTTTTCGGGAAAAGCTTAGCCTTCAGGATCGGGAGGCCATGCGCACCACCGCCAACAACACGGCTTCCAGCCTGATCTGCGCCTCTGACCCCGGGCTGATCCGCTATTACCAGACGCGTTATCCCCGCCTCCGCACCGTGCAGCATAACAGGCCTCTGGTTTATGCCGGCACCTATCAGGCCGGACAGCAGGAGGGCAAACAGTTGCTGATCCACAAGGGGGTCGCCGCTGACGGCGGTAATACGGGCTTATTGCTGGCGGGTGGTTAGCAGGGTTCGGCTTTTCTATAATGAAGCGCCAGACCTTTGAGGAAATTGCGCAGAAACTGGTCGCCGCATTCCTTGTAGTTTTTATGCCCGGCCTTGCGAAACAAGGCAGACAGCTCTGATTTCGAGACTGGATTGCCAGCCTGCCGCAAAATGGCGAGCATGTCGTCTTCCTGAAGTATCAGGGCGATACGGATCTTTTTTAAGATGGCGTTATTGGTGAGCGGTTCGGCCGCTTGCGGTGGGCGAGTCGGCGTGCCTTCCTGTCTGCCGCGCCGGTGGATGATGAGGCCGCTCAAAAAATCTTCCATCAGCGCATCCGGGCAGACCACAACGCCTTCTTCCTCGTCTTTTTTCAGGAGATTGACAATTTTGTCCTGGGCAACCATTTGTCCGGATAAGCTGAATATCTCAGCCAGGGCGGCAGTGGAGAGAGCCAGAGCATAGCGCATCCCGCGCAACACATCATTGTTCGTCATTCCTGCTCTGTTCCGTCAAGGGAGTAGGGGCACGGCATGCCGTGCCCCTACTGGATGATTAAATTTTCGGTTTAGAAATTGAATAACACCGCCTAATCCAATTCCTGTTCGTCAGGCCAGTGTTTTGCTTGCGGCTTCTTCCAGATTCGCAGTCACCCACGACACCCTTGTCGTTCGGCGAACTCTTCTCTTTGCCTGGCGCACAAAAAAAGAAGACCGACTTTGCGGAAAGTCGGTCTTCTTTTCAGGAGAAAGGAGATAAGAGTTATCTTTTGTTAAAGCAACAAGTGTGCCAGAGATTTGATTGTGCGGTTTTTTTATCTTTTTGTAGTAATTACTGGATGTTGCTAATGGTGGCGCAGAAGTTCTAAGGCTGGTCGGATATAAAATTTTAAACCAATATAGTTGTGGCAAGGGTCATTTTATGGTTTTATCTTGTTATTTCAGTAAGTTGTAG
>MGTA01000208.1:3849-6599 GCA_001799225.1 Deltaproteobacteria bacterium RIFOXYD12_FULL_50_9
TAAAAAACCACGATTACAACGGGTATTAATGTAAGTGTTTGATTTAGTGTGGTGGGCCTGTGAGCTTTTCAGGTTGTTACGAGTTCATCAAGTTGCGTTTGAGCAGGCAAGCTGCTCAACTCAGCTTTAGACTGAATAATGAAGGCCGTTGTCCCGAAAACCTGCAAGGTCGATCTGTTTGCCTGAGTAGGCAAGAAAAATATGTGGTAAAAAAGTAAGAGCATACGATATAGTAAAAAACCTGTAGATATGAACTGTCCATTTATATTGAATAATGGCATAGGTGGAAAACTGACATGGCGTTGTCTCTATAAAACAGGGGGGTCGGTTTTGTAGAGACAACAATAGAGACACGGATGAGGGGTTGTTATGAAAGCATGGTTTGATGGTTTGAGTCTGCGGGTAAAGCTTTTTTGTCTTGTTGGCTTTGTCGGGTTGTCCATGGTGTTAAGTGTCGTGATTGCCATGTTTATCATCCATCGGGTGCAGGTCGGGGGGGTGCTGTATTCTGCCATCGAGCTTAAAGCGAGTTACGTTGATAACCTGGCCCGAACCCGCTTTAACCTAAGCAATTTCAACAGCATGGTTAAGGATCAGGTTGTGGCCTACGATCCTGATTCTTTGAGCGGTCTGCAAAAAACCGGCACGAGGTTTGATGAGGCCATTGCCGAGATGCAGGAAAATCTGGTCAACCCAGGAGGCAAAAAACTTTATTGCGGCTCATGTCATGATACGGCTCAGGCCCCGTCGGTGACGGCATCGCATGACGAACTGGCTGCCTTGTGGCCGCAGATGCGAGAGATCCTTAATAAAAAGATTCTGCCCTCGCTGGAAAAAGGTAACAAGGCCGCCGCCCAGGAAGCCTTTGACGGAGAATTTTCTGATAAATTCTCTCGTCTGATGGTCAGCACCAAGGCTGCGGTTGATGAGCTGCGCACCGGGCAGGAGATGAGCAAGAAACAGGCCATGAGCGAGGTCAAGAGCTTTGGCCTGTTCTTCATCATTGGCGGGGTTATTTCTCTTGCGGTTGTCGCAATGTTTGCTTTTGTTATCGTGCGGATGCTTGTTCGCTCTATCAACAGCATTGTCAACGAGCTGGATGAAAGCGCTGACCGGATCTCTGAAGAGGCCCGGGCCACGGCCAGTGTGTCTCAGGTTGTGGCAGAAATGGCTACGGAGATGGCGGCCTCGCTTGAGGAAACCAGCGCTTCTCTGGAAGAGATTTCCGTCATGGTTCAACAAAATGACAACAATTCGGCTGAGGCTAATGCCGGGATGCAGCAGAATACGGCGATTGGCTCCCGAGCAAATGCCAATGTGGCTGCCATGCAGATTTCTATGCAGAACATCAAAAAAGACAGTGACGCGATTGCCTCAATTATCAGGGAGATCGAGGCGATCGCCTTTCAGACCAATCTTCTCGCCTTGAATGCGGCGGTGGAAGCTGCCAGGGCCGGGGTTCTGGGCGCAGGTTTCGCCGTGGTTGCCGATGAGGTGCGCAATCTTGCCCAGCGCACTGCCCAATCGGCAAGAAACTCCAGTGATTTGATCGAGCGGGCCATTGGTAATGTTAATGACGGTCTGCAAAAGGTGAATGAGGTAGTGGCGGAATCTGCGGACGTGGTTAGTGGTTCAAAAAAGATAGCGACGTTGGTTGCAGAGATTGCCACCGCCTCTCGTGATCAGACTAAGGGGGTGCTCCATATCAGCAAGGCAGTGAACGATATGGATACCAGTACGCAGCAGATGGCGGCCAATGCCGAAGAGCTGGCCGCGGCCTCTGAGGCAGTTACTGCCCAGAGCATAATGCTGCGTGACAATATCGAGCATCTTACCTGGATGGTTGAGGGAAGAAAGGATTGAAACAAATAAAGCGGATTGGCAGGCCTGGCCTGGAAATCTCCTGAACGTAAAAGTTAAAAAGGCCATACCTTACCGGGTGTGGCCTTTTTTGTTGGTGCCGCTCCGGTCATTTTCAAATCGAGGTTATTATGCACAACGGCTTACGGGATCTGGCACGGGAGCTCTATCGGGCGCAGCAGCAGGTTGAGCGGTTGGAAAAGTTGCTGCTTTCTGCCTCGCCGGAGGAGGAGCTGGTGCTACAGGGCAAGCTGCAGGAGGCGCAGGCTGAACGTCAGCAACTGCAAAAAATGCTTGATGGACGTAAGGATGTTTCCCCGCTGCCGAGAAAGTTCTGATTTTACTCCGGCCTGATTATTTCGCATCCAGGCAGGCAATCGTCTGTTCGGCAATCTCCAGCTCTTCGTTGGTGGGGATAACCAGGATTTTCACCCGGCTGTCTATACTCTCCAAGGCGGCATCTCCATCTCTCAGACCCCGGTTCTTTTTTTGATCCAGCTCCAGGCCCAGATGGGCAAGGCCCGCGCAGCATCCCTCTCGGATAAAAGAGGCGTGTTCCCCGATCCCGCCGGTGAAGATCAGGGCGTCCAGTGGCCCCAGCACCGCATAATAGGCACCGATATATTTTTTGATCCGGTAGCAGTACATACTGATGGCAAGCTGTGCCTCCGAATCGCCGCCTGCTGCCAGCTCCCCCACGGTGCGCATGTCGTTGGCTCCGCAGATCCCCTTGAGTCCGCTTTCCTTGTTGAGAATCGTCTCGATCTCCCCGGAGGAAAGGCCGGTTTCCCGTACCAGGTAAAAGATGATCGCCGGATCGAGATCCCCGCAGCGGGTGCCCATGATCAACCCTTCAAGGGGGGTGAGGCCCATGGAGGTGTCGATACATC
>MGTA01000208.1:6610-7771 GCA_001799225.1 Deltaproteobacteria bacterium RIFOXYD12_FULL_50_9
CAAGGGGGGTGAGGCCCATGGAGGTGTCGATACATCGTCCCTGCTGGATGGCGGCGGCACTGGCCCCGTTGCCCAGATGCAGGCTGATCAGGTTGAGGGAGGCCAGCGGCCTGCCAAGAAAATTGGCCGCTTTTTTCGCCACATAGCAATGCGAGGTGCCGTGGAAGCCGTAGCGCCGGACCTGATGCGCCTCGTAGAGTTTTTTGGGGATGGCGTAGCGGTAGGCATAGGGGGGTAGGGATTGATGGAAGGCGGTGTCGAACACTGCCACCTGGGGCATAGTTGGCGCACTTTCCATGGCGACTTCAATGCCGAGAAGATTGGCGGGATTGTGCAGCGGCGCCAGGGGGATCAAGGCCCGGATCGCGGCCAGAACCTCGGGGGTAACCCGGGCGGGTTCCTTGAATTTTTCGCCGCCGTGCACCACCCGGTGGCCGATGCCGCTGAGTTCTCCAGGGTCGGCAAGGGCTCCAGTTTCTCTTAAGATCGAGGTGATTAGCTGAAAGCCCTGCCGGTGATCATAAATCGGCAGGGCCCGGACCATTTTGGTCATCCCGGTCAGGGGCGCCAGATGAGAGTGGCTGAGATGGCTGCCCTCTTCGCTGATCTGTTCGACGCTGCCCGCAGCCAGCACCGATTCGTCCCGCATGTCAAAGAGCTGATACTTGATGGACGAGCTGCCGGAGTTGAGTACTAGAACCTTCATTAGATTTTCCCTTGGTAATTATTAGACATCTCAACAGCAACTGACAGTAATTGAGCAGCAGTGCCGCAGATGCTCACCCCTGTGGGGCATAAAATCCAGAGGTCGGCGAAGTGTGCTATTGCACACGAGCCGGCCGATGATCCCCCATGCGGGGGATAAACTTTGCAGATGTGGTGCTGCTGCTCAATTACTGGGCCTGGATGGCGGTGATCGCTACGGTATTGACGATATCGGGCACGGTGCAGCCCCGGCTCAGATCGTTGACCGGTTTGTTCAGGCCTTGGAGAACCGGGCCGATGGCCACGGCGTTGGCTGAGCGCTGCACCGCCTTGTACAGGTTGTTGCCGGTGTTCAGATCCGGGAAGATAAATACCGTGGCCTTGCCCGCTACCTGGCTGTCTGGCATCTTGGTTTTCGCCACCCCGGCATCCGCGGCGGCATCGTATTGGATTGGC
>MGTA01000209.1:0-161 GCA_001799225.1 Deltaproteobacteria bacterium RIFOXYD12_FULL_50_9
AATATTTTGAAAACGCAAACCCACATTTGACTCTTGGCCACTGACGGTGAATCTGCCCAAATCAAGATCTGTATGATTATAATATACGGCAGCGCCAGTGGTGATGTTCTGCTCCGCATCATTGCTGCTGCCGGATACCCGCACCTCAAAGGCCGGTTTAT
>MGTA01000209.1:225-731 GCA_001799225.1 Deltaproteobacteria bacterium RIFOXYD12_FULL_50_9
ATTAAAATTCATACTGCCGGAATTATCCAGAATGATAAGAATATTGGGCTTGACTGGATTGACGGTAAAAACCGGAAAACTCTCGTAGGTGGTCATGGTTGGTTCCGCCGCCTGCGCAGAGATCATGACCAGACCACTGAGTACTAATGTCAGAGTACCGATGAGTAAACGGTTCATCATTTCAACCCCCCTGCTGTTCCCGGAACATAGCGGTAGCTGGCACTCACCACGGATACCGAGCTTTTTGGCGATTGCCCGGTGGCGGTCAGGGTATAGCCGATCCAGACGCCGGCGGCTGATCCCGCGCCAACGCCGGCGGCGCCCATGCCAAACTCCGCCCCGCCGCCAACCATCTGGCGCGAACCGGTATGGGCGATATCGACATTCACCGGCATCATGCCGACCTGAACCATAAAATCCTGGTCCAGGGCTGTTGCGTCCTGCACAAACCCCATGGTTTCGTTATAAAACCGCGTCCCATCGGAAGCAGTTGTTCCATCAACACC
>MGTA01000209.1:742-1338 GCA_001799225.1 Deltaproteobacteria bacterium RIFOXYD12_FULL_50_9
CAATCAATACCTCTATGGAGCTTGTCCGCATGGCCCCTATCCCGATGAGTACCAAGAGCAGCAGCACAACCATTGCCGTAACGAGAATAAAGCCTTTTTCGTTCACCAGGACGTTTTTCATATCAGGTTCTTTCCGGAATAATATGCTGCAGTACCACGGTTTTCTGCGGCCCCAGGCCAGTGCTCGTGACAATGACCATGATGGTTTTTGTTCCGGGGACAGGGGTATCCTCGGCCACATTCCAGTACGTTGTGTAGCTCCCGTCCGGGCTGGTCACCTGATAATCCGCCGGGCGGGCCACGGGATTTGGACTGTCATAAACGCCGGCCGCAATGGCGGCCACGGATGGCAATGGGTTTCTGATAAAAGCCAAACCAATATTGACGGCATCATCCTGCAACAGGGGATCTTCATAAGGCAGCGAGGTCAGAAGCTCAATCTGCTCCGCAGCCTTTTCCGCCGAACCGCTTATGGCCCGCGCCGTTGCATTGCTGCCGGCCGAACCGGTGGTCATCATGACAACCGCGGTAAAGCCGAGTCCAAAAATAACGAGCGCCACCATCACTTCAACCAGAGTAAACCCCTGCATCCGGCG
>MGTA01000209.1:1357-5000 GCA_001799225.1 Deltaproteobacteria bacterium RIFOXYD12_FULL_50_9
CGGGGTAATGATCTGCCTGCCCACCACATAGGTGTTCGGATCGTAATACTCTGTATGCTCTGCCGCGCTCTCCGCGGCCAGAAGCCAGATCCGGACGGCACGGATATCCGCCATAGCCACCGGTGGCGAAATTTGAGCCCCGACAATCAACTCGTTCAGGCCGGCGCCGGGCCCGTCGGCGTTGGTGATGTTTCCATCCCCGTTGGTATCCAGCCTGCGATCCAGGGTACCGTCGTTGTCAGAATCAATGGCCCAGATTACCTGTTGGGTGCCGCCGGTGGTGGTGTAGGTGTCAAGTGCCTTGTCGTTGTTCAGATCATAGGCATAGGCCAAGCCGATGGCCTGGATATTCTGGGCCAGCAACTGCCGCCCCCCCCCGATGTTTCTTGCCAAATCCGTAACAGTTCCAACCGCCGCACCAGATTCTTCATAAAGGGAGAAAGTGACGGTTTCATTTGCATCCACGACACCATTCGGCGGACCTGGACGGCCATCGCCATCACCGTCATTCCAATCGCCGGTAAACTGTAAGGCGCTGTTGCCGCCAACCGCATTCGCATCATTCAAATCACGAAAACCAACAAAGGTGATGCCGAAATTCCCGCTCAAGGTCGGATCATATCCAGCCATGCGGATATCCTGGGTCAGGGTAAAAAGAGCGGTCCTGACATTCTGCTGGATATCAACTACCACGTCCTGGGCGACCATGATTCTTTTCTGGGCCTTATAGACACCCAAAATGGCAATGAGTACCAGACCGGAAATCGCCACAACGATCATCAACTCCACCAGGGTAAAACCACTTTTGCACCCAGAGGGTATAAGTTTCGTTTGAGCAGGCAAGCTGCTCAACTCAGCTTTATTATCCGGAAGAAAACCCATGCTATTCCATCCAGTTGTTTTGATTGAAAGGGGTCATCCCGTTATAGAAACGGAGCTTTATGCCGCCGCCGGGGGAAGTGCTGAGGGCATAACAATAGATATCATTGCCAGCCCCTAAATTTGTAGTGATATAGACAGAGTCTGTCTCCACGCCGTTATTGAGCCAGATCCCCCGGCTGGTAAAGGTAACCGAAGCCGCCTGATTCAGACCGCCCCCGTTCCATGAGAATGCAGCATTGCCAAAGCCGAACTGCACCTGTCCGCCGCCATAGCCAGCGAGCATAGTTGGGGGGGAAACGAGATCGTCACCAGCCACAACACATGCTGCGCTGTCGATCGAATCATTGGCCCCGCTATCCACCAAACAATAGCGGTTATTGACAAGGTCAAACTCCACAGCCCATTGCCTGTTGTCGGAAACAGCATTAAGGCGTGCCAGTTGCATCATGCCCAAGAGGTCTCTGGCCGCATCACGCAAGCGTTTTCGCGGTAAACTCGCAAGATAGGACGGCACTGCGATCGCGGCCAAAATGCCGATAATGGCCACGGCGACCATCAACTCCACCAGGGTAAGGCCCTTTTCATTCTCCCCTGCCGGAGAGCGCCATGGTGTTTTCATAACCCCTGTCCCTGGTTCCGATATTCCAATTATAAGCCGTTATTAAAACTGTTGCATAGCGCCATCTTATGAGCGGCAAAAAGGAGCGTAACGAACTGGTAAAAAATGTAATAGAGCATTCGTAACGGCTCCTAAAGCTCACTTCAACATTATAAGATAAGCAAGATACACGCCACAAGAAGATAATCGTGCTTGACCCGTTTTGGCTTCATGAGCAGCAGGAATTCCTTAGCCTTATTCCCCTTTTTGTGACACTTTATGGCTAAACTGCCATCTGTTGTCAGTTTCCTGTTTACCTCCACCACCCCTGTTCATGATCGGTCGTATCATATCCCGAGCCCAGATTATTCATCAAGATTCTTTTTACCCATGATAACCCATACTTTTGCATAGAGAATATAACCTCATCAGAGATGTCCTTCATGAAAAAAATATCTGGCATAAGAAATGCAAAACTTGCTTATGTCTTTTTGATTTGCTACGATCAAAAAAGAAGATGGGTAACGTTGTATAATACGCTTCATACCAACACGGAGGAGAACACATGTTACAGACCCTGAGAAACAAACAGTCGGAAAAGGGCTTCACCCTGGTGGAGTTGATGATCGTAGTGGCGATCATCGGCATCCTGGCGGCCATCGCCATCCCGCAGTTCGCAGCCTATCGTACCCGGGCCTTCAACGCCAATGCCAAGGCTACAAACAAGTTGGCCGTAAGCGGTCAATCCGACCTGAACGCTGAACTGGGGTGTTATGGCCATACTGAAACTGCCCCGGTGGCACTCAATGCAGCTGCCGCGGTCGGACAAGGCCTCATAACTGTGGCTGTCGAAGCGGTTGCGTCCGATGTCGCTGGACATTCCCTTGGGGCCACGGCCACCGTGGCCGGTGGCAGAATTGTCGGAACCCATACTACTACAGCAAAAACGTTCTCTGTCCCACTGGGGATTGGAACGCAAATGGCAATTGTGAGTGCCGAAAGCGCTGTTACTGCCGGTTCCTGTGCCAGCGGCGGTTGTTCTAATGTTACTTATACCCGTCATGATAAAGGTGACACCGCTTACGGGTCTGATTCCGATGTCCCCAATACGTTATACAGCGTTAGTAATCCAGCCTGGCCAACAGGAGCTGACGCCTTTGGCATAATAGGTATTACATCGCCTGTAGTGGTATACGCTGCGACAGACGGGGTTCTTACCATTACCGGTGCTGGTGGTGGCTTACCAACCGCAAACTGGGCCCTTGTTCAATAAATAATATATTTCTCATCTGATCCTTACAGCCCCGGTCTTTTACACTTAGACCGGGGCTGTTCCATTTTCCACAAAAGAACTTCTCTAAAACAATTATGATTATTCCTGCCATCGAAATAACCAAACTTGGCAAGAGCTTTGGCTCTGGCCGTAAACGCAATCAAGCGCTTCACGACCTCACTCTCACTATCGCCCAGGGTGAGGTTTTTGGCTTCCTCGGCCCCAACGGGGCGGGAAAATCTACCACCATTAAGCTGTTGCTGCGTTTCTTAAAGCCGGATTCCGGCAGCCTGTGTATCCTGGGCAAGACTGTGGGTCAGGAAGAGTTCCGCCACCGGATCGGCTATCTTTCCGAGTTCCCTTTCTTCTACGACCACCTTACCGCGCGAGAAACCCTGCTCCTCTCCGGCAGGTTGAGCAGCATGCCCCGGCAGGCGATTGACCAGCGCATGCCCATGCTCCTGGAACGCATGGATTTGACCGAGGCGGCGGACCGCAGGGTGGGTGGATTTTCCAAGGGGATGAAGCAGCGGCTGGGCATGGCCAACGCTCTGATCCACGACCCAGAGGTGCTGATCTTTGACGAACCCATGAGCGGCCTTGACCCGGTGGGCCGCCACCAGATCAAAGGGCTCATCGCCGAGCTGAAGCAGGAGGGCAAGACCATCTTCTTCAGTTCTCATATCTTAAGCGACATCGAGGCCCTGTGTGACCGCATTGGCGTCATCAATAAGGGGGTCTTGCTCTATAGCGGAGGATTGGGAGATTTTCTCGACGCGGGCGGAGGGCTGGAAGAACGTTTTGTCAGTGTCATTGAGGAGGCCAACCATGCAGGTGCGTAATATCTGGTTTCTGGCCCTGGCCACCTGCACCGAGGGCATCCGTCACCG
>MGTA01000209.1:5019-5132 GCA_001799225.1 Deltaproteobacteria bacterium RIFOXYD12_FULL_50_9
TGTCTGGCCTCCTTGCTCACCATGGCCAACCTGGGAGTCACCACCCTCTACTCCTGGGATCTGGGCAAGGTCTCCGTGGAGTTCGGCCTTTCCGCCGTGGCCTTTACCGGTCT
>MGTA01000210.1:0-1262 GCA_001799225.1 Deltaproteobacteria bacterium RIFOXYD12_FULL_50_9
CAGTAAAAAGGCGAAGTCGGCGGCGGACTTGGGGGCCATGCCGTAATTCTTGAAGCGCATGTCCTCGCCCAGCGCCTCAGTTGGCTCCCAGCGGTAGCTGAACGGCGGATTGGCCACCACCGCGTCAAACTTCGGCACCTTGGCCGGGTTCATTTCGCGCAGCATGTCCCAGTCGTTGGTCAGCGTGTCGCCGTGGTAAATCTCGAACTCGGTATCCTTCACCCCGTGCAGCAGCATGTTCATGCGCGCCAGGTTGTAGGTGGTGATGTTCTTTTCCTGCCCGACGATTTTGCCGATGATGCCGCCCGCCTTTTTCAGTCGTTGGCGAATATTCAGAAGCAGCGAGCCGGAACCGCAGGCAAAGTCGAATACGCTGTCCAGATGCTTTTTGGGTCCGGTAGCGGGTTCCTGGCTGTCCAGCGTGACGATGCCTGACAGAATGTCCGAAATCTGCTGCGGCGTGTAAAACTCGCCCGCCTTCTTGCCGGAACCTGCCGCAAACTGGCCGATCAGGTATTCATAGGCATCGCCCAGCGTGTCTTTGTCGGTGGAGAACTTTTCCAGCCCCTCGGCAATCGCCTTGATCACGGTGCAGAGCGTGGCGTTTTGCGCGGTGTAGCCCCTGCCCAGTTTTTCCGAATTCAGGTTGATCTCGGAAAACAGTCCGCCGAAGGTGCTGGCGAAGGATTCGTTCTCGATGTAATCGAAGCCCTTTTGCAGGGTGTGCAGCAGCTCCCCGTCTTGCGTGCGCGCCATCTCGGCGATGCTGCTCCAAAGGAAAGCGGGCTGGATCACGTAATGTGTCTTGCGGCGCATCTGCTTTTCAAATTCAGCCGTGTCGTCCGGGTTTTGCGCGTACCACACCGCCAGCGGAGTACTGCGATCATTGGTTTCCAGCTTTGGATAATCCGCCCCCAGTTCCTTTTGCGCCGCTGCCTCGTAGTTGTCCGACAGGTAGCGCAGGAACAGGAAAGAGAGCATGTAATCGCGAAAGTCGTCCGCGTTCATCGCACCGCGTAAGGTGTCGGCAATGCCCCACAGCGTGGTGCCCAGTTGTTTTTGGTCTTGTTCGGTCATGGTGTGCCTTTTCGAATCTTGATTTTGTCTTCCAACGCCTTCAGCTCGGCCTCGTCCTGTTCATCCGCCGCCCGTACCTCCTCGGTTTTGCGGCGTTGGTCGTAGTCCAAAAACAGCGGAGCAATCTGCTGTTCCATGCGGGCATGGCTGACCGATCCCGCCCCCGCCAGCAGGGGAAAACCGTT
>MGTA01000210.1:1410-1533 GCA_001799225.1 Deltaproteobacteria bacterium RIFOXYD12_FULL_50_9
ACCACGATATCTTGCTTGCGCACCCGCTCGCCCTTCCAGGCCAGCAAGCCAAAATGGGCATCGGTCGGGTTGGCGCGGGCGAGGATGATTTCGGCGGCGGTCTGTTGCGTCACCGCGTACAGC
>MGTA01000210.1:1644-2153 GCA_001799225.1 Deltaproteobacteria bacterium RIFOXYD12_FULL_50_9
GCGCGAATATCGCGGATGCGCGCCAGCATCTCGTCGAAGTAGTCCGGGCGACCATCGGGGTTCTTGAGCCGCTCGTCGTCCATGACGAAACCCTTGCGCAGATATTCCGCCAGCACGGTGCTGGCCCAGCGGCGGAACTGCACCCCACGCGGCGAACGCACGCGGTAGCCCACGGCCAGAATAGCGTCCAGGTTGTAGAGCGTGACGCTGCGGCACACGTCGCGGACGCCCTCGGTTTGAACTGTCAAGGATTCCTTAACAGTTGCGGCAGGGTCCAGCTCACGGTCTTGATAGATGTTTTTCAGATGCAACGAAATGTTCTGCTTGCTGGCGTTGAACAGTTCCGCCATCTCCAACTGGGTGAGCCAGACCGTGCCCAGATCGGCCCGCAGCTGCACCTGGGCTTGCCCGTCTTCGCTGGTATAGAGGATGAGTTGTGTCATGCGGCCACCTCCGATCAAACGGGTAAGCATGAAATCTTCGATTTCCCGCTCCCCGCCCTTGCCGTG
>MGTA01000210.1:2177-6219 GCA_001799225.1 Deltaproteobacteria bacterium RIFOXYD12_FULL_50_9
AAGGGGTGGGGTGGTTGCTTTCAGGTTCTGCTGTGTCGTCATTTAACCACCCCGTCCGGCTTCGCCGTCCACCCCTCCAGTGGAGGGGAATAGCTGCCGCGTCAAGAAGTCCATCACGCCCGCCAGATTTTGTTTCACATCCACATCCAAAATGTGGATGACACACAATCCCAAGCCCATTAGAAATGCGTCACGCTGCGCATCATATTCGGCTTTGTCATCATGGCTACTACCGTCAACTTCAAGCACCGCTTGTTTTTCGGCACAATAAAAATCAACGATGTAGTTGCCGATGATTTTCTGGCGATCAAAGTCCAGTCCTTTGAATTGCCCTCTTTTCAATTGATTCCACAGCAACACCTCAGATAGGTTGCCTGCTTTGCGCAATGCTTTGGCTCGCTCTTTCAACGCAGGATTGAAAGGCAGCGATTGGTAATTTTTGGTGTAGCGCATTTTATTCCCCTCCCGTGGAGGGGTGCCCCGCAGGGGCGAGGTGGTTGCATTCCCCTCCTCTGGAGGGGTACGCCGCAGGCGGGGGGTGGTTGCTTTCAGGTCTCGTTGTGTCGTCATTTAACCACCCCGTCAGGCTTCGCCTGCCACCCCTCCAACGGAGGGGAATAGCTGCTGCATCAGCCCTTTTTTATGGGTCTTGAGCATGTCGAGTTTTTGCGCCTCCAGGGTAATCCGTTCGTCGAGGGAAGCGAGGCAGTCGGCGATTTTTTGTTGTTCTTTTAGTTTCGGAACCGCAACCTTTATTTTTCCGATGTTTGTTTTAGATAAGCTCGGAACGCCTCCTGCCTCATTATGTTTAAGCCAATCAATGTTCTGAAAAATTGAATAAATGAATCGAGGCAGACAGCCATTGAAAGTGTGCGTATAAAACAGGGTATCAACTGTCCAAAACTTCCCTGTGAGAAACATTGGATTGTTGATTGTTCCCTTTCTTCCAATGCACACACTTTCCCCATCATGCAGATAGTCATTGACTGAAAGCATGTGGCCGCCTGATCCGTAGACGGGAATATCTCCACTGGATAGATGCTTGTAGTCTTTGCCATTCCCAATGGTAAATAATTCGTCGAACGGTTTTTCCTCCCACTCCCCCGCCTCCCGAAACTCAGGAAAGCGCAGCTTGGGAACTACCCCGTCAGGCTTCGCCTGCCACCCCTTCGGAGAAGGGGAATCATTCCCCTTCTCCGAAGGGGTGCCCCGCAGGGGTGGGGTGGTTTTATTGCTCATACGCGCCCAGCCCTGAAATCTCGCGTCCTTGGGCAAGTTTGTGCAGCAAGTGGATGAGACTATCGGTACGCGGCTGATGGCTCATGACTCACCACCGCCAATCAATGTGATGGGGTCGTCGCCAGCCAACAGGGTCATCTGGTGGATGGCAATGCGGTTGAGCCGCGCCAGGCGTTCAGGCTGAGGCAGTCCGTCGGCAATGAATAGGGCGTTGAGGTTTTCGAGGTTTGAAAGGCACACCAGCTGCGTCATGTCGGCTTCGTCGCGCATATTGCCTTTTTTGCCGGGATTGGCGGCGCGCCACTGTCCGGCGGTCATGCCGAACAAGGCCAGGTTGAGTACGTCGGCCTCGCTGGCAGACACCTGCGAAGTCTGGCGGCTGTTCAATGCGGGGGGAATCAGGTGCTGCTGCACGGCATCGGTGTGGATGCGGTAGTTGATCTTGGCGAGGTTGCGGCGGATGTCCCAGCCCAGGGTTTTGCGTTCTTCTTCCTTGAGGCGCTGAAATTCCTTGATGAGGTAGAGCTTGAATTCCACCGACACCCATGCGGCAAACTCGAAGGCGATGTCTTTATGGGCGTAGGTTCCGCCATAACGCCCGGCCTTGGAGACGATGCCGATGGCTGCGGTGGCTTCGATCCATTGTTTGGGGGTGAGCGTGAAACTGTTCAGCCCGGCTTGCTGTTTAAACCCGTCGAATTCGACGGGTTTAAAGGCCGGGTTGTTGAGGCGTTCCCAGATGCCGATAAATTCCAGCGTGTTGCGGTTGCGCAGCCAGTTGCGGATGAGATCGTCGGTGTGCGCCTGGTTTTTGTATCGGGCAATGTCGGTCAGCGAGATGTAGTCCTCTTCCGCGACCGTCTGGAGGCTGATGTCCTGCCCATGCACATTGATTTTGGCCATGTTCTTTCCCTTACTGCTCATACGCCCCCAGCCCTGAAATCTCGCGCCCTTGGGCAAGTTTTTTGAGCAGGGGAATCAGCTCGTCCATCAGCGCCAGTTCCGCCCTGGTGCGGGCTTTCCAGCCCAGCGCCAGCGGGGCGAACAGGTCGCTGAGTTGGTCGCCATCAAACACCATGCGGCGCAGGATGGCGTCCACGAAGGTTTGCAGGGCGGCGGCATCCAGCGCGTGCCGGGCGGCGATGTCGGCCAAGGCCTTGGCGTGTTTGTCGGCCTTGAAGCGTTCAAACCCGGCGCGGATGGCTTTTTCATCCAGCGCCTTGCCCGCTTCCAGCGTGCCGATGTATTCGGCGATGTCGTCGCGCTCGTCGATGAATTTGGCATCGGACTGGATCAGGCCGATGAGCTGTTCGCGGCTCATTTTCTGCTTGCCCGGCGTTTGGCTGGCGTAGCGGGTAATCAACGCCATGATGTAGTCGTAGTCGATCACCGCGCTGGCAAACAGCACAAACTCGAAATCGAGTTGCTGCACTTCCGGCGGGGTGTTGTCGTCGTGTTTGTCCTGCATGGCTTTCAGGCGCTGGGCGGTTTCCAGGTAGGTGCCCCTGAAGCTCAGTAGCTGGTCGCGCGGAAGGATGGTATCGATGCGGGCCTTTTGTGTGCTGTCCAGATCGGTGTATTGGTCGAGTTGCGTTTTGAGTCGTTGCACTTCCTTGAAGCGGTTGACGAATTCGATGCGCGCGGTATCGCCTTTCAGGTTGTAAACCTGCTCAGGCTCGCACAGCAGATTTTTTTTCTGCATGAAGCCCGCCATGCCGGAGACTGCCGCCTCGTACTTGCGGATGACTTCGGCGGCGGGCTCCACCAGCCAGATTTCCCGCGCCTGCTCGCCGGTCTTTTCCCCGGAAAATAGGCCGATGGCGGTATCCACCGCGTCTTGTTGCTGACGGAAGTCGAGGATGTTGCCGTAGGGCTTGGTGTCGTTGAGCACGCGGTTGGTGCGCGAAAACGCCTGAATCAGGCCGTGGAACTTGAGGTTCTTGTCCACATACAAAGTATTCAGGTATTTGGAATCGAAGCCGGTGAGCAGCATGTCCACCACGAGGGTGATGTCGATCTTCTGGCGGTGCGGCAGGTCGGCATTGGGGTATTGCTGATCCTTGATGCGCTTTTGCATGTCCTGATAGTAGAGATCGAATTCGACTATGCTGTGGTTGCTGCCGAACTGGGCGTTGTAGTCGGCGATGATGGCCTTGAGGGCATCTTTCTTTTTGTCGGGCTCTTGTTCGTTGTCGGCCTTTTCCTGCGGCAGGTCTTCCTGAATCTGCTGCACGTCTTTGTTGCCTTCGGCGGGCGGGGAGAAGACGCAGGCGATGTTGAGCGGCTGAAATTCAGGGTCGCTCGCCAGCTTTTCATCCTGCACGGTTTTGAACAGGGCGTGGTATTCGATGGCGTCGTTGATGCACTGCGTTGCCAAAACCGCGTTGAACTTGCGTCCGGCGGTGGCAGCGTCGTGCTTGGCGAGGATGGCTTCGACGATGGCGCGTTTGGCAACCACCCTGCCCCTTTGGGGCACCCCTCCAGTGGAGGGGAATGGGCGGGGTGATTCCCCTCCCGTGGAGGGGTGCCCCGCAGAGGTGGGGTGGTCGGGCTTGTAGTAGTCCACATGGAAGCGCAGCACGTTGCGGTCTTCGATGGCGTGGGTGATGGTGTAAGCGTGCAGTTGCTGCTGAAAGATGTCTGCCGTGGTCTTGTAGCTGGCTTGCTGGCCTTCGACTTGCTGAGCGCTGGCGTTTTGATCGAAGATGGGCGTGCCGGTAAAGCCGAACAGTTGGGCGTTGGGGAAAAAATCCTTGATGGCCTGGTGGTTCTCGCCAAATTGCGAGCGGTGGCATTCGTCGAA
>MGTA01000211.1:0-3409 GCA_001799225.1 Deltaproteobacteria bacterium RIFOXYD12_FULL_50_9
CGGAGTGAGGCTGCTAAGCAATTTTTCAATAAGTTGCGTTTTAATATCTATCGGTAAAGATTCGACCATCGTCATAAGTTCGTTGGTGTTGATCATGATGGAACCCTCCTTGATTAACTATCGTTAGATCTTCAAAATTTAACATAGCAAAAAAGAAAAAGTTTTCCCACCATCAATTTTCTGCCAATCAACAAAGAGCAAACTTTTTGTTGACCGCAGATAAAACTTGGGACACTCCTCATATATCCGGCAAACAGCCTTTTCCCGCCCAAGTTTCCGCTTGAATTTCGATGTAAATCTATGCATACATACTTGTATGGATCATGACCAAAGCTACAAAAACCTGTTTTCTCACCCCGAGATGGTTGCCGACCTGTTGCGTGTGGTTGTCCATGAAGAATGGGTGAGGGCGGGTTACAAACCCGCCCCTACGCCCCCCTGCGGTCCAATAATGGTTTGAGTATGGTTGCCGGCGTTTGTAATCCGTTCAATACGGCCTGGATTACTATTACCAATGGTCATTAGAGGCGCATGTTTCGTAGGGGCGGGTTTGAAACCCGCCCAATACGGCTTCGTCTGGCTGCAACAATCGTTCAACATGTTAGCGACTGATCAATTTTTGACCGGCCGGCTGTTTATTGACCAACCGGCTTGGTTGCTGTTTTTTTGGCATCTCTCTGTTTTGCCTCCTAACTAGCTTAAATTATTGCATAGTACAAAATGTGCCAGCCTGCTGAAGTATGGCATGCATTTTGGATATGTATTGTAACAGTGAACGGCAGAAATGGAGGGTGGGCAGGCTGGATTGCCGACCGAACCTGATAAGTTCCAATCGAGGAATAATTGTCTATGGGTCGCACGATTAAACAGAAGAAGTTGAAAAAAGTCCTCATCGTTGATGATGAGGAGGACATGATCTGGACTCTCCAGAAGAATCTTACCAACGACACCCTGCGCGCTGAGATCATCACTGCATCATCTGGCGAGAAAGCTCTTGAAATTATTAAGAACACTCCAGTAGATCTGATTGTTACCGATATCAGGATGTCGGGGATGAGCGGTATCGATCTCCTGATTGAAGTCCGCAATAACTATCCGAATATAGGGGTCATAGTTATGACCGCTTATCCGACAACTGAAAGCAAAACCAAGGCGATTATCAAGGGGAGTCTATATTTTTTGGAAAAGCCATTTGATATTAACGAAATGCGGGATGTTGTCCGGCATGTTTTGCGCGAGGACAGCCTTTTTAAGGGCACGGTTGCCGGGGTGGAGTTGACCGACATTATCCAGATCAACAGCCTTTCGAGGTCCTCGACAGTCCTTAAGGTTAGGGCAAAGAACAAAGAGGGTATAATTTTTTTCCGGGAAGGCAGTGTTGTTCATGCAATCTGCGGGGAGTTTGAGGGTGAGGAGGCTTTTTACGAAATAATGACGTTTAAGGGTGGCGTTCTGGAGGGGACGAAGGCGGGCGGGGTGCCAACAGTCACCATTCGCCGGTCGGTTGAGGCCTTGCTTATTGAAGGAACTCGGCGGCTGGATGAACAGCGGGCCCGGCACGGTGATGATCAGGAGCTTGAAATGGATGAGGCGATCTCACCGGACGACTCTGAGTGGAAATCCGATACAACGGTAATGTTAAGCGGCGTTGCGACCAAGGCAGAGAGAGGCAGCAGTGCAATCAGAGACGATGTCAGTTTTTTTGCTGGTAGCCACAGTGGCAACGATGGTAGTAGTCATATTCAACAGATAAAAGATGCGGAGGACAGCATGGAAGGATTACAAAAGTTGTTGGGTGAATTTACGAACATTCCAGGAGTGAACACTGCTTGCCTGGTCGGCCGGGATGGTTTCTTGCTGGACAGCAAGGCCATTGCCGGGGTTGATACTGAGATGATCGGCGCTATCGCTTCCAGCGGTTTCGGCGCCTCAGAGGCCATGGGGCGGCAGTTGGGCAAGGGGCCCCTGGCCATGACCATGCTTGAGTATGAGAGCGGGCCGGTCATGCTCTCGCCGGTTGGCAGCGAGGCCTTTCTGGTCGTGGTGGCGGAACGGGAATCCAATCTCGGCATGATCAGATTGAAGATCAAGAGACACAGCAAGGAGATTCAGGCGGCCGCGGCCATCTGATTTTGTAACTGGCAGGGCGGTGGAGCATAGACAGCCCGGTTTTTTGAATGGGGCTTTTGCCGGCAAGCGGACAAAAGTAATTTTTTATACGGAGGACTATCGATGGATGAAGGATCCATACTGGATATTGCCCACATCAGCTTTCTCGACATGATTAAGGTGATGATTGTGATGGGCGGAGCCCCGAATGCCAAGGGTACACTGATCAGAAATGCCATTAACACGGCTGACCGGATCAGCCCGGTTGCTTATGGCAATTTTACCGAATATCTCAGCGCCATTGATACGGCGACCAACCCCATTACCAGAATCGAAGGCAGATCGACGCTCATCGATGGCTCGGTGTTCGGACTCAAACTCTGTCCATTCGGTCCTTCGATCAAGAACTACACTAGTCTTTTTGAAAAGTTGCCGGAAGGTTACGCTGATTTTACCGCCGAGTTCAACAAACCGAGCATGGTGACCGACAAATTCAAGGTTGGGGAGGGCGCCGGGGTCAGCCCGTTCTGTTCGGTTCACCAGCCTATGCGGAGTGCCTTTGCCGATAAGATCACCATTGGCGGCAAGAAGGTCAAGATTTATCAGCTGGGCTGCAAGTCAGGGGGGGGTAAAAAAGGCTTTGCCGATAAATGGATTACGGAAAGCGGCGTTCCCAGAGAGCTGGTGGATAAGGTGCTGGACGATTATATGTGCTGCTATTTTCTGAAAGTCCAGGATTGACCGGCAAGGTTGTCAGGGGACGGATTGTCAAGCCTGCTTGCCCAGCAGCGTATTCAGGCAGTCATTGACTGCTTCAATCGTAAAGGGTTTTTGCAGAGAGGCGGAGAAACCATAGGCTCGGAAGTCGGATAAGACAGGGCTGTCGGAGTAGCCGCTGGAAACAACTGCCGTTACATGCGGTTCGATCTCCTGAATCCTTCTGATCGCCTCTTCGCCGCCCATCCCGCCTTTGACCGTCAGATCAAAGATTAGAAGATCAAATGACCGGCCGGTTTTCCTGGCCAGTAAAAATTTTTCTATGGCCTCCTTGCCTTCTGCTGCACATTCCACTTCATGGCCAAGGGCAGTCAGCATCTCCATCACAACTGTTCTGACTACTTCTTCATCATCCAACAACAGGATTCTGCCTAGATGGGGCGCCACTTTACCGATTACAGCCGAGTTTGCTGTCTGCCCATCCGTCTCTGCCGCCGGCAGATAGATTGAAAAGGTGCTGCCCTTGTTGGTTTCCGATGCTACTTCGATAGTGCCGCCGTGGTTTTTGATGATTGAATAGGAG
>MGTA01000211.1:3419-6918 GCA_001799225.1 Deltaproteobacteria bacterium RIFOXYD12_FULL_50_9
AAGATGCTGGGGCGGAATCCCCAGGCCCGAGTCCCTGACAGCAATCAAAACATACCGACCACCATCGGGCAGGGCCTGCTTCATCCCTTTGGGGATATTCACATTAACTGCGGTTATTGCTATGGTGCCGCCATTCGGCTGGGCCTCGTTGGCATTCAGCACAATATTCTGAATGACCTGTGCCAGTTGGCCTTCGTCTGCCATAACCTGCCACAAATCAGCAGCAATATCCAGATTGGCTTCGGCCCGGGCGCCGCTCAAGGCAAACTTGACCGAATTATCGATAACCGGCTTAAGACCGATCTGCTTTTTGACCGGTTTGCCGCCCTTGGCAAAGGTAAGCAACTGGGAGGACAGATTCACCGACATCATGAGCGCCTGTTCAGCCTGCTCGAGCATGCCGATGGCCTTTTTCCTGTCGTCAATCAACAGCCTGGCCATCTGCAGATAGCCAAAAACACCCTGCAACAGATTGTTGAAATCGTGGGCGATTCCGCCTGCCAATGTCCCGATCGATTCCATCCTCTGGGTCTGCTGCAGTTGCTCGTCCAAGGCCTGCTTTACCCGTTTATTTTCCGTGATATCGATGTTCATTCCGACGATGCCGTTGACCTCATCGCCATCCCTGACCGGCGCGATGATATTATAGACATGGCGAACTTCGTCGTTGATCACAAAGCTCTCCTCAGCTTTGACCACCTCTCCTGCCAAAGCGCGCTGGTTATTACTCCGCCATATGGCAAGCTTGGCCGGATCGTCGGTAATATCTTCGGGGCGTTTGCCGACTATCTCGCCCCACCACTGCCGGGAGACCGAGTTTTGCATGATATAGCTGCCATCACGATTGAGCACGAAGACATCGAAGGGAATACTTTCCAGGGTGGTTCGGAAGGTGGCCTCACTGGCGCGCAGAGCATTCTCCGCCTTTTTGCGCTCGGAAATATCGGTAGCGATATGGATGACTTTCTCAAGCTCCCCCCGGTCATTGAGGATCGGTGTACATGAGACCAGAAAGATGCCGTTCAGGGCTTCCAACGCCATTTCCGTCGTTTCGAGACGACCTGAGTGGATCATTTGTTCCATCGGACAGCCTCTGGCCGGAGAACTGGAGCCCTTCCCATGAAAAATTTCATAGCATTGACGACCGATAATCCCGGAATTCGGCATGCCAGTCAGGCTGATGGTAGCGCTGTTGGCTGCTATGATGCGATGATTGACATCGATAATGACGGTAGGATGCCCAATTGCATTGAATATGGTTTCCCAGTCAATATGACCATGATGCAGCGGATCGTTCATAACTGATTCCTTCGTCAGGCCATAGCGGCAATGATTGCCGCGACAACCTCGTTAAGCAGAGCGGATGGTTCGGCTTGGCGCGGTGCAAATACCATAAGATAATACAGGCTGTCGTGGGTTTGGAATTTGCGCAGAATAATCTTTTCGACTTGGTTGACCTCCAGGGAAACAGTAACAGCTCCCTTGCAATCGAGAATAGTATCGGCCTGTTTCAAGGACTCTCCCAATATCGTGGCAAAGGCGGACAGGGCGTCGGCATCCTGAAGGAGATTGCCGGTTGCCAGGGGGAGACCCATTTCGTCAGCGATCAGGGCGCCGGAGAAGCCGCCTTTTCGGCAGAGGTCGGCAAGAATCTCTTCAAGCATGGCGCTCATGGTGTTGTCGTTTGCCGGTCTCTTTTCAATGCCGGATGTTCTGCTGGCGGTCGGTTCATCCTGATTATTTTTGGCAGTTTTTTGGGCTGCCGAACGTTGGTTGAGTTCTGTGGCCAGCAGCATGTAAGGCTGGGCTGCGTCCTTGGCGTCGCTGATCAGCGCCACCGGCACTGATTTGAGGTTCGCCAGCTCGTATTTGGGGTTGTAGGGGATGGTGATATCGAAGAAGAAGTTAGGGGGCAGGCGAGACTTGAAATATTGAAAGATGGTTTTTTCAGAGGTGATCGTGTCGCGATACATGGTGAAAAGTACGCCTTCCAGGTTCAGGCCGGGATTCTGACCAAGCTTTACCCAATCGGCAAAACGAAAGAAGGCGGAAAAAGATTTTACCGAGGTTGCCCTGAAATTGGCAACTATGATGTAGCTAGTACTGATCGTCAGGAGATTTTCGAGAATATTGCCCAGGCCAATAGGCGCATCAATAATGATACGGGGGAAGATCTCGGCATATTGTTTGATAACCCTGGCCAGGTTGCCGTAGCGCGCTTCGTTTTCGAAGAAGAGAATTTCCTCGGGAGTAGTGGCCCCTGGTCCTGCCACGAACATGGGGCCACCAAAGGGCTTGACGAGAATTTCAGCAGGATCGACGTCGCCTTTAAGGAGATGGATAAGTCCTTTGTCTGTCTTACGTTTGATGTTGCAGAGCAGGGAGGCGCCGCCGCTGGGATTGCAGTCGAGAATCAGGACCTCCTCCCGCAGAAGGCACAAGGAGTAGGCGAGGTTGAGAACGGTTGTCGTCTTTCCTACCCCGCCTTTTTGCCCGGCAATCGTAATGATGCTTCCCATAAATTTCCCTCTGGATGCGATTATTCCTTTCGAATCTATGTCAATAGCATACCGGGCTGCGGATGTCAAAAAAATCTAACCTCCTGTTGTCTCTGATTCTGCTGGTCAGGTCAGAGTTTCGTGCTCTTGAGAGGCCGCAGCCAGGAGAGGGCGGCGCCAAGCAGGCCGATGCCGGCGGCGGTCAGATAAGCGTTGCGGAGGGCCTGCATGAAGGAGGTTAGATGCTGCGGCGTGAAATCTTTGAGATCAAGGCCATTGGTGGCAATTTTGAACGAGAAAGCAAAGACCAGGCCGGCGAGCGCGATGCCGAGCAGCATGCCGAGATTCCTGGCCGTGGCGATCAGCGCCGCGACAGCGCCGGTGTGTTTCGGCTGTACCGACTGCAGGATTGAGGCGCTGTTGGGCGAGAGAAAAAGGGCCTGGCCGCAACCGAGCAGGGCGAGGCGGAGAGCTACCAGAGGTGCTGGAGTGGTCGGGGTAATAGCGGCCAGCAGTATCAGGCCGCCGGCTGATATCAGCATACCCAGAGTGGTGAGATGGCGGCCGCCGATCCGGTCGTAGAGCCAGCCGGAAAGCGGCCCGACTACCATGACCGATACCGGGACTGCCATCATCACCAGGCCCAGCCGCGACCCGCTGAGATTAAGGACGTGGTCGAGGAAGAATGGCGTGAGGATGAGGGCGACAAAGAGGACCAGAAAGGAGATCAGGGCGCAACTTATTCCCACCCAGAAGAAACGGTGGGTAAAGAAGGTTAAGGGCAGGAGAGGGGAGGCTGCCCGTTTTTCCAGCCAGAGAAAGAGCGGCAGCAAAAGCAGGGCTGCGCCGCCAGTTGTACCTGTCAGAATAGGCGACCAGAACTGGGCTCCGGCATGGGTAAGAGATATGGTGGCCAGGGTCAGGATGAGAATCCAGATCAGGCCACCGGGCCAGTCAAAGCGTTGAGGCGTATCCGGGTCGGTCTTTGGCGGGATGAGCAG
>MGTA01000212.1:0-2295 GCA_001799225.1 Deltaproteobacteria bacterium RIFOXYD12_FULL_50_9
CGTCCTTGACCTCAAAATGCCGATCATGAACGGCCTTGAGTTCCTGCGGGAGATGCGCCGCAACCCGGAACGTCTGCTCACCCCTGTTCTGGTGTTAAGCGCCATGGATCTTACCCCGGAGGAGACCAGCAACCTGCCGCCCAATGTCAAGGGGGTTTTAGCCAAGGGCAACATCCTCAAAGATCAGCTTCTTGAACAGATCCGCTGCATTATAAACCGCCAACCGCCGACTCTATTGCCAAAGTCTACGCCATCCGGCAACAGTATGCCAAAAAAGAAGGATCAATCGCCGGAAGTTCCCCGAGGTCTGCCGCAGCCCGGCGGCCGTTGCATACTGGTTGCCGAAGACAATCCTGATAATCTTTTTCTAATTACCGAGATTCTTAAATCATCCGAATATGAGATGATCAAGGCCAGCAACGGCCAGGAGGCTATTGAAATAGCCTCCCGCCGACATCCCGACCTGATCCTGATGGATATCCAGATGCCGGATATGGGCGGGATAGAGGCCATTGCCGCCATCCGGACCCATTCCGGCCTGCAGCACATCCCGATTGTGGCGATCACAGCCAAGGCCATGAAGGGCGATCGGGAGACAATTCTCGCCACCGGCTGTGACGACTACATAGCTAAACCTGTGGAACCGGCAATTCTGCTTACAGTGCTGAAAAAATGGCTTGGCAAGGGAGAATTCAATGACTAACATACTGATTGTTGATGACAATCCCGATATCGCCTTCATGCTTCAGGAGAAATTACGCCACTTCATAGGCGGCGAAATCCGCATCGCCCATAGTGGCGAAACCTGCTTTGCTGCGATCCGCCAACATAAACCCGATCTCATCCTCCTCGACATCTGCATGCCGGTCACAGATGGTTATGAGGTGTGCCGACTGCTCAAGAGTGATCCACAAACCACCGCCGTGCCGGTAATCTTTCTTTCAGCCACCTATAACGACCTGCGCAGCAGAATTAAAGGCCTGGACCTGGGTGCGGATGATTTCATGGTGCAGCCGGTAGATGATCTGGAGTTGGTAACCAGGGTAAGAGCCGTATTACAGATTAAAACCCTGCGAGATCAAGTGGCCGGGCTACAGAATGCCCTTAATGTTCTGCAGACACGGCACGACCAGCTCTGCCGCGACAAAGAGATCTAAACAGGATAACCAATTGTAACCACTCATGATTCCAAAATTCTTAATTCTGACTACCATTCATTTTCAAAAAATGAATGGTTATTTCTCCATCTCCACCTATAATAACATCTAAAGGTTATCTATCAGAGCAGCTATAAGGAGGAAAATTATGGTTGACAGCAACTTGGAACGCATACTGATCGTCGAAGATATGCCGGACAACCTTCTGGTCCTGCAAGCGACCCTCGAACATGAAGGCTACGAGGTGTTGACGGCTTCCGACAGCGAGGCAGCCCTCAAAATTTTACAGGAAGACCGCAGGTCTGTCGATTTAATCCTCGCGGATGTCATGATGCCGGGTCTATCCGGATATGAACTGTGCCGTGTCCTGCGCCTTGACACCGAGCTTGCCCATCTGCCCATCGTATTGATCACAGCCAAACGGGTCGGAGAGGCGGATGCCCTGATCGGGATGAAAGCCGGGGCTGACGATTATCTGATCAGACCCATCGATCCGGAACTGCTAACCAAAAAATTACGCCTTCTTCTGGACCGCAAACAAGAATTAGAACTCTGGCAGGGGAAGTACCGGCGTAAACTCGACGAACTGGAGATTCGCGAATGGGACACCCGCATGCTGGTGCATGACATCCGCAATCCGCTGACCGGCGCAATGGCGTCCCTGAGCCTTCTGGAGATGGAGTCAAACATCACCGAGGAACAACGTCAGCTTATCCAGAACGCCTTAAGTTGTCTGATGAAACAACGGGATATGCTGCATGACATCCTGCTTACTGCAGCAGCTCAAAACGATCGGTTAGTCTTACGGAAAGAGTCCTTGGATCTGGACAAGTGCATACAGGAACAGATTGCCTTACATCAAAACGTGGCGATTAATGAACAATTCACCATTGATTATCACGGCCTGCCAGACACACGAATCACTGCCGATCGAAAACTTCTGAACCGGGTAATTGCCAATCTGCTCATGAATGCCCTGAAATATGGCAAGCAAAAAACCAGGATAGATATCTGGCTTGGTCGACCGGAAAACTGCACTTGGCCTATTGTCGGCAGCGGTCAACTGGCCTTTGTCATCGCCAACCAGAGTCCGCCGATACCGGCTGCGGATCAGACCAAGATCTTTCAAGCGTTTGCC
>MGTA01000212.1:2310-6104 GCA_001799225.1 Deltaproteobacteria bacterium RIFOXYD12_FULL_50_9
ATACAAGAGGGTAAAAGGCCGACACGCTCCACGGGGATCGGGCTGGGGCTCTGTTTCTGCCTCAAGGTCATCCAACTGCACGGCGGGATCATCAATGTAATCTCACCGCTACCAGGCCGGGAGGACGGGGTGGCATTTTACTTTATCCTGCCCTGAGTGCCGTACTCCTTAGAAATCTTACCGGAACAATTCCGGCCGTTGCCCTTGCGCCCAAAGGCTATGCCAGGGGGGCGGTCGCCAATAGTTTTAAAATAGCCTTGGTACTCAAACAGCTACCCCCCTCTTCCTGTTTCACTCGCAGGTAAAACTCGCAGAGCCGGCAGTTACCGAGCTTGTTGGCAAAGGTCCCCTGTACCCGGTTACCGCACAGAGTGCCGGTCAGAGCCCAACAGGCCCTGCCACCGTTCTTGCCGCCATTGGCGTTCGCCAGTCGAACCTCAGTGGCAGCAGCACACAACCCGAGCTCCTCCACCCTTCCACCCCCAGGTTCACGTCCACAACGCATGTATTCCCAGCAGTTTCTTTTTTGCATCTTGCACTTCTCCCTAAATAATGTCCGGATGCGTCAGCAATGCAACAAACCAAAAAACAGGCGTATCATTATATATAGCCGACTGACACATCCGACACACGAAAAAAGTGGGGAATCAATTGAATGGATTATTTTTCTTCTTTTTGCACTTTGCACTTGCCGTCCAAAGGCCGCCATCACTTCTGTCATTCGGCCAGTTCGTGACGGATGATAGCGCCCTGCAACATATAAATGATATCCTCGCAGATATTGGTGCTGTGGTCGGCAATCCGCTCCAGACAACGGGAGACCCCGAGCAGTTTACCGAGATAGACGTACTGGGTTGGATCGCGCTCCTGCAGCTCCTCAAGCTGCTGGCGGATTGAATATTTAGCCTGGTCAACTTCGTCATCCATCAATAGTACTTTGTAGGCAAGATCAGCGTCTTCCTCGATAAAGGCATTCAGGCAGTTCCGGTACATCCACAAGGTTTTTTCAACCATGGGCCCGTATAGATCCGAAATGGGGATGACGGCGGGCCAACCGTTCAGGTCGGTGGCTGAAAGCAGCTCGGCCTTGTCGGCAATCTTGACCGCCAGGTCACCAATGCGCTCCAGGTCATTGTTGATCTTGAGGACGGTCACCACGAACCTTAGCGAACCAGCAACCGGCTGATGCAGGGCCAGAACCCGCAGGCACTCCTCCTCCAGATCTACCTCGGTATTATCAATCTCGCGGTCCATCTCCTTGGCCGTTTTCGCCAGTTCGACATTGCTTTCGAGAAAGGCCTTGACGGCTTTTTGCAAGTTGTCCTCAACCATGGTGCCGAGGTAGAGCAGCATATGTTTGAGATTTTTGATTTCGCTGGTCAGAGACTGGGCCATGAAAGTGCTCCTTATTTGTTGCCAGGATGATTTTAAATGTCTTGTTTTGTAGGGGCGGCCCTATGTGGCCGCCCAGAATTTGGACACCGATAAAGGGGTACCCCTATATCTGCCGCCTTAAATATTCCTTGCCTTAATCAGCCGAACCGTCCCGAGATATAGTCTTCCGTCTCCCGATGGCTGGGAGCGGTAAAAATCTTACCGGTCAGGTCATACTCAACCAGCTTACCGAGATACATATAGGCGGTGTAGTCCGAGACCCTGGCCGCCTGCTGCATGTTGTGGGTGACAATAATGATGGTGTATTCGCTCCTGAGCTCGCGGATCAGGTCCTCAATAGCAGCGGTGGCACGAGGGTCCAGGGCCGAACATGGTTCGTCCATTAGGATAATTTCGGGATTGACGGCAATGGCCCGGGCAATACACAATCGCTGCATCTGGCCACCGGACAACCCCATGGCCGATTTATGCAGCCGTTCTTTGACCTCCTCCCAGATGGCGGCGCGCTTCAGCGACTGCTCGACGGCTTCGTCCAGCACGCTCTTGTCCTTAATGCCGGCGATCCGCAAACCGAAAATTACATTTTCATAGATCGACTTCGGAAAGGGGTTCGACTTTTGAAAAACCATACCGACCCGATAGCGATGAGCGATGACATCAAGTTCAGGATCAAGCACCTCGATGCCGTCAATTTTAATGCTGCCCTCGGTACGCAGGCCGTTGATGAGATCGTTCATCCGATTCAGACAGCGGATCAGGGTGGACTTACCGCAACCGGATGGGCCGATCAGGGCCGTAACCATCTGGCGCGGAATGTTAAAACTGACATCAAAAAGGGCCTGGCTGTCGCCGTAAAAAAGGTTTAAACCTTTTATCTCGACAATGGGATTGGCTATTTCACTGATGGTGGAGATTCGTTTGGTCATCTTTAGACATCCGTAAGGGTATAGCGTTTTTTCATCGTATTCCGCAGATGGATGGCAGTGCCGGTCATCAGCACGACGATGAGCAGAAGAAGCAGGGTGGTGACGTAAACCATGGGCTTGGTAGCCTCGACATTCGGCGACTGAAAGCCGATATCGTAGATATGAAAACCAAGATGCATAAACTTACGGTCCAAATGAAAAAATGGGAAACTGGTATCAATGGGCATGGTGGGAGCCAGCTTGACTACTCCGGTGATCATCAGGGGCGCCACCTCACCCGCAGCCCTGGCCATGGCCAGAATAAAACCGGTCAGAATGCCTGGCGACGCCATGGGCAGCAGCAGCCGGGTCAAGGTCTGGTAACGGGTGGCGCCACAAGCCAGCGATGCCTCTCTTATACCTTTGGGGATAGCGCCCAGCGCCTCTTCAGTCGAGACAATGACCACCGGCACGGTGAGCAACCCGAGGGTCAGGCTGGCCCAGAGGATGCCGCCGGTTCCGAAGGTCGGGGTCGGCAGATTTTGCGGAAAAAACAGCTGATCGATGGCCCCGCCCATACCGTAGATAAAAAAACCAAGTCCGAAGATGCCGTAAACGATTGAAGGAATACCGGCCAGATTGTTCACCGCGATCCGGACCATGGTCACCAGAATACCAGGTTTGGCGTACTCGCGGAGGTAGATGCCGGCGATCACGCCGAGCGGAAAAGAGAGGATGCTCATCAGGAAGATCATCAACACCGTACCGAAAATCGCCGGAAAGAGTCCGCCTTCGGTGTTTGACTCCCGGGGTTCATCCCAGAGCAACTCAACCAGGCGGGTCGCATACAGCCCGGTCTTGTCGAGCAGGTTCATGCGGTTGGGACGATAGCTGCGGATGATGTCGATCAGCGCTATCTCCTTAATACGTCCGGCGGCATCAGTGAAAACCGCCTTGGCGCCATCCGTTTTCTGTAAATAGCCAAAGAAATTACCGTACTCCCGACGTTCGAGGACCACGGCGTCTACCGGCCGACTCTCACTGATAATCTCCGGTTGCGACAACCACTTGAAATCCAGGCCCAGAAGGTCGCGGTTGCCGACCTTGAATTGGACAGTGGCCACGCCATCGCCGTTGATCTCCCGGCGGTGAATTTCACCCAGAACCCGGCTGCCGTCTTTCAGCCGCGCCTCAATCAGATCTTTCGGCCAGAAGGCGGGCAGTCCATTCGCCACCACCACCCCCAGCAGCAGGACGATCATGACCAGGATAAAGGCCAGAGCAGCACCCGAGGCCCAGACCCAGGGCTCGCCACGGTGCAAGAAGTTATTTTTGGATTGTTTGGTTTGCGAAATCGAATTCATGAATGCCATCCTAATACCGGCCATACTTCTTCTGCAGATGTTGACGAATCAACTCCGCGCCGGTGTTGAGCACAAAGGTCAGAAGAAAAAGAAGCACGGCGCAGAGAAAGAGAACCCGGTAGAGCGGGCC
>MGTA01000213.1:0-2106 GCA_001799225.1 Deltaproteobacteria bacterium RIFOXYD12_FULL_50_9
AAATGGCGACCCCGGTTATCCCGGCGGCAAAGAGCTGTTGGTATTCGGCCGTTGCCATGGGCTGCACCTCAATCGAGATAGCTGCGAACCGGTCGCGCAGTCGCTCGGTCAGAGCAACGAGATAGGAGACACCCAGCCGGGCCGGCGCTTCGCCCGAGACCAGGAGGATATGGTTAAAGCCGCGCTCATGCAGAAGCATGGCCTCCTGTTCAGCTTCGTCCAGGCTCAAGACCCTGCGCTCGATCTGGTTCTCGGCCGAAAAGCCGCAGTAAAGGCATCTGTTGGCGCATAAATTGGAGAGATAGATCGGCGCATAGAGCTGGATGGTGCGTCCGAAGCGTTTGGCGGTAAGTTCGGCAGCGCGGCCGGCGAGGGCAGGCAGGAGCTCTTCGGCTGCCGGCGAAAGCAGGACGGCAAGGTCGGCAGGTGTGAGCCGTTGGCCAATTAAGGCTCTTTCGACATCGGCCCGCTTGGCGGAAGAGATGCTTTTCTGCAGGGCAGTTTGCGAAGCGAGTGTGAACATGGGAAGGCTCATCGCAGGAAATCAAGCCCGGTTTCGGGTGAGGAGGCAGCCGCATCCGGCCGTACCGCGCCAAGCTTGGCAAGAAAGGCCTCGCGTCCAGCTACTACTGCCAGGGCAAAGGCCTTGGCCATCCGCACCGGATCGCCGGCTACGGCGATGGCGGTATTGACGAGCACGGCGTCGGCACCCATCTCCATGGCCTCAGCGGCCTGGGAGGGCGCGCCGATTCCGGCGTCCACCACTACCGGTACACGGGCCTGTTCGATGATGATGGCGATCTGAAACCTGGTGAGCAACCCCTGGTTGGTGCCGATGGGTGAGCCCAAGGGCATGACCGCCGCCGCACCGGCATCTTGCAGTTTGAGGGCCAGGATCGGGTCGGCGTTCATATAGGGCAGGACAATGAAGCCATCTTTGACCAGCTCTTCAGTGGCCTTGAGAGTTTCGACCGGATCAGGGAGCAGGGTTCTGGGATCGGGCGTCACCTCGAGTTTGAGCCAGTTGCCCCCCCCTGAGGCTCTGGACATTCTGGCCAGGCGGATGGCCTCTTCGGCATTTCTGGCGCCTGAGGTGTTGGGCAGAAAGAGGTAGCGCTTCCGGTCCAGGAGATGCATGATATCGTCCTGGGGGTCGTTTAAGTCGATGCGGCGCAGAGCCACGGTTACCATTTCGCTCTCCGAGGCATCGATGGCTGCTTTCATCAGGCTTGCTGAGGCAAACTTGCCTGTGCCTGTGAAAAGCCTGGATCGGAAAGGCCGGCCGGCTATGGTCAGCATCTCAACCACCTCCGACGAAACGGACAAGTTCGAGAACAGCCCCTTCGTGCAGGCAGTAGCCGGCGTACTCTTCAGGTTTGAGGATCTTGCGGTCGCACTCCACAACTACGGTGGCCGGGTCGAGCTTAAGTTCTGCAATGAGTTCAAGAACCGTGCCGGTCGCTGCTACCTGTTTTTCTTTACCGTTGCATGTAATGGTGATCATGTTGATTTTGGTTCACATTGGATGTTTGAGAAGAAGTTGCAGAATTTTGTTGGCCTGGTGATGGGCGGCTATCCCGACTCGCGGCGCCATGAGACCTTGGCCCTGACTCGCTGCTGATTCGCCATCGCCCACCATGTAGACATTAGGGTAGATCATTTTGGTAATGATGGTGTTGTTGGCTCCGTAGCCGGCAAGGCCGGATGTTGTCACATAGCCGATCCCAGGCAGTTCAGTGAGTACGGCGCGCAGGGCGGCAGCCTTGGTCTCCGGATTGTCGAAACATTCGGCCAGTGCGTCAACACTTTTAAATAAAACCGGGATTGATTTCTCGGTAAGTCGTTCCTGGATTATATCGATCGCGATATATGGGTTGATTCTCGTAATGTTTTCCTTTAATGCCGTGGTCTTCGGCATACCGATCTGGTCGATGAAATACTGTTGGCGGTTTAAGTTGCTCGGCTCAACCACATCGAAATCGGCAAGGAGCAGATGGCCGACGCCGATACGGGCTAGAGCAACGGCCAGTACCGAACCAAGGCCGCCGAGGCCCATGATCCCCACCGAGGCCTTGGCGATTTTTTCCTGCACACCTGGTGAGTGGC
>MGTA01000213.1:2115-5873 GCA_001799225.1 Deltaproteobacteria bacterium RIFOXYD12_FULL_50_9
CGTTTGATCAGCCAGCACCGGTCGCCGTCTTTAAGCGGCGTATCCGGGGAGACCGGAAAACCGTTGATGATAAAGATGTCAGCGCCTGGTTTAACATCAGCCGCAAAGTCTATGGGCTTAAGGTCTTTCTTGAATTCCAATGGTTCTTCATTAACATACAACATGGCACGTTCCTGATGATCCTGCTAAGGGAGAAAAAGAAAAAATCAACATACCCCAGCCTGATTACGTATGGTATATTTTTTTGTTTTTTCAGGCCACCGGCAGTTGCCTGCTCATCTTCGGATCTGTCCGGCCCCGGCTTGCTATTCCCGGTATTTCGTGGTAAAAACTGCAAATATCTTACTTATATTCAGGGAAAAGAGCAATGAAAGTCGAACAACTCTCCATTACCTTGCCGGATAAAACCGATAGCCTGGTCAGAATTACCACTCTGCTGGCCGGAAGCTGTATCAACATCAAGGCCTTGTCGCTGGCCGATTCCGAGCCGTTCGGGCATTTGCGGGTGGTTGTCAATGATACGGCCAAGGCCATCCAGATCCTGGCCGAGCATCGGTTCGAGGTAGAAACCAGTGAAATTCTGGTGCTTGAGGTGCCGGACCGGCCAGGCGGCGTGGCGAGTGTATTGCAGATCCTTAACGATGTTGGACTTTCGGTTCGTTACCTGTATGCCTTTGCCCAGAAGACCGGCAAAAGCGGTCTGATTATTTTCCGTATTGACGCGCTGGACAGCGCCACGAAAACCTTGACCGAGGCTGGAGTCAGGGTTCTCTCTTCTGAAGAGGTCTTTGCCCTGTAAACGGGCTGAGGCATCATGCATCCCCTCGAACGGGTAACCCTTGCGACCATCCGGCAGCGACAACTGCTTGCTGATGGCGATGGTCTTGTAGTTGGGGTTTCCGGTGGGCCTGATTCCATGGCTTTGCTGCATGTTCTGGCAAAGCTTGTTCCTGAACTGTCGCTAGTTATCACTGTTGCCCATATCAACCATCAACTGCGTCCGGAAGAGGCGGCCCGTGAAGAGAGTTTGGTCTGTGAGCAAGCGGCCCGGTTAGGTTATCCCTGCAGGGTGGCCAGCATTAACGTGCAGGAGCAGGCCCGGCAGCAGGGGTTGTCGGTTGAGCATGCCGGTCGTTTTGCCCGTTACGGTTTTTTTACCAAAGTGGCTTCTGAGTTTGGCGCAGCCAGAATCGCGGTTGCTCACACTGCGGACGATCAGGCCGAGGAGGTTTTGCTGCGTCTGCTTCGCGGCACCGGTTGCAAGGGTCTGGCCGGCATGGATTACAGCCGTGACGGCCGGATCATCCGGCCGTTTCTGAACACTTCCAAGGCAACCATTCTAAGTTATCTGGCCGAGCGTCATATCCCCTTTCTTATTGACAGTTCTAATGAGTTGCCGGTCTATCTCCGCAATCGGATCAGGCTGGAGTTGTTGCCATTTCTTGAAAAAAATTTTAATCCCAACGTCCGTGCCACCCTGCGGCGTACCGCCGATATCCTGCGGGAAGAAGAGGAGTATCTTGACCGGCTGGCCCAGGCGGCTTTTGATAACTGTGTCGTGGCAGAGGCAACGGTAGGGGCGAAAAAATTTTCGCCCCTGCTGCCGGTTTATTCCTTAGACAAGACCGCATGTCTGACCCTGCCCCGGGCCATCAGTCGGCGGGTAATCGAGGCCCTGTTTATAAAACTTGGTGTTTCATCCGGCTTTGCCCAGGTTGAGGCGGTCTTGCGATTCTGTCAGATTAAGGGGGGCAGAGGGATATTACATATGAAAAGCGGGCTGCGCGTCAGGAATCAGCAAGACCGGCTTATTTTTTCTTTTCCAAAAGGCAGAGAGGCAGGCCGTGGCAATCTTGGCGATGAACAGGCTTTACCATAAAATAACTTTACGAAAACGTGGAGACATGGTATTGAAAAGTACCGTTGTTGTTGGAAAAGTACGTGAATACCAGCGGTTTTTATTGGCTAAGTTGTTATGTGGGCGGGTAGCTCAGTTGGATAGAGTGTTGGCCTCCGAAGCCAAAGGTCGTGGGTTCGAATCCCGCTCCGCCCACCATAACCGGTCTTTATCAAGCCTCTAATCTAAATGGAGGGGGCCTTTCCTTTGCTACCCTGCGCGCGAGTACCATATAACGTATGAATACCATAATCGGAGTGCTGGTTGTTATAGTAACAGTCTTCGGCGGTTATGCGATTGAAAAAGGCAACTTTCACATCCTGATTCAGCCTGTTGAGATGATGATTATTTTCGGCGCGGCTACAGGGGCCTTTATTATTCAATCGCCGGGCAATGTCCTTACCCTGACTATGCGGGGGATGCGGCATGTCCTGTTCTATAAGGAGACGGGCAAGGCCAAATATATGGACCTGCTTATGCTCCTCTATGAGCTGCTCATCAAGGCCAGGAAAGAGGGGATTATCTCGCTTGAAAGTGAGATAGAGAATGTTGAGAAGAGCCCGATCTTCAGCGCCCATCCGGATATCCTCGCCGACAAATTGCTGCTTAACTTTCTTCGGGATAATCTGCGCATCCTGGTTATGGGACTGCCGATTGAACAGATAGCCGAAATGATGGACATTGAGCTTGACTCCAATAAGGCCGAGGCCCATATGCCGGCGCAGAATATTGCTAAGGTCGCCGATGCTCTGCCCGGACTTGGTATCGTCGCCTGCGTTCTCGGCGTTGTCATTACCATGGGCAAGATCGCTGAGCCGCCCGAGGTGCTTGGCCATTATATCGGTATTGCTCTGGTCGGTACCTTTATGGGTGTTTTTTCCTGTTACGGCTTTTTAGCGCCAATGTCGGCCAGTCTTGAACACCTTGAGAAGAAAAGAGAGATCCTCTTCAATATCGTCAGAACGGTTGTCCTGCACATGGATCAGAATCCAACTTTCATCATGGAACTCGCCCGCAAGGAGATCCCCGCCGAGATGCGGCCCGGATTTGAAGAGATGGAAAGTGAACTTAAAAACAGGAATGTTCGAAAGAAATGATCCGTCGTCGGAAGAAGGCCCATGATGATCATGGCGGGTCACACGGCAGTTGGAAGGTGGCCTATGCCGACCTGGTAACCGCCATGATGGCATTTTTTCTGTTGCTCTGGCTGTTAACTCTCTCTTCGCCTGCCAAAAAAGCTCAGCTTTCGCGTTATTTCACCTCCTATAATATGTTCGAATCAGGTGGGTCGCCGGTATCATCAACCTCCAAGGGTGATGATTCTAACGGCCCGGATATCTCCGACCCGGCTTCAACCTTTGATCAGCAGCTGCAGCTCAAGGTCAGTAAAAGTGACGGCGATGAGCTTAAAGTGATGTCCGACGAGAGTCTTGCCGACAAAATCAGTAAGGATGTCGAGGAGAAGCTGGGCGATTTCAAGGACCAGGTTATGGTCGAGGTGGTCGAGGAAGGGGTGCGGATTCAGATGGTCGATAAGGAAGGGAAGAGCGATATGTTTCCGGTGGGCAGCGCGGCCATGACTCCCAAGGCGCGTGAGATCATCAAGGTGATCAATACCACCTTGAAGACCCTGTCGGCCAAGATTATTCTCGAGGGGCATACCGATGCCCGTGTATACCGCGAAGGAGAGTATAACAACTGGGAGCTTTCCATTGATCGGGCCTCTGCCGCCCGCCGGGAACTGAGCCGGGATGGACTGAATCTCAACCGTCTGAGTCGGGTCAGTGGTTTTGCCGACACCCGGCCGCTTTTCCCAGCCGATTTAAACAACCCGGGCAACCGGCGGATCAGCATCCTGGTT
>MGTA01000214.1:0-1793 GCA_001799225.1 Deltaproteobacteria bacterium RIFOXYD12_FULL_50_9
GATGATCTGGAAGATATCGGTGCCGACTGTGGCGGCGCTTGAAACGCCGAGGACATAGACAAAGATCGGGAAGGTCAGGAAACCGCCGCCGACGCCCATGATTGCTGCGGCCAGACCGACAAAGGCGCCGCTTAATACCAGGAACAGCCAGGAGATCTGTCGGCCGCCCGGTACCAGATGCTGGTCAAAAGTGATAATCGGTGGCAGGTTGACTTTCTGCAAGGCTTTGGCCAGGGCGGTCATGGTGCCGGCATCCACTTTCTTTTTGTTGCCGGCGGCAACGCTTGCCGCTTCGGCTTTCGCGGCTCTCGCGGTTTTAGCCCAGTCCATCAAGGCGTAGAAGGCCAGGAAGCCCAGCATAAAGACATAGATGGTGGTGATAAAGGCGTCGCTCAATACCGGGTTGAACTCATATAGGGTCCGGTTGATCCAGCCGCCCAGGGTGGCGCCGGCTATCGAGCCGATCAGGAAGACCAGAGCCAGGGGCACCGAGATGTTGCCCAGTTTGCGATGCAGGACGCTGCCCATGATTGCCTTGGCAAAGATGTGGAAGAGGTCGGTGCCGACTGCCAGGATACCTTTGACGCCGGCGCTCATCAAGGCCGGGGCGATAATGAAGCCGCCGCCGGCGCCAATGCAGCCGGTGATCAAGCCGGCGCAAAGACCGACGCCGATCGAGGCAAAAAAGATGGTCGGCGTATAGAACGCCGGGCTGTAGGCGGTTTTGCTGCCGATGAAGCCGGGCAGGGCGTGGCCGACATCTTCTGCAAAGGCTACACCCAGTAAGAGGATCGGAATACATAACAGGCCGAGAATAATCAGCCTTTTCCGATCCCCCATGATGCGTTTTGACACATCGATCTCCCATTGGGCATGGGCTCTGGCGCCCATCATCATAAAATCACCAAGTTGCTTAATGAAGTTCATTGCTTTTTTTTCCTCCTTGTTACGATTGATGTTGCTTGTGTAACTCTGGCCGCTACCGTTACTTTTTCTTCCGTACTTTGTGTCTAACTTCCTAACTGGTTATCCTGGGCTGCTTTCTTCTTGTTAGCGAACTGCAAAGATTCGAGCAGTGATTCAAATTCTACCGGCTTCATCAGGTAGTCGTAGGCCCCGTCGCCAACTCCCTCAAGTCCGTCCCTGGCTGATATGTGGCCGGTGAGGATGACAACCTGGATCTCGGGTTTGAGCCTTTTTACTTCCCGCAAGACCTCTTTGCCGTCTGAGTCCGGCAGTTTCATGTCGAGCAGCAATACATCGTAATCCTTGAGTCTGATATGCTCTATAGCCTCGGCGCCGGTGAAAGCCCCTTCACAGGTCACCCCCCTTTTCGTAAGCCTTTTGATCAGGGTAGCGACAAACTCCTGCTCGTCGTCAACCACCAAAACACTGAATGCGTCGTTTCTCACATTATTCACGCTTAACCTTGGGCGGGTTTACCTTTCAAGGGGGTACTGGAAAGAGGGAACCCCGCCCCTACAGCCGCCGGCAGGCTTACCGTAAAGATGCACCCGCCCTGCTTGCCGTTTTCCGCCAGGATATCGCCACCCAGTCGCTGCATGATGCTGCGGGAGATGGAAAGACCCAGACCCGTACCTTTGTCCGGTCTTTTGGTTGTAAAAAACGGGTCGAATATTTTTTGCAGATGTTCCGGCGGCAGACCTGGTCCGGAGTCGGCAAATTCAATACAGAGCCTATCTTGTTTTATGCTGGTCTGGATGGTGATGCTGCCGTCGTTGCCGATTGCATCAATAGCATTGTTGAGAATCTTCAAGAATACCTGTTGGATC
>MGTA01000214.1:1817-2011 GCA_001799225.1 Deltaproteobacteria bacterium RIFOXYD12_FULL_50_9
ATCTCCAACCAGGGTATTGATGTCGATTTCGAGCCGTTTAAACTCCATGGATCGGGAGAATCCGAGAAGGCGATGGGTGATAGTGCTGGCCCGTCCGACATGCAGCTTGATTTTTTGCACCGCCCCCCGGTATTCATCGTAGTTTTTTACCTGCTCCAGGGTTTCTTCGTCCAGTAGTTCGTTGATCCAGCCGG
>MGTA01000214.1:2027-5505 GCA_001799225.1 Deltaproteobacteria bacterium RIFOXYD12_FULL_50_9
CTGCAGAGGATTGTTTACCTCATGAGCTACACTGGCAGCCAGCCTGCCGACCAGGGCCATCTTTTCGACCTCGCGAACCCGGTTGTTCAGAAGCATCCGTTCTTTGTCCGCACCTTCAATCCGGTTCATCATGGAACGGACCAGGAGGGTTGTCACAACGAGTATAAAGAGGGAGGCGCCGAGAATACTGAGGATCCCGAGATTCCAGGCCCGATAAAACTCGGCAAGGGAGGAGTTGATGTCGGTCTTTAAGACCAGCAGCCAGTTGTTGCCGTTCACCCAGGTGGTGGCATAGAGATAGTTGTGGTGCTGGCTGATCGTAGTGCCGGATCGGGAGACAATCGTGGCAAGCTCATCCTGGGGTATCATTGTTTTGGTAGTTCCCCGACCAGGCGTCTGCAGTTCGCCCTTGCGATTAATGATGAAGGCGTCACCGCCCGGCCCCACCTCGGCACTGGCCAGGAGGGCGTTAAACAGTTCGGAGTTGATCGTGGCGCGCAGAATCCATGTTTTTTTCAAGTCGGTGACCGCAACAACGAAATGGGGTTCGCCCCGATACCCGCTGAATATATCGCTTGCATATCTGCCGTTGCGCATGGCCTCGCGGAACCACTCCGCTTCAAGATAGTTTTTATCGGAGAGCTGTCTGCGAAAGGGCCCTGCATAGGCGAGATGCACTCCTCTCTGGTCAATAACCCCCAAATCCACCAGTACCCCGCTGTGATTCATTGCCGAAAACACCTCTTCCAGGCTACTTGGTTTGGCCAGATCTTCAGGGCTGTAAAGATCAACAAAGGTGGCCAGCATATCTTCCTGATCTGTCAGAAAGCGATTAATTATCTCTTTTCTGCTCTCGGCTGAGCTTTTCAGATCAACCGAGGTCTGCTGCAACCATGATGTTTTATAATACTGTGAAGACGCCCAGCCGATCAGCAGGAGCGGCAACACCGACACCAAAACCACTACCAGGATGAACAGCTGCTTCTGGCGCGCATAATATGACTCTCTTGACCTGACCTTGAGCGCATCGTCACGTATGGTAGCCGTGTACATCTTCATGACGATTCAGCGAGATCCTGACTGGTTGGCGGCGCAAGCGGTTTCACCTGGTTTTTTCATTCATCATCTTACGGGCGGTATCGTGCTCGCCGGCCTCGGCAAAGGTAGCAGCTGACATGTAGCTGGTTGCTGCCTTTTTGGCCTGATATGCCGCCTTGATGCGATCAACCAGCAGTTCGATATCGACCGGCTTTTTAAGGTAGTCGAATACCCCGAGTCGTCTCGCCTCGGCTTCGTCAAGATCATTACCGTGGCCGGTCTGGATGATAACCTGGATGTCCGGATAGTTCTGCCGCACCTGGCGCAGGACTTCCATGCCGTCAATCCCCGGCATCCGGAGATCAAGTACCATAACATCCGGTTCACGGTCACCGACATACCCGAGAGCCTGCTCGCCGTTAAAGGCGGTATGACTTGTGAGGTCACGTAGATCCAGGCGTTCGGAAATGGTCCTAACGAAATTTTCTTCATCATCGACAAGTAGTATTTTGATGTCTCCCATAAGATCTCCGTTAACACTGTGCTTTTAAGGTTTGTCGTTCTGTTTCTTGACGGGACTCTTATCTTTCTTTAGCCTTGACGACGGGCCATCCATAAAATCTAAAGCATCTTCGTAACTGCCGGCTTGGGCAAATGTTGCAGACACCATTGCATCGCTGAAACGGTCCAGCAAAGATTTTTTGTTTTTCTTAGCGTGCATAGCCTTCCGGCGTTTGCAGGCTTCGACGATTTTTCTTTTTAAGAGCGTGATGTCGAATGGGACGATTATTTCATCAATCGCCCCAGCCTTCATGCCGGCAATGGAGGCTCTTACATTGTCCGGTTTGTTGATAAGAACCACCTCTATATCCGGATGCCGCTCTCTTATGGAGCCCAGCAGGTCAAACACCTCATCTGCGAGTTCCCGTATATCAAACAACACCACATCACCATCGCCTTCCTGCTCTGTTGCATCGTCCTGGTCGTCTTTTTGCCTGTGCGGTTTAAAACCCCAATGTGCAAGGTTTTTGCTGAGTGTCTCAGCGAAGATTGAATCGTTGCTGGCGATAATGACGACAGGTCGCATAGCTCTTTTTGCCGAGGAAAAACTCCCTTCCTATTGGATGGCTTCCTCTTGCAGGATGCCGTAAGTCATTCTGACGCCGCGCAGGCCAACCGAATTGAGGAAATTTTCGGCCCGATTCGTTGGTTGACTGGTCTTGCCGATGATCCGGTGTGCTTCATCATGCATGCTCTCTTCGGCAAAGGCCACGGCCATGAAGGTCTGTTCAAAAAACTGGGCAAATTTGCTCTGAAATGTCTGTGGCATCATGGATCGGGCCGTCTCCCACTCTCCGGCTTCGGCAAATGCAGCAGCCATGAATGTCTGCTCAGCTGATTTGGCAAGTTTGCTCTGAGAAGTTTCCGGTATCATGGATCGGGCTGTCTCCCACTCTCCGGCCTCGGCAAAGGTAATGGCATTCATCCAGCTGTTGAATTTGTTCGATGTGGTTTTCATAGCGAGACCTCCTTTAAATTATTCGCTCGGGTTTATTCAGTTTAATAGCAGAAATCGTGCCAATTAAATAAATCGTTTAATTGCAATTAGTTGCAATAATACTGTTTCAGTGTGGTTTGTAGTTATGAAACTTATTGAAACAAAATGATATAATTGTGAAACATTGAAACATTTCTTATCGGTAAATGATGTTGTATTGATGGACTTAATGGTAAAAATAAATATTTATTCCTTGTAATATCAAGATATTGCGTGATTGATCGAAGAAGTGTTTCAGAGAAAAATATTGTCTTGTGAAACAAAATGAAATATTATGAACCTAAGTGTTTCGATATGGAGGATGGAGGTTAGCTATGAAACAATCTGTCGGTTCTGCCCTTAAGGGGCTTGATATGCTTGATTTGCTGAATGGCGTACCGCACGGTATCGTTCTGCTTGATAACGAAGGGCGGATTGTTTCGGCTAATCGCATTTTTGAGGCCATTACCGGTCATCCATCCGTGGATGTCTTTGGAGTAGGCTGTGATTTCGTCCTTCGAAGCAATCCGGATATCAAGAGAACTATTTTTGAGAATGTCTTTGATGATGGGGCGATGTTGAGCCTTGAAGGTGACATTATTAATGTAAACCGGAAAAAAGCAGTCATGCGGTTTTCGGTTTCTCCACTCAACAGTCAAGCCGGCAAAAAAATTGGCTACATGGTGGCTCTTGAGGATATTACTGCACTGCGGGAGCTTGATCGCCAGCGGCATGGTGTTGATGAAGTGAAGGGCATGCTTGGGCATAGCCCTAAAATGCAGGAGATTCTGGAGTTTATGCCGATCCTGGCCCGGACCGATGCCACCCTGCTGATTACCGGTGAGACAGGAACGGGTAAGGATCTGCTGGCTGAGGCAGTTCATATGGTGTCAAAACGGTCCA
>MGTA01000214.1:5524-7249 GCA_001799225.1 Deltaproteobacteria bacterium RIFOXYD12_FULL_50_9
ACTGCAAGTGAAACTGCTGACGGTTATTGATGACCGGGAGTTCTATCCACTGGGAAGTTCCAAAAAAATTAGAGTTGATGTCCGCTTGATCACCGGTACGAATCGTGATCTGCGCCAGATGGTAAAGGATGGGACGTTCCGTGAGGATCTTTATTATCGATTGAATGTCCTGCGCGCCCATCTCCCCGCCTTGCGGGAACGTGGGGAGGATGTCTTGTTGCTTATTGATCATTTTGTTAAACTATTTTCCGGCAATCTCGGTAAGAGTATCAAGGGGTTGACGACAGCGGCCACAGAGGAGCTGCTGCGCTATCAGTATCCCGGCAATGTTCGAGAACTTCGTAATATTATTGAATATGCGGTTAATGTCTGTCCCGGGGAACGGATTGGTTCGAGCCATCTGCCGACCTCCATCCATGCCAATATCATTACCGCTTTACCGGTAAGGAAACCGGCGTCTGCCCCCCAGATAGTGCAGCAAGGAGAGGATGATGACAACGCTCATGGGGGGCGATTCGCTGACGAGATTGATATCAGCCAGGCGACCGGTTGGTCGGATATTGAGAAGAGTAAGATCCTGGGTGCGCTGCTGAAAGTGGGAGGCAACCGCAGTCGGGCGGCCAAGGAGCTTGGCTGGGGGCGCAGCACCCTTTGGCGCAAGATCAAACGCTATGGTCTGGAGTGAGGCGTTGGATTATGAAGATACTTTTGACGTTGCGTGATAATGATATCGCACCCCGTTTTGATCTGACTTCTGAGGTTTTGATCGTTGATTCGGATCATGGTAATGTAGTTGGAAATCCCCGCAATATATTGCTGCCCGGGCCATCCGGGGATGAGTTGTGCAGCCTGATAATCAAGGAAGAAATTTCGCTGGTGGTCTGTGGCGGAATTGAAGAGGCGCATTTTCAGTATCTGGGTTGGAAAAAAATTACTGTAGTCGATAGAGTTATAGGTCTGGCAGCAGACGCCTTAAGGCTTGTCTTGGCCGGCCGTTTAAAAACCGGTGCGGTTTTGCGAGGTTCGCAGGTGGATGATATGCTATGAAAAAAATATATTGAATTGCTTTGGGTTTAAGGGGCTGTTCTTTGATAGTTATTATGACGGCGCCCTGTGCAGCAAAGGTCGTTACTACTGTCTGCGCCGCAGTTTGCTGATGTGATTACGGAGGTTCTTGGTTTTCTTAATAAGGAAGCCCTGTATCACAATATTGAGATTAAACTGGAGTTGCAGTCGGATCTGCCGACCATTATCAGCGACCGGGGGCAGTTGCAGCAGATTTTTTTGAATATTATTAATAACGCTATTGATGCGATTGTCAAAGATGGCGAACTTCGTATTGTAACTTCTAAAAAGAGTGCGGAAAAACTACAGGTTGATATTATCGATAATGGGCCGGGCATGCAGCCTGAGATACTCGATAATATCTTCGAGCCGTTTTTCAGCACGAAAACCGGAAAAGAGGCTTTGGGCGCGGGTTGGGGCTTTCAATCACCTACGGCCTGGTCAAAAAACTGGGCGGGGACATCCTTGTGGAAAGCACCGTCGGCCAAGGTTCCACTTTTACTCTTATTTTTCCAGTACGTTCTATCGACCAAGGAGAGGTTGCCAATGAATAAAATAAAAGTACTGATTGTTGACGACGAGATGGAGTTCGCTTCTCCGTTGTCCGAGCGTTTGAACCTCCGGAATTTCGAGAGCCAGGCAGTAGCCTGTGCCGAGGAT
>MGTA01000215.1:0-806 GCA_001799225.1 Deltaproteobacteria bacterium RIFOXYD12_FULL_50_9
GGGGATGCAGGCCGGTCACAAGAACACCTTCGACTGCATCAAGGCGTTCTCCGAGACGGACTTCACTGAAGACCTCAAGAAGTTCGACGTACCGACCCTGATCCTGCACGGCGACGACGACCAGATCGTGCCGATCGGCGCTGCGGCTCTCCGCTCCTCGAAGCTGATCAAAAACGCGACGCTGAAGATCTATGCGGGCGCCCCCCACGGCCTCGCGGACACCCACAAGGACATGCTCAACGCTGATCTTTTGGCCTTCCTTAAGACCTGAGGTAGCATCATTTCCTATAACTGGCCGGCTTGGCCGCAACAATATCAAAACCAGGGAGTAACAGTCATGACAAAAAAACTACAAATCTATAAGTGCGAAATCTGTGGGAATATCGTGGAAATGCTTCACGAAGGAGAGGGCGAGCTTGTCTGTTGCGGAGCACCGATGAAGCTATTTCAAGAAAACACCGTTGACGCAGCCAAAGAGAAGCATATCCCGGTAATCGAAAAGATCGAAGGCGGCTTTAGGGTAAAGGTTGGCAGTGTGGTCCATCCCATGGAAGACAAACATTATATTGAGTGGATTGAAGCGCTTATCGATGACGGCAGGGTGTATCGCCAGTTCCTCACTCCCGGCAAAGCACCGGAGGCAGTGTTCAAAATCGACGCAAACACCATAACCGCCCGAGAATACTGCAATTTGCATGGCCTATGGAAAGGATGAGCATAGTCCATATGGTTCTGCTGTGACATCCGAATATAAAATCCTGTGGCAGGAATATATGGGGGCATAGTACTGATTGTCCTTCTAATCA
>MGTA01000215.1:814-4573 GCA_001799225.1 Deltaproteobacteria bacterium RIFOXYD12_FULL_50_9
AGCAATCATGCGAATTCTTATTTTTATAATTTATATCGTTGTCAGTATAGGTGTACTAGCCGGCTGCTGCAGCATCCAGCCGTCCACGTCAGCAAAAATCACGGCCACCTCTACCCTTTCGTTGACTGCCTGTCAAAAAGCCGATTCCATGTGGAACGACAAAATCATTCCCACTATTTATGGTGACCTGCCAGCCCTCACTGCCCCTGGAGTCCTGGATCTTTTCTCGCTCGCTAAAACCTGCTTTACGATCAGGTCGTTAACCAACGATAGCGACGAACTTGACGTGGGTCACCGCAAGCTCGTTCATGCCTGGGGGGCCGAAGCTCGTTTCCGTTTCGTATCCAGTAAGTCGGCACGTGGCTATACCGGAATCTATGAAAGTGGTTCCGACTGTGTAATTGGCAGGTTGTCGATGGCGACCAAACCAACTAAAACGACCACCGTGCCTGCGCTGGCCTTGAAGTTTTTTATCTCCGGTCATACGTCGGAAAATTTACACATCATGAACTCTACCAGTGGCCAAGAAAGCCACAACTTCTTTGAAATGCCTTTTAGCAACATCATTCCGCCTCCCGATTCGTTTGCGAAACGACTGATGCTAAAATTATTTCGTAAGGCGGCAGTAGCTTATGGAGCAAAAGATCCGGACCCGACACATTTGACTGTCGAGCATCTCGCCAAAATCCAGGTTGATGGGACAGCGGTTGTGACTCCAAAATCACCGTATCGACTTGTTTTTAAACCGACGATGGCAGCTGGCGCCTTGATGAAAGATGCGACGGTCGATACGGATTTCCGACAGAACCTGGCCCGCTATCCGATCGATCAAGTGATGTATGACGTTTACGCAATGGATGAAGGTGAATCTGCCGATGACCTTCCTGTGAATAAACTTGTGGGACACCTGATACCGACATCCAACATCGTGGCGTCAAGCTATGGCGATGAGAAGCTCAACTTTAGGCATAATATGGAAAAGTAACATGAATTTATCGGAGCGGGGTTCGAAGAGATGAAATCTATAGTCATTTTTGGATCAGGCATAGCCGGATTGAGCGCTGCCCATGAATTAGCACAACTGGGATATTCAGTTACTGTGTATGAAGCAACCGACCAAGCGGGTGGATTCTTTAGAAGTGCACGGCTTGGCAAAGACAATATGCCTACGGAATATTCCTGGCATGGCATGGGACCCTGGTATCATAATGCTTTTGATTTAATGCAGAAAATTCCTTTTAGCGAAAAAGGCAGCATCTACGATTTGGCCCTCTCTCGCCCCGTTGATTTTGGAATTTTTCCCGATACCGCTAAAGCTCAATTTTATGCAGGTTTCAAAAGTATTCCCAAAATGTTCAGGATGAACACAAGGGAATTCATTACGTGGTCTTACGTAATGCTTAAAGCCTGGACTTCCAACAATAGAAGCACATCAAAATATGACAAGCTCAATGCAGCGCAAACCTGGAAACCTTTTCTGAAGGATACAGCCTATAAAACATGGCGTTCCTGTTTTGGTCCGTGGATTGGCTCGGATTGGTCAAAGGTTTCATTACACACCACCGGTGATTTTTTCAGAAAGCAACTAACCACAAAACCTCCACATGAACATAAAGCGGATCACGAGGGTCCCGCGTGGACGCAAGAGGCCGGAATCGGCTGGTTGCTATTCAAAGGTCCCAGTAGTGAATACCTGTTTACCCCCTGGATAAAACACTTAAAAAAAATGGGCGTAAAATTTTATTGGGAGAAATCTCTCACAAAATTAGAGTTTGATGGAACTACTATTACCTCCGCTTTTTGCGGTGATGATAAAATTCAAGGAGATGGTTATATCCTGGCAATTAATCCGTTTATAACGGCTGAAATTCTCAGTAAAACCCCCGAGCTTGAGAAACAAGAACAATTAAAGCTATTCAAACCACTTATTCAGGGTGGCCCTCACATCCAAGTCTCTTTTAGATTGGCATTTTCCGAAGAAATCAAATTTCCGAGAAAGAGGACTGCCGTAGTCGTAAGTGATTCCGAATTCAATCTGACCCTTTTTGCCGTGGAACAGGTTTGGGACAAAGAGGTGGATCTGGGACAAAATATTAAATCACTTTGGACGGGCACATCTTGTATCAGCAGCGCTCCGGGAAAGATTTACCATAAGCCGGTAAATAATTGTACGAAGGAAGAATTTATCGAAGAGGTTACAGCACAGATTTTGAGCTGCGGCGCGCTGAATGAATTAATTAAAGAAGCAAATGATGGCAAAGAGTTACGGGAATTTCCAATTATTAAAATCGAAGTATGGCATGAGTGGAAATTTTCCCCTGCAGGAATTACATCTCTTCAACCGAAATGGGTAAATTCAACGAATACCCAGGCATTTCTGCCCGCCCAGAAAACTCCGGTTTCAAATCTGTTTTTAGCCGGAGCCCACACAAAAACTCAAGCACAGGTCTGGAGTATTGAAGGCGCCGTAGAAAGTGGCAGAAGAGCCGCTAAAGCGATTGACGACCGAGTTGGAGTTCTAAACCAGTATCAACCGGCATGGATTAAATTCCTATCCGGGATAGATGACATATTGTTCACCATCAAAGCACCGCAACTGATCGATTCTATTTTAATCTCACTGATATTATTGATTATTATATATTTATTGGCGTAATGCCTCTGTCGCGGACTTCACCAGTTCAACCGGGTGCCGGTAGATGTTGTTGTTAACTGTTTTTAGGCTGCAAAAATAAACCTCAAGACCTTGGAAAATACTCATGGCGGAGAGCATGAAAAAAAGGCCCTTGGCTAAAAAACTTCTGGCTTCCATGGTACTTCGCTGGGTTGTCGGCATACCAGTCATCCTGGCCCTTGTCCTCTTCGGCGCATCGTATCTCCTTAACGAACCTCTGCGCAGCAACACGGAAAAGAAACTGAACCTTGACCTGAAAGGGTATTCGGTCCGGCTTTCGGCAGTACATGTCCAGTTGATCGGCCTCTCCGTGACCTTGAAAGGACTGACCGTCCAGCAGCAAGCCCATCCTGATCCTCCGGTTGCCTATTTCCCCATTGTCAAGGCCAGTATCCACTGGCGCGGGATTCTCGTGGGGAGGCTCGTCGGCGAATTTATGATGGACCGGCCGAAAATCAACATCAACCTCCTGCAGCTGCGCAGCGAGACTGCCAGGAATGTCCCGCTCAAGGAGCGCGGCTGGCAACAGGCGCTGGCGGATATCTACCCGCTCAAGATAAACACGTTGAAAATCAACGATGCCAGCATCACCTATATCGACCAGAACCCGAAACAGCCCCTCGTCCTGAGCCACCTGAACCTCCAAGCAACCAATATCCGCAATATCCACCTGCCCGACCAGGTCTATCCCTCCACATTCCATCTTGATACGGCAATCTTCGAAAGCGGGCACGGCACTGTCGATGGGGCTGCGAATTTCCTCGCCCAACCGTATCCCGGCATAAAGGGGCGCTTACTGCTGGAAAAGGTGCCGATAGATCGTCTAAGCACGGTGACTGCCCGCTCGAACCTCTCCATACATGGCGGGGTGCTACGGGCCTCGGGCGCCGCCGAGTATTCACCGAAGGTGAAGAATGCCCACCTGGAAGACCTGACTATCCAGGGGATGAAAATGAACTATACCCATTCGCAACAAACCGCCGGCGCTGAAAAAAACCGCGCAACCGTGGTAGGAAAGACCGCCAGAAAACTCAGCAACGAATCCGACTTGTTGCTGCGCGCCGATCAGGTGAGCCTGATCGGCT
>MGTA01000215.1:4648-7171 GCA_001799225.1 Deltaproteobacteria bacterium RIFOXYD12_FULL_50_9
AAATTCATGGGAAGCGGCATCACGACGGCATCGGCTACGTTCCGACCGCAGAAGGGCGGTCCCGATCATGATCTCTACGTAAAAATAAAAGATACCCAGTTGACGGCCATGAACGATCTGCTGCGCTCCTACGGGAATTTTGACGTTTCCGCCGGGCTCTTTTCCCTCGTCACGGAACTGCACATAAAAAATGACGCCATTACCGGCTATATCAAGCCTTTCTTCAAGGATATCAAGGTCTATGACAGGCGAAAGGATAAGGAGCGGGGTTTCGGCCATCAGATGTACGAGATGCTGGTCGGAGGGGTCGCGAAGCTTCTGGAGAACAGGTCGCAGCAGGAGGTTGCTACCAGGGCGGATATCTCGGGACCGGTAGGAAATCCGGAAACCAGTACCTGGCAGATCGTCGCCGAACTCATCAAGAACGCATTTTTTAAGTCCATTCTGCCCAGTTTCGAAAAGGAGGCCACCGGAGCAGGTAAGCGTTGAGCAAGCGAATGCAGAATATAAAAAATCAACTGCTTTATCTCGCGGCTTTTAAACACAACCGTCATCATGGACGCGAAACTGGCGACATACCCAGGAGGAAATATGAAAGCCTTGATTATAAGTGCGGATAATTTTGAAGACTCTGAGCTGCTGGTCCCCTACTACCGGTTGGAAGAGGCGGGCATCGAAGTGACGGTAGCCTCTCTGAGCAGCGGGGCCATCACAGGCAAGCACGGCTACGAGGTGGCCGTGGACAAGACTCTTGACGATATTAATCCTGACGATTATGCACTCCTGGTTCTGCCCGGGGGGGAGGCGCCGGTGGTGGTGAGAAAAGAGCCAAAGGCGCTGGAGATCGCCCGGAGCTTTTTTGCTCGCGGCAAACCGGTTGCCGCCATCTGCCATGGACCGCAGATCTTGATCAGTGCCGATCTTTTGCGAGGGCGCCGCGCTACCTGCTACAAATCAGTGGCGGATGAACTGAAAGAGGCCGGCGCGCTCTATGAGGACAGAGAGGTGGTGGTTGACGCCAATCTGGTTACGTCACGGCAACCGGCCGATCTGCCCGTTTTCATGCGTGAGATAATGAAACAACTCGGACTTTAGCGTGCCGTTTCCGATAGGAAAGAAGGTAGAGGCGATGATGCAGCACATGCAGATGGGCAAAGAATCTATGGTGTCGTGTCCAATAAGGAATGATTGCCAATGAAAGATAATAGTGTTGCAAGAGACTTTCCTATCGTCTGCGTGGGCGGTTCGGCCGGTGGTCTCGACGCATATACCCGGTTACTACAACATCTGCCGGTCGATTTGGGTGTGGCGATCGTCATCGTTAATCACCTGAGAACCGTTGCCACTCGGCTCCACGAAATCCTCCCGCACTTTACTCAGATGCCGGTTGAATTGATCACGGAAAGCTTACACATCGAGCCCGACCATGTGTTCATCATCCCGGCACAACGTGATCTGCACATTCTTGACGGAGAGTTCCGTCTCCAGCCGATATCAAACCCCCGGGGATGGCCCGACGTGATCACGGTTTTCCTACGTTCCATGACGCAGAACTGGGACGGCAAACTCATCGCCGTCATAGTTTCCGGATATGATGGTGACGGGGCTGCCGCGCTATGCGGAATAAAAGAAGCGGGAGGCATAACCATCGCTCAGAAGCCCGACACCGCCGGACAACCGGATATGCCCGAGAGCGCCATCGCCAGCGGCTGTATAGATTTTGTTCTTTCACCTGAGGATATTGCCCAAGAAATTGTCCGAATTGCGCACAGTGCATCGCATACCCTCACACTTTAGAATGATGAAATGTTCGGAGAGCGGTAACGAGATGGCTATAGACCCGGTTTGCGGTATGAATGTTGATGAGAGGGCGGCTCAACACAGCTCCCATCATATAGGAGAAAACTATTGTTTCTGCAGCAAGGCCGATAAATCAAAGAGCCTGATTCTAATTTGGGGGATGATCTTGCCCAGAATGATAAACCCGCAAGATTATCTCCTTCACTCGCCCCTTTGGCTCAGCGGGCTTTTAAAATGACAACGGTAAACACAAAACATATCGTCATCGTCGGCGGTGGCTTTGCCGGACTCAATGCCGCCAAGGTGCTCGGTAACCAAGCGGGCATCCGGATCACACTGGTTGACCGCCACAACCATCACCTGTTCCAACCCTTACTCTACCAGGTGGCCATGGCCGCCTTGAGCCCGGCGGAGATTGCCGCGCCGATCCGTCACATCCTCGCCAAATACCGTAATATCACGGTGCTGCAGGACGAGGTGACCGCAGTCGATCTCGCCGGTCGCCGACTGATCGCCAAAGAGTGCACACTCACCTACGATTACCTGCTCCTGGCCTGTGGCACTCGCCACTCCTACTTCGACCATGAAGAATGGGAAGAATTTGCACCGGGCCTCAAGACAATCGAGCAGGCCACCGAGATCCGCCGGCGGGTACTCACGGCCTTCGAGGCGGCGGAACGCACGTCCAATCCGGCCGAACAATGCCGGCACCTCACCTTCGTC
>MGTA01000215.1:7184-8639 GCA_001799225.1 Deltaproteobacteria bacterium RIFOXYD12_FULL_50_9
CAAACTCGCCCGCATCATTATCATTGAAGCCGGACCGCGCATTCTTCCCTCTTTCAGTAACAACCTGGCGGACGAGGCGACTCGCGACCTCAAACAACTGGGCGTCCAAGTGTGGACCGGTAGCCCGGTTACCGCCATGGATCGCAACGGCGTTCAGGTCGGACAGGCACGAGTGGAGGCATCTACCATTCTCTGGGCCGCCGGCGTGCAGGCCGCGCAACTCAACCTGCAGCCGGGAGTGAGAACCGACCGACTGGGCCACATCCTGGTAGAGCCCGATCTCAGCATCCCGAACTACCCCGAGGTCTTTGTGGCGGGTGATCAAGCCTGCTTTACGCATGGCCGTACCGCTCCGTTGCCGGGGCTGGCTCCGGTGGCGCTCCAACAGGGCCGCGCCATCGCCAGAAACATCCTGCGTGAAGCTACGGGGCTAACACGTCGACCGTTCCATTATATCGACAAAGGCCAGATGGCCACCATCGGCCGCAACAAGGCGATCGTCGAGATCGGTCGGCTGCGGTTCGGTGGCTTCTTCGCCTGGCTTACTTGGCTCGTTGTCCACATCTTCTCCCTGATCGGTTTTGAAAACCGGCTGTTTGTAACCATGCGCTGGGCCTGGTCCTTCTTCAACTTCCGGCGCGGGGCGCGTCTTATCGTCAACAAGGAATGGCGCTTCTACCAGCCGGACAACAGACAGGATAGGGGGCAGTCTTGACTATTTGCTATTCATAGAAGCCAAAATATTTGAAGAACACAAGGATTAGAACTTGCCTAAAAACTAAAGCGCTCACCACCTCATCATGGAGACAATAGCCATGACCGCCAACAAGACTCAATTGCAGCGATTACTGACACTGGAAATATACCTCGCCGTAGGGGGCATTATCTCGTAAGCTGCCTTTACTTCTATGCCCTCTGGCAACAGCAGAGAATCACTGAGGACCTCTTTCGCCACCCTTTTGCTGTCAGCAATGCCGGCTTGGAATTCCGATCTAATGTGCTGGAGTTCCGCAAATACATGCTGGAGATGATGCTATCTCGCAAGCAAGTGGGTGACATCCAGCTTGCCAGAATACATCGCTTTGAAGAGCAAATGGACAGCAATCTGGCGATCATACGCAGAGAATTTTTGGGCGATCAGACGCGGGTAAATGATATCATCCGGGAAATGGCCGCCTGGAAAAAGATAAGAGAGCCGATAAAGGCCCATCTTCTTGCTGGTCAACCCGATGAGGCGCTGAGTCTTGCCATGCAGCAGGCATCGCCCCATATCGAACAAATCCTGGTGGATACCGATTATGTGATTTCTTTTGCTCGTTTGCGGGGCCTTAGTTTCGTAGAGGAAGGCCGGACACAAATGATCCAGGCCAGGCTATTGTTAACCCAAGTTTAACAGCCTAAAATATTTTTCTAATAAAATCAATTTATTGCGAGTTGCAAAAAATCGTAGTGGCA
>MGTA01000216.1:0-1714 GCA_001799225.1 Deltaproteobacteria bacterium RIFOXYD12_FULL_50_9
GCGCCGCAGGACGGACGAATCAACCTGCAGGTCGGTGGTCGTTCCATCGATTATCGCTTCTCGACGACTCCAACCATCTATGGCGAGAAAGTTGTTCTGCGTCTTCTGGGACACTTGAAGGAGGAGGCGATCCCCGAGATTTCGAGTCTGCTCTTCACCAAACAGAACTACTCCACCCTGCTACGCCTGCTCAAGCGGCCGAACGGCATCTTCTTCGTGACCGGGCCGACGGGTTCGGGTAAGAGCATGACCCTCTACTCCTGCCTTCGCCATCTGAACGCTCCCGAAACCAACATCATGACCATCGAAGATCCCGTAGAGTACCGGCTCGCCGGGGTCAACCAGATTCAAGTCAACCACGATATCGGCTTTGATTTCAGCAAGGCGCTACGCTCCTTTCTCCGGCAGGACCCCGACATCATTCTCGTCGGCGAAATCCGCGATCTCGAGACTGCGAAGATCGCCTGCGAGGCGGCCCTGACCGGGCATCTGGTGCTGGCGACGCTGCACACGAATACGGCCATACAGGCGTTTGTCAGACTCATCGATATGGGTGTAGAACCGTACATGGCAGCACCCACAGTAATCGGTGCGATCGGGCAGCGTCTTGTGCGTCGCATTTGCGACAAGTGCAAGACGACTCGCGTACTCCGTCGAGATGAACTTGAGGAGCGCTTCTTGTTCGAAGGGAATCCCGAGGTCGCGGTGGCGGTGGGCGCTGGTTGCCCAGACTGCCGCGGCACGGGCTTTCGTGGGCGCATCGCCATTCAGGAGATCGTCGAGGTCAACGATGAAATGCGCACCCTTGTCGGGCGCGCTGCGCCTATCATGGAGTTAAGCCGTGTCGTTGAGGCCGCCGGTACTCATAGCATGTACTATGATGGTCTCAAGAAAGTCCTGCGTGGTTTGACGACCTTCGAAGAGATCGATAAAGCGGCTGAAAGCCTCCGGGCCCTGATCATGCCGACGAAAAAGATCGTGATTCTTGAGGACAAAGGCCCTGAGCCGAGGCAGGATGAGCTTCCAGTTGTGGAACGGATGGCTGATCTCAAGCAGCAGGCTGGTCAGGCTGTTTGAAATGCCCCGATAGTCCCGGACTATTTCGATCAGGACGTCATAGGCCGGATCGATTGCCACCTCACCGACCGCGGTTTCAAGCAGATTGGCGCGCAGGGCGTCCGACTCAATGGCTGGTTCGCAGGTAGCTGGCTGGTTGTCTAATGTCATATTGATTTTTTAGTGTCCACTGGGTCCATGTTGTCCACTTGGTCCATTAAATCCATTTTCGTAGACGACATGGACTAAGTGGACCAAGTAGACTAAAAACCGATCACAAGGGTTTTTGGCTATCCATGAGCAGAATGAGATCAAGCATCCGGTTGGAATAACCCCATTCATTGTCATACCAGCTCAACACCTTGACGGTGGTGCCGATCACCTTGGTCGAGAGCCCGTCGATAATCGAGGAGTGCGGATTGCCCTGAAAATCAATCGAGACCAGAGGCTCGTCAGAGTAGCCGAGATACCGGTTGGCTGCCGCTTTAAGCGCCTGATTGACTTCCGCAACCGTGGTTTCCCGTTCAACCTCCATGACCGCATCGACCAGTGAGACATTGGGGGTGGGAACCCGGACGGCCAGGCCGTCAAACTTGCCCTTGAGTTCCGGAATCACCAGGGAAACGGCAGCAGCCGCCCCGGTTTTAGTCGGGATCAT
>MGTA01000216.1:1722-3042 GCA_001799225.1 Deltaproteobacteria bacterium RIFOXYD12_FULL_50_9
TTGGTATAGGCATGCACCGTGGTCATCAGGCCCCGCTTGATCCCGAAACGGTCGAGAATAACCTTGGCAAACGGCGCCAGGCAGTTGGTGGTGCAGGAGGCGTTTGAAACGATGTGGTGGATAGCCGGATCATATTCGTGGTCATTGACGCCCATGACAATGGTTTTAACATTACCTTTGGCCGGAGCTGAGATGATCACCTTCTTGGCGCCGGCGTCAAGATGGGCCTTGGCCTTCTCATCGTTGGTGAAAAGCCCGGTTGATTCGAGGACATATTCGACCCCGATGGCGCCCCAGGGAATCTCGGCCGGGTTCCGGTGGTTGAAGATGGCTATGTGCTTGCCGTTGATGGCAATACCTTTTTCATCGGCAGTCACCTGCTTATTGTAAACGCCCATGATTGAATCGTATTTGAGGAGATGGGCAAGGGTTTTATTGTCCGTGAGATCGTTAATGGCCACGACCTCGATATCAGCGAACAAGGGGTCCTGATCAAGCGCCCGCATAATATTCCTGCCGATCCGTCCAAATCCGTTGATGCCTACTCGTAGAGCCATGTGTAACCTCCTTGGTGGTTGTTGTCCGTTTAAAATATTCGGCGAATGTAATGGGCAAAATATATTCAATAATTGTCTACGTAGGGGCGAACCTCGTGTTCGCCCTGTCTGTTGAGGGCGAATACAAGATTCGCCCCTACGGCAATTGACCAACAAATTCCATCATTATCCCCCTGCCATTTCGAGAGCCTGCTGATAAAGGTGGAGATACTGCTCCATGACTTTTTCCCAGGTATAACGTTCCATGATCCGCTCCACCGCCTTGAGCTGCATGACCTGCAAGGCTGCCGGATTGTTGCGGTAGATCTGAATGGCCTTCTGCATGACGCCCATCAGGGCGGCTGAGCTGTGTTCGCTATAAGCAAAGCCGGTCACCCCGTCCTCAACCTTGACCAGGCCGCCGACATGGTGAACGATGGGCAGGTTGCCGAACAACTGGGCGATAAAGTCGGTAAGCCCACAGGGCTCGTACTGCGACGGGATCAGGAAGAAGTCGCCGGCCGCGTAGACCTGGTTGGCAAGATGGGGCGCATAACCCATGAGCAGACAGATCCGGCCGGCATTTCCAGGGTGGGTAGCCATACGGATAAGGCTCTCTTCAATGTCCATGGCGCCGGTTCCCATGATCAACACCTGAAAATCGAGGTTTATGGGCATAAGCGCGTCAAGGGCTCCGGTCAGCTTATCCAGGCCCTTCTGATTGGAAAGTCGACCGATGCAGGTAAAGAGCGGCAGATCGGCCCGAGTATCAAGATAGCCGTGC
>MGTA01000216.1:3061-4731 GCA_001799225.1 Deltaproteobacteria bacterium RIFOXYD12_FULL_50_9
GCGAAAAGGCAGGTCTTCTTGGGGTTTTTTGGTGAAAAATCGAGCGGATTTATGCCGTTGGTAATGCCGTGCAGGGTGACACCCCGGGTCTTCAATTGATGGCCAAGCATGCCTGTGAGTGCATCATCGTCGGTTTCCGTCAGTTCATGTGCGTAATTTTCGCTCACCGTATTCAACACCGCATAGGACGAAGCCGCCAGAAAAGGATCAAACTGCTCATTCAAGAGGTTTGCCATGACAGCACGCTGCGGCAGACCGCAGATGGTCTGTGCAAATGGCAGATCTGCCACCTCCTGATGGTAGCCCAGGCCGGCGTTGTGAATGGTGACCAGCAGGCCGGTATTCCGAAAATAGTGCCGGAACCCCTCGGTCTCCCGGACAATGGCCGGCAGAATGGCGGTATGGCCGTCCTGACAATGAATGACATCCGGTTTTTCATCCTTGAGGATCATCAGGCAGAGGGCCGCCTTCTGCAGAAGCACATTGGTCGCGAAGTAATCAAAATGACCGTCGCCCTGCCGGTTGAACGGATTTTCCTCCTCGTCTTCAGCAGTATAGGTATATATGTTCTTTTTTTCCCGGAACCGCTGAGAATCAATGAGGAATATGACTACCCGCTTCTGTTTTTTTGTCCAGATCCGGACATGCTCGCGTCGCTCCAGGCCGACATAGGGCATATCCACATCAAAGGAAAACCCCTCATCAATGGTAAAACCAAGCTCTCTGGGACTCATGAAGCCGTAAAGAGGCATGACAACCCCCACCCGCCGGCCTGAGGCAGCCAGGGCCTCAGAAAGCTGCATGGAGACATCCTTGACCCCGCCGGCCCCGGCCAGGCCTTCGTATTCCCGGGTGATCATCCAGATTGTCTCAATGGGTCTGTTCAGACTTTTATTTTTCATCCAGCGTCCTTCCAATAGGTCATTGGCGTAAGGGCAGGGTCTTCCCGCCCTTACACGTCGAGTCATGTTTAATTATCAAAAATCATTCGGAAAAAACCCGTACCGCTTCCAAAGCCTTTTGCCGCAAAAGATGATCTGCCAGGGTAATGGCGACCATAGCCTCGCAGACCGGAATAATCCGGGGAATGGCCGATATATCGTGACGACCGCCCACCGATATTTTTACCGGCTGATTGGCGCGATTGACCGTATCCTGTTCCTGACTGATCGACGGAATCGGTTTAACCGCTACCCGCACAACAATATCATCGCCGTTGGCAATGCCTGCCAGTATACCACCGGAACGGTTGGCGGCAAACCCTGCCGGTGTCAACGGATCGTTGTTACGCGAACCGGTTAGATCGGCCGCTGCAAACCCGACGCCGATCTCGACACCCTTGACCGCACCGATCGACATGAGTGCCTTGGCCAGGTCGGCATCAAGCTTGTCGAACACCGGCTCACCAAGGCCGACCGGACAGCCGCGCGCCACTATTTCAACGATCCCACCCAGGGAATCACCCTGCCGACGGACCTCATCAGCCCGTTCTTCCATGCAGACCGCTGCCGCGTTGTCCGGGCAGAGCAGGCGATTCTGTGAGATCTCCTCCATATTTCGAGCGTTTGCCCAGATGCCGCCCAGGGCCATGGTATAGGCCGTGATCTCAATCCCGAAACGGGCCAGAACCATACGAGCAATCGCGCCCGCGGCAACACGGGCGGCTGTTT
>MGTA01000216.1:4743-8213 GCA_001799225.1 Deltaproteobacteria bacterium RIFOXYD12_FULL_50_9
CCGAGGCCCGACCGCCACCCCGATGGTCGCGGATACCGTATTTTTTAAGATAGGTAATGTCGCCATGACCAGGTCTGAAGATGTCTTTTAATTGGTCGTAGGCCTTACTGCGGGCATCTTTATTGTATATCACCAGACAGATGGGGGTGCCGGTAGTTCGTCCTTCGAAAAGGCCGGAGAGAATCTCGACCCGGTCGGGTTCCTTGCGAGGGCTGGCGGTTGGCCCACCAGTACCGGGCCGACGACGGTCGAGATCTCGCTGGATGTCAGCAACTTCTAGCTCCATGCCGGGCGGGCAACCGTCAACAACCGCACCTACAGCAGGGCCGTGTGATTCGCCCCATGTGGTAATCTGAAAGATTGTGCCAAATGTATTGCCAGCCATGCAGAGTATCCTTTTAGTTGTATTACGGCATTAGTATCGTCGCAGCATAGAACTTTTTACGCCATTCATCACCCCGGTGTCAAGCATGAGCAGGAAAAGAGCACAAGATTCTTGCCGTTCAGATTTAAAAGCAGGCTTGACTTGGCGAGCTGATCCATTTATTACTGCACACATATTTTGTAGGGGCACCCCTTGCGGGTGCCCAAATGGGCACCCGCAAGGGGTGCCCCTACCCTTTAAACGAGCGAACTACCAGATGAAACAGATGATTGTGCTGGCCACCCGTAATCAAGGCAAACTCCTGGAGATGCGGGAACTTTTAAAAGATTTTCCGGTTGAACTTCGCTGTCTGCAGGATTTTGGCCCCATCCCTGAGGCCGTCGAAGATGGCGAAACCTTTGACGACAATGCTTACAAAAAAGCGCTTTTTACCGCCAAGATCCTGGGATTACCGGCCCTTGCCGATGACTCCGGCCTGGTGGTGGCGGCCCTGAACGGCGCGCCCGGCGTCCATTCAGCCCGCTTTGCCGGACCAAAAGCCACCGATCAGGATAACATCAACAAACTGCTGAGCGCCATGCAAGGTGTCGACGACCGGCGAGCCGCCTTTGAATGCGTCATCTCCCTGGCGGTTCCCAGTGGCCCGGCCCTCACCTACGAGGGACGTTGCGAGGGCGAGATACTTAAAACGCCACAAGGTTCGGACGGCTTCGGTTACGATCCTATCTTCTACTGTCCCGCGCTTGGCAAAACCTTTGCCGAATCCGCACTTGACGAGAAGAATAAAGTTAGCCATCGCGGCCGTGCTATGGCCGATATGGCTGCCGAATTCGATAAGATCCTGATCTGGATTAAGGCACGACTCGAAGAGGTTAAACCGCCCAAGCCGGATCACCGGGAATTTGAACATAATGACTGGTCGCAGGATAAAATGGTCTAATGCCAGCCAGGCGTTAATCCAGACGGACCAGTTCCACGTCACCCCAGGCACCGAACCGGCTGCCCATTACAATAACGGCGCCGTTCAGGCCGGGAATGGCCTTGGCAAGTTCAAGAGCCCCGGCAATATCAGCCTCGACCTTGACCGCATTACCCAATCGAGTTGCTGCAGCATCGGCCAGGGCGGTCGACCGGGCAACGACCGTCACCGCGTCGGCCCGGCCAAAGCTTATGGAGTGTCCGACTGTGCCTGAAGAGGTGCAGACACCTTGGGCGCCGGCGGCCAGACGAACTCCCAGGCAGTCGCTTAGCGGCGAGGACCCGGCAAAGATACTGATGGTGCATGGGTTGACCCGAGAGAGGAAGATATCGCCGCCGTTTTCAACAATAATTTCTGCAGCACCGGCCGCTAACAGATCGCGACCGACAAACTCGGCGATGGCGCCGGCCACCGCTGCCATCGGACCAACCCCGGCGGTTTGCCCGGCCTTCAGCATCTCCTTAACCAGGGATGGAGCCAGAGGGTCAGCCGGCAGGGGAGCAAACGATGTTAAAAATTTCGGGTGAGAGGCGATATACCCTTCAAGATGGCTGCGGTACTGGATGACCAGATGCCGAGCCAACCCCTGCATATACCGCAAGGGCATAAGTTTCGTATGAGCAGACAAGCTGCTCAACTCAGCTATATCCCGGGGCGCCTGGATGTGGAGGTCAGTTTCCCGGATCTTTACCTCGAAGCCCAAGAGTCCGGTCGGGTCGATCCACTGCCGGTAGGTGCGTTTACAATAGGAGAGAGGATCTTTGCGCGATTTTTTCGACATGCTGCAGCTAACTGATTTTTATGGCGACTGGCAAGATTTTTCTTGCCGGCCCAGTTATATGGAGTTCCGCCGCAGACGCTCGCTCGATGGTACTGCAGGAGTCGGTGGAATTGAAATATATCCATCCTGCAACAGAGGTTCTTTACCGAGAAAATGGTTGCGCAACTCCTCATCCTTGACAAAAGTCATTAAAAACGAAGAACTTTTAGAAAGTAATGGATAACATAAGGTACTCTTCAGATAATCGCGATTGGGGGGCCAGAGAAACATGGCCATCAGAAAAATAAAGCTCGTAATGAATAGCGCTTTGAACAGACCCAGGACGCCGCCAAAGGCACGGTCGAGCCAGCTTAGATTGACGGCGTCAACCAGTTTCTGCAGACTCCGACCAGCCAATACTACGGCCAGCGCCCCGCTGCCGAAGAGCAGCATATAGATAAGAAAGAGACGGGGCAGAGGATTTTCAATCACGAAGCCAATGAGTCGGGCCAGGGGGACGGTAAGGGTTCCGGCAAAGATGAAACCAAGGATTAAGGCCAAAACAAAGGCAATCTGCCTGATAAAGCCAATCCAGATTCCCCTGATCAACAAGGCCAGAGTGATGATTATAACAAAGGTATCGAAGCCGGTCATTCTATAGTTCCAGGGATTTAATCAGTGCGGAAACTCCTTGTATCTCGAATGTACCTCAAGAAACAACAGCTGTCAGGTAAATTTTATGCTGTTAGCGAGATAAATAATAATGTTGAATTCCGATATGTTTCCGGCAGATGAACTGCTTAATCCCCAGCAACTGGCGCAGATGAGCGAACTGTTCGGGCGCTTCAGCCTGCGGCGGGTGCGGATTGCCCCTCTATCCGCTAAGCTCACCAATCCGGATGTCGAGACATTTTCCGGAATCTCACTGGCTCCGGATGAGATAGCGGTTTTTCAAGAATTCCGACTTGGCAAACGGCGCGCTGAATGGCTGGCCGGCCGGTCTGCAGCAAAAAAGGCAGCGCTCTCTCTGCTTGGCTCACCAAATCGTGATCCTCGCCTGCTCTCCGTTTTGGCTGACAAACACGGCAGACCCTTTCTGAAAGCGCCTGGCCAGAGTGCTTCTCTTCTCCCCGAAATCTCCATATCCCACAGTGGCGCCCATGCAGTGGCTCTGGCAGCCTGGCAACCCTGCGGAATCGATGTCCAAAAAATCACACCGCAGTTGGCCAGGGTAGCCGATCATTTTTGCAGAGCTCCTGAGCGGGAATTGATAATATCAGTAGCTGGCGAAAAAAACGCTGAGCCCTTCCTGGCCGGCCTTGCCCTCCTGTGGACTGCCAAAGAGG
>MGTA01000216.1:8234-9025 GCA_001799225.1 Deltaproteobacteria bacterium RIFOXYD12_FULL_50_9
TGCCGCCGGTCAGCGCCTGTTTCTTTGAAGGTTATGCCATAGCCTGTACAATCAAAAATCAGGGGGAATTAATCAAATGAATCTAACCCGCCGTATCGCTGCTATTCCGCTTTTTGCCGGGCTGAACCAGGAGGATTATGATGAACTCACCATGATTGTCACCGATCAGGAGTTCTCTCGGGGCCAAACCATATTTTCCGAGGGCGACGACGGGGTCGGATTTTTTGTGGTTGACACAGGACTTGTCAAAATCTTCAAGCTTTCTCCGGATGGCAAGGAGCAGATCCTCCACATCTTTGGCCCGGACGAGCCTTTTGCCGAGGTGGCCGTCTTTTCCGGCTCAGCCTACCCTGCCCATGCTCAGGCCTTGGAAAAGAGCCGGATATTTTTCTTCCCGAGAAAGGCCTTTATTGAATTGCTCCGCAAGCAACCGTCGCTTGCCCTCAACCTGCTGGCAGCCTTGTCCTTGCGGCTCAAAAAATTCGCCAGACTGATCGAAGACCTGTCGCTCAAGGAGGTGCCCGGCCGCCTGGCCGCCCACCTTCTCTACCTGAGCAATCAACAACAGGATGCCCAAGCCGTGCAGCTCAATATCTCGAAAAATCAGCTGGCCAGCCTGCTCGGCACCATTCCGGAAACGCTTTCCCGTATCCTGGCCAGGATGAGCAAACAGGGCTTTATCAGCTTGGACGGCACGTTAATTCGAATCAAAAACCGTGATGAGTTGGAAGAGTTAGCTGCAGGAGAGAAAAAATTGGGTTGAAAGGAAGATCACTAGTATTCGAGTTCTT
>MGTA01000216.1:9040-9505 GCA_001799225.1 Deltaproteobacteria bacterium RIFOXYD12_FULL_50_9
AAGGTCTTTAACTGCTTCAGAGGCTTGCTTGTTGTTGTAGAGCACCTCATACACCTGTTCCAGGATCGGCATCTCCACCCCTTGCCGCCTGGCCAGTTCCATGGCTGACCTGGTGGTTTTTACCCCCTCGGCCACCATCTTCATCTCCTTAAGTATTTCATCAAGCTGTTTGCCCTGGCCGAGTTTTAAGCCGACCATCCGATTCCGGCTCAAATCACCGGTACAGGTGAGGACCAGATCGCCCAGGCCGGCCAGACCGGAAAAAGTAAGAGGTTTAGCGCCCATTTTCACCCCCAACCGGGTAATCTCGGCCAGCCCCCGGGTAATCAACGCTGCCCTGGTATTAGTGCCGTACCCCAGGCCATCACAGATCCCGGCGGCGATGGCTACGATGTTCTTCAACGCCCCACCGAGCTCCAACCCCCTGATATCCGTACTGGCATAGACCCGAAACCGATCCCCAGC
>MGTA01000216.1:9558-35973 GCA_001799225.1 Deltaproteobacteria bacterium RIFOXYD12_FULL_50_9
GAAAGCCTCTCCTGTAAAAAGGCCGCATTTTCACGAAGCTTTGCCGCAATGGTCACCGCAGTTGGAACGCGACCGGCAACCTCGCGGGCGAAACTCGGGCCGGAAAGGATAGCCAACCGTTGATGAAAAGCAACGGGCAGGACATCCTCCATGACCTGGGTCATGGTCATGAGCGTATCGTTTTCAATACCTTTGGAAGCTGAGATCAGATATGCCCCCTGAGCCAGCAACGGGGTCAATTGTTTTAAGACCACACGGGAGACATGGGAGGGGACAACCATGAGGATAATCTGCTGGTTCCTGACAGCCTCGCCAAGATCAGCTGTGACGCGAATCGTCTCTGGTAATCGAAAACCCGGTAGATAGTCGGTATTTTCCCGGCAACGATTTATGGCGGCAACGTGTTCCTCGCGATGTCCCCAGAGGGTAACCGGATAGCCCTTGGCGCCCAATAGGATGGCCAGCGCAGTTCCCCAGCTGCCCGCGCCGATCACGGCTATCCGGTTTTGTTCCATGAACTGTTACTCGTCTGTTTCCGGTTCGGGCGACGATGCTTCCGGCGCCGGTGCTTGATCGCTTTCTACAACAATATCGCCTTCATTGATGTCGTCTTCATCACCACTGTCTAAAGACTCGGCCAGGCGATCCATTCCCACCACCAGCTCACCATCCTCGACAGCCAGATTAATCAAACGGACACCTTGGGTATTGCGGCCGATAATCCGGACATTCTCCATGCTGATCCGGATGATCTTGCCGCCGTTGGTGATCAGCATGATCTCGTCGCTGTCCGTAACCTGAAGAACCCCCACAACCTTCCCATTGCGGTCGCTGGTCTTGATAGCCATAACCCCTTTGCCGCCCCGACGATGCAGTGGATATTCATCGACCTCCGAGCGCTTGCCGTAACCGTTTTCGGTCACAGTCAACAAGGATGCCTCTCTGGAGAGCACCACAACCCCGACAACCCGATCTTCAGCAGAAAGGCGAATGCCGCGGACGCCGGTGGCGGTTCTGCCCATGGACCGAACATCATTTTCATGGAACCGGACCGACATGCCGCGCCGGGAAACCAGCAGGATCTCGTCGTTGCCGGTGGTCAGGGCAGCAGAGATAATCTCGTCATCCTCCCGGATGGTCAAGGCAATCTTGCCGCGCCGAATCGGACGGCGGAACTCCTGAAGATCGGTCTTTTTAACCACGCCGAGCTTGGTGACCATGAGGATTTGACATTCGTTACAGGTCTTAAGCTGATCGTTATTGACCGCCAGGATGGCCGCCACCTTCTCGTTTTCGGTAAGCTCAAGCAGATTGACAATGGCCTTGCCGCGGGCGATACGGCTGGCGAGGGGGATTTCATAGACTTTCCTCCAGAACACCTTGCCGTGATTGGTAAAGAACAGGAAGGTGTCGTGGGTTGAGGCGGAGTAGAGGTTGCTGACAAAATCCTCCTCATTGGTGTTCATGCCTTTGACGCCCTTGCCGCCGCGCCTTTGGGAGCGATAGAGTTCGACCGGGTTCCGCTTGATATAGCCATCATGGGAGACTGTGACCACCATCTCCTCAACCACGATCATATCTTCCGGCAGAATCTCATCGGCCGCCTCAATGATCTCGGTGCGCCGGTCGTCGCCGTACTCCTCTAGAATCTGTTCGAACTCCTCGCGAATGATCTTCATCACGATTGTCTCGTCGCCGAGCACCTGCCGGTACCAATCGATCTGCCGACAGATCTCCTCAAATTCGCTGATTATCTTGTCGCGCTCGAGACCGGTAAGCCTCTGCAACCGCATCTCGAGAATCGACTGGGACTGGATCTCGGAGAGAGAAAAACGCTCCATCAGGTTGGCCTTGGCCTGAGGTGGATTCGGTGAGGCCTTGATCAGGGCCACGACCTCGTCAAGATTGCTGATCGCAATTTTCAAGCCCTCAAGGATATGGGCGCGCTCCATTGCCTTCTTCAGCTCATACTCGGTGCGCCGGTAGACCACGGTCCGCCGGTGCTGCAGAAAAAGTTCGAGCATCTGCTTGAGGTTTAAAACCTCTGGCTTGTTATTGACGATACAGAGGAGGATGATACCGAAGCTCTTCTGCAGGGGCGTCAGCTTATACAGCTGATTTAAGACCACATCGGCAATCTCGTCCTTTTTAAGATCAAGGACGATCCGCATACCCTCACGGTCTGACTCATCCCGAACCTCGGCAATCGATTCGATCCGTTTTTCTTTGACCAGGATGGCGATCTTCTCCACCAGAACCGCCTTATTCTGCTGATAAGGGATCTCAGTGATCACGATCGATTCACGGTCCTTCTTGCTGCTCTTTTCCGTATGATGCCTGGCCCGCATAACCACGGAACCCCGGCCGGTCTCATAGGCCTCCCGGATGCCGGCCCGGCCGCAGATAAAGCCGGCGGTAGGGAAATCCGGACCGGTAATGATCTCCATCAACTGGCCGACGGTGATCAGCGGGTTGTCGATCAGGGCGGTCAATCCGTTGATTACCTCGGTCAGGTTGTGCGGCGGGATATTGGTGGCCATGCCGACCGCGATTCCCGACGAACCGTTAATCAAGAGATTCGGGATACGCGAGGGCATCACCACCGGTTCGGACAGGCTGTTGTCGTAGTTGGGGATGAAATCGACCGTTTCCTTGTCAAGATCAGCGATCAGTTCCTGGACAAGCCGGGTCATGCGCGCCTCGGTATACCGCATTGCCGCCGGGGAGTCGCCGTCGACCGAACCAAAGTTGCCCTGACCGTCCACCAGCGGGTAACGCAAGGAGAAGGGCTGTGCCATTCGCACAATCGTGTCATAGGCTGCCGTATCGCCGTGTGGATGATATTTACCGATAATATCGCCGACGATACGCGCCGACTTGAGATATGGCCGGTTATGGACGTTGTTCAGTTCGCGCATGGCGAAAAGCGCCCGGCGGTGCACTGGTTTAAGTCCATCACGGACATCGGGCAGGGCTCGACCAATAATGACGCTCATGGCGTAATCGAGATAGGATTTCTTCAGCTCTTTTTCAATGGAGATCGTCGGATAGACCGGCGATTGCCCCTGTTTTTCTTCAGACATTAGGTATTCTCAACTATATAGTTAGTCTTTATTTTGTTTGGGCACCCGCAAGGGGCCCCTACACGTATCAAAACACGTTCGGATCAGATATCGAGTTCTGAAACCTCCAGGGCATGCGTCTGTATAAACTCCCGGCGCGGTTCTACTTTGTCACCCATCAGGGTGGTAAAAATATCATCGGCGGCCTCGGCATCTTCGATCCGGACCTGAATAAGGGTTCGCTTGGTCGGGTCCATGGTGGTTTCCCACAACTGCTCGGGATTCATCTCACCAAGACCTTTGTAGCGTTGAATGCTGCTGCCTTTAAGTGATTCGCTACGGACCACCGCAAGCATCTCCCCCCAACTTGCCACGTTAACCACCCCGTTCTTGGTTTCAACCACAAAAGACTCATCCAGAAAGCGGCTGACCAACGGATAAAGGGTCAGACCGGATCGGTATTCCGGGATCAGCGGAATCTGGGGGCCAACCGTGGTAACCTGATGGGCTTTATCCTTGAGAGCAGCATCAAACTCGTAACAGCTTGGCCGCCAGCGGCACGTTCTGATATTGCCCAAGATCATCTTTTTATCGGCAAGGTCGTTTTTTATACTCTGGACAAAGGCTTCATCGCTGAACTGGTCTGCCGACACCACCCCTCTGGCCAGCAGGAAATTCATCATCGCCTCCCAGAGATTCATCCGATCAAGATACTGGATGATCCGTTGATACCGAGTAAGTTTTTTAAGTGTATCAATCAGTTCCTCGCCGACCAGCACGGCCTCACTGTTGTTCATCCGGACGGTTATCGCCTCACTGGCCTGCAGAAAAAGATGTTGACTCAAGGCGTCTTCATCGATAAAAAACTGTTCTTTCTTGCCGCGGCCCAGACGATAGAGCGGTGGTTGGGCAATATAGACAAAACCACCCTCGACAAGCGAGAGCATCTGCCGATAAAAAAAGGTGAGGAGCAGGGTCCGGATATGGGCGCCGTCGACATCAGCATCGGTCATTATGATGATTTTGTGGTAGCGCAGGTTATCTGTTTTGAAGTCTTCTGCACCAATGCCTGTTCCCAGTGCGGCAATAATCTGCTTGATCTCTTCACTGCTCAGGATCTTGTCAAACCGGGCTTTTTCGACATTCATGATTTTGCCGCGCAAGGGGAGGATGGCCTGATTGGCCCGATTCCGGCCCTGCTTGGCGCTGCCGCCGGCCGAATCTCCCTCGACCAGAAATATCTCCCTGAGAGCAGGATTTTTTTCCTGGCACTCGGCCAGTTTGCCGGCCATCAGCAGATCAAGGCCTGAACCTTTTTTGCGGGTCAGCTCCTTGGCCTTCCTGGCCGCCTCGCGAGCCCGGGCAGCCTCCACCACCTTAAAAAGAATCTTCTTGGCTTCTTGCGGATTTTTTTCCAGATAGATCGACAGTTTTTCGTTACAGACCGTTTCAACTATAGACCTTACCTCGCTGTTGCCGAGTTTCGTCTTGGTCTGGCCTTCAAACTGCGGATTAGGCACCCGCACAGAGATAACACAGGTCAGACCTTCACGAACATCGTCGCCCTCCATCTTTTCGCGCAGATTCTTAGGAACAATGTCGTCGCTGGCATAGCGGTTGATACATTTGGTAAGTGCTGCCCTGAAACCGGCCACATGGGTGCCGCCCTCCCGGGTATTGATGTTGTTGACAAATGAGAAAAGACGCTCCGTATATCCATCAAAATACTGAAATCCTACCTCGACTTGCACCTGGTCTTTTTCACCGGCCAGAAAGATAGGCGCCTGGTTGATTGCGGTCCGTTTCCGGTTTAGATATTCTACAAAAGAGACAATCCCGCCGGCATAATGAAATTCATCATCTGCGCCGGTCCGCTCATCCTTAAGGACTATCTTGACATTCTTGTTCAGAAAGGCGAGTTCCCGTAAACGAACCTGGATAATTTCGTACTTGAATTCCAAGGTCTCGGTAAAGATTTGCGGGTCTGGCTTAAAGGTTATTCTGGTACCGGTTTTAGTGGTTGGCTCACCGCGGACAACATCATTTTGTTTAATGCCGTAACGATAGGTCTGGCTATAGGTATAGCCGTCCCGTTTGATCTCGGCTATTGTCAGCTCGCTCAAGGCGTTAACCACGGAAACGCCGACACCGTGCAACCCTCCGGAAACCTTATAGGTTGAATGATCAAACTTGCCGCCGGCATGCAACGTACACATTACCAGTTCAAGGGCCGAAACCTTTTCCGTCGGATGCATGCCAACCGGAATACCGCGACCGTCATCTTCAACGCTTACGCTGTTATCTGGATGAATGACGACCTTGATTAGTGAACAATAGCCGGCCAAGGCCTCATCTATGCTGTTATCCACCACTTCATAAACCAGATGGTGTAAACCTTCCTCTGCGGTATTGCCGATATACATTGCCGGCCGCATCCGGACACCTTCAAGGCCGGAGAGTACTTTTATCTGCTCGGCCCCGTATGAATTTATCTCTTCACTCACTTTGCTTTTCCTTTCATTGTTTTTTCTGGACGACCATATGCCAAAATGCATTCAATATAAAACATGTAAGGGCACCCTTGCTGGTGCCCAATTAAAAGACCCGACTTTTTATTCTATAACCCTTGATGGGGACAAGGCCCGCCAAAAACATGAGAGTCCTAAAGTTTCATCGGCATAATAATACTAACAAAACCGTCATCTTCGGTTGATTCAATAAGACAAGGATTGTCTTCGGTGCTTATATAGACCTTAATTAAATCTCCATTCATTACCTGTAACGTTTCAATAAAAAAATTACAGTTGAAACCGAGTGATAAACTTTCTCCTTCATATTTAATTTCTATTTCTTCTTTTGCACTACCTATATCACTGTTTTCAGAAGTTACTGTAATTACATTATCAAATATTTCAAACTTTACTGCATTTACTTGATTTTCTGAAAATATATTCATAATTTTCATTGCATTAAGAAAATTATTTTTATCAATTAAAAAAAATTGTTCCTTGTTAATTACAGTAAGTATATTTCTATAATCAGGAAAATCTTTATTCATTAAACGGATTATTAACAAAGATTTATCTGTTTTAATAACAGTCTGATTTTTTTCAAAACCTATTGAAAATTTATCATTTAAATCACAGAATTTTTTGATTTCTTGAAGACCTTTTTTGGGAATAATAGTATTTTTATCAATGGTTATTGCATTACTTTCGCTGCCGATTTCTCTCTCCATAACGGTCAAACGATGACCATCCGAAGAGATCATTCGAAGATAAGATCTCTCTTCTCTTACCTCTTTTTCTATAAGAACTCCGGTTAGATTGAACTGGCTGTCTCCTTCATGAGCCACTGAAAAAATAGTCTTTTCAATTAGATCCTTCATAACTTCGCTATTTATATCAAACATATTTTCTTGGTTGTATTCTGGAAAAGCCGGAAACTCGTCAGCCTCCATACCGGCCAGATTGCAGTTTGTTTTACTAGCCTTAAAACCAACCCAGTTATTCTCTTTTTCCTCTAATTTAATAAAATCAGCATCAGCCACCCGCACTAATTCAAAAATTTTCCTGGCTGGCAGAGTAATAGTACCCGGAGAAAGGATTTCCGCCTGAATTTTGTAGCGAATTCCAACTTCAAGATCTGTTGCTGTCATAACCAGTTCGTTATCCGCTGTTTGCAAAAGAACATTAGAGAGGATAGCCATTGTTCCTTTTTTGCCTGTGACATTTTGAACTTGAGCCAGACCTTCCAGAAAATCATCTTTTGCGATATTGACAGTAAGCGACATATGTACCTTCCTTAATTATTATTATTTGTATGTAAAAGATTAAGGTTATTAATAGTGTTTATAAGTTGATAACTAACATAACTGTTTATAATATTTTGATTATTTATTAATTTTAAGCAGGATTTTTTTAAGAATGAAGAAAGAGAAAAAGTTATTAACATCTTTTCAATATACATTGAACAGCAAATGAACATCGTATTAAACTAAATTATATCTAATAAATTTAGCGAGAAATGGTAATGTTTAAGCCATTAATGGAAAAAAATAACGAATTATAAAAGTTGATAATTGAGATTGTTAATATCGTCAACATAGTAAAAGAAAACAGTGTAAAATACAATCTTTTAAAATAAAAAACACCAATAATTTTTTCTAATTATTTTAATTAGTTAAAAAACAGTTGAACAAATCATTTTTAATGAAATTCAGACAACTTCCGGAAAGAGGGAGAGCAGGGCTTTTTCGTTGGCTGCAACCACTCCGCGTTCGGTTATTAAGCCGGTGACAAGGCGGGCAGGGGTCACGTCAAAAACATAATTGGCGGCAGGGGTATTTGTAAGCGGGATAGTAATTGTTTCAAAGGTGTTATTGTTTGTTAATCCGGTTATTTTATTGACCTCATCAGCAGAGCGATGTTCGATGGGAATCTCTGCAAGGCCATCTGAAATTCGCCAATCAATAGTTGAAGAGGGCAGAGCAACGTAAAAAGGTATGTTGTTGTCTTTAGCGGCAACGGCTTTGAGATATGTACCTATTTTATTAGCAACATCACCGGTCCGGGTAGTCCGGTCAGAGCCGACAATCACCAGGTCAACAAGGCCATGCTGCATAAGATGGCCGCCGGCGTTATCAACGATCAAGGTATATGGTACTTCTTCTTGAGCTAATTCCCAGGCGGTAAGTTTGGCGCCTTGCAGCCATGGTCTGGTTTCGTCCACCCAGACATGCAGGTCTATGCCCGCTTGTTTTGCGGCATAGATTGGCGAAGTTGCCGAACCATAATCAACAAAGGCCAGCCAACCGGCATTACAGTGGGTTAGAATATTGACAGGAGCACCGTTTTTTCGTTTGCTTATTTCTTTGATGATTGAAAGACCATGAAAGCCGATCTGTCTGCAGAACTCCGCATCTTCATCAGCAATCTCACAGGCAGTAATAAAGGCTTTTTCCTTTTTGGCCGACAGGGTTGATTCACCAGTCATGGCTGCAAGTGTACGATCAACAGCCCAGGCCAGATTTCGAGCTGTGGGCCGTGAAAGGATCAGTTTAGCTGTGGAGGTTTGCATATGGGTGGCAAAAGAGTGCTCAGGTGCAGCAAGGGCAGCGAGGTACACCCCGAAACCGGCAGCAGCCCCGATCAGGCCGGCTCCCCGGACATGCATTTCACTGATAGCCCGGACAACGTCATCAACAGAGCGCAGAGTTTCAAGCACAAAACAATGGGGGAGATGACGCTGGTCGATGATGTGGATGACTGAGGGGTCGTATGGATCCGGCCAGATAGTTCGATATGGGACGCCGTTTACCAACATGCGTTATTCTCCTTTTGAGAGTAAACCTTAACAATCGCAGTTTTCCCGGAAAAAGAGAGAACGTCAAGTGGTTATGAGAAGAGTTTGGCAAATAAAAAGAAGGATATGAGACCCATACCCAGAGACCCGTAGACAAGCAGTCAGGGGGTACACCACTCTTTAAATTTTTTGTTAATGACGGCAAAACTCAACCAGCCGCAACCAATCGCCAACAATAAAGGCAGGAAAATTTTCATAACGACTCCTTTTCTGGAAAAACAGAAGTGAATAAGTGGTAATATAAGTGTTTTATAATAAAGAGACAAGTGTTGCCGGAAGAATAGATGTTAAGGAAACAAGGGAAAGTAAGATTTTTTACCTTGACAGCAGGTGACCTGTCATAATAGAAACAGGTTGTTTTTTCGTTGCTTTTATTGTAAATGGCGGCAACAAATAAGCCGAAATATATCAAAATTAATATTAGGAGGCTGAAATGAAGATAAAAGCGTTATTTATGATATCTCTATGCATTTTTCTGTTTGGCGGTTGTAAGGCGTCCAACCAGGAAGGAGATAAGAACGCCGGAGGAGAAAAAGCAGCCCAGAAAACCCATAAAGGTCTTAGCATAAAAGGCTCTGACACCATGGTTCATTTAACTAGTTCATGGGCCGAAGAATTTATGAAAATTAATATCGGCTCCGAGGTCTCGGTCACAGGCGGTGGTTCCGGCACAGGCATAGCCGCTCTAATCAACGCCACTACCGATATCTGCGCCGCTTCACGCGAGATCAATGACAAAGAGTTATCCCTGGCCGCCGCTAAGAATCTCAAACCGCAGGGCGTAGCTGTGGCGCTTGACGGCATTGCCATTATTATTAACCAAGCAAATCCTGTTTCATTTCTATCTCAAGAAGAACTGAAAAAGATTTTCACCGGTGAGTTTACCAACTGGAAGCAATTGGGGGGACCGGATCAGGCGATCTTGGTTCTGTCCCGGGAGTCCAGTTCCGGCACCTATGTCTTTTTTCAGGAACATGTTTTGAGCAAGGCTGATTACACGGAGCGCGCAAAGTTACTACCCGGCACCTCGGCTGTTGTCCAATCAATCGCCACTGATAAATGGGCCATTGGTTATGTTGGCCTTGGGTTTGCACAAAAAGCTGGCAAGGACATCAAAACCGTGGCGGTTCGCAAAGACGACAAGTCTTCGGCTGTCGAGCCCTCGGTGGAAACGGTCAAGGCCGGTCTTTATCCGATTGCCAGAAAGTTGTATTTTTATATAGGCGAAAAACTTTCTGCCCAGACACAACAGTTTGTTGATTTTTGTTTGAGCGACAAAGGGCAGGCCATTGTCCAAGAAACCGGTTACGTTACTATAAAGTGAGAGTATGTGGAAGAATAGGGCTGTCCAGACGTTGCTGATTGGCGCCGCCTCTACTAGCGTCTTAATAGTGGTGCTGATCTTTCTTTTTCTAGGTAAAGAAGCGGCTCCATTTGCCTTAACACCTGGACTTTCAGCGCTTTTTGATAGCAAATGGATACCAGTGTCCTTTCAACGGGAGCGCTTCGGAATTCTGCCGCTCTTATCTGGCTCCGCTCTGGTTACTTTACTCGCCATGTTGATCACCATTCCTTTTTCCGTGCTAGGCGCGATCTACATCGCCGAACTGGCGAAACCTCTTGAACGGGAGATTCTTAAACCATTTATTGAGATTCTGGCGAGCATCCCTTCTGTGGTTCTGGGTTTTTTCGGCCTGGTGGTGCTGGCGCCGCTGGTTAAAAGTTTTTTTGGTTTAAATACCGGCTTAAATGCTTTGACCGGCGCCATTTTGCTCTCCATTATGGCCATTCCCACAGTTATTTCGATTTCAGAAGACGCCTTGAACAGCGTACCGCATGTGTATAAAAGAGCCTCTCTAGCTTTGGGAGCTAGCCAGCTGCAGACTATCTTCCGGGTGACTGTGCCGGCGGCGCTCCCTGGTATCATTGCTGCGGTTATGCTCGGGGTAGGACGGGTTATCGGTGAGACTATGGCTGTGATGATGGTTACCGGTAATGCCGCCATCATCACAGCTAACCCGCTTGATCCGGTCCGCACTATGACCGCCACCATTGCGGCGGAAATGGGCGAAGTGCCATTCGGCAGTGTCCACTATCAGGCCCTGTTTTGTATTGGGGTGGTTCTGCTTTTGGTTACATTCGGTCTTAATGTCATCGGACAGCAGGTGCTGCGGCGCTACGGGATGCGGCAATGAGCGGATCGTTTTCCGAAAATCTTATCTATGGGTTGTTGCGGGCAATTACCTATGCAATTGTTCTCCTGGTCGGGTACATTCTTTTTGATATCGTTATCAAGGGGTTACCTGTATTAAACTGGGAGTTTGTCTCCGGCTATCCCCACCAGAGCGGGGCGTCCGGCGGTATCCTGCCGGCGATCGCCGGCACTTTTTATCTGGTGTTGGGGACGATCAGCGTAGCCTTGCCACTGGGTGTCGGCAGCGCCATTTATCTCTCTGAATACGCTTTTCAGGGAAAATTCACCACTATTATCCGTATGGCTATCATTACCCTGGCCGGTGTGCCGTCGATTGTCTATGGGCTCTTCGGCCTTGGCCTTTTTGTCCTGTTCTTTCGATTCGGCGCCTCCATTCTCTCCGGCAGCCTTACCTTGGCCTGCATGGTACTGCCCACCATCATCGTGGCGAGTGAGGAGGCCTTGCGGGCTGTGCCCAAGGGCTACCGGGAAGCGAGTCTGGCACTGGGCGCCACCAAATGGGAGACCATCCGTACCAATGTTCTGCCATATTCGCTCTCCGGAATGATTACAGGGTCAATTCTTGGTGTTGGTCGGGCTGCCGGCGAAACCGCCCCGATCCTGCTGACCGTGGCGGCTTTTTTTCTACCCAAACTGCCCAATTCGATATTTGATCAGGTTATGGCCCTGCCATACCATCTCTATATCCTTGCCACTCAACATCCGGATGCGGAAAAGGTGCGGCCTATGCAGTACGGTACCGCCCTGGTTCTTCTTCTTCTGGTGTTGGGTTTGAGCTTAGGGGCTATTTTTATCCGCGCCCATTACAGGAAGAAATACAAATGGTAGACAAGAAACAAGCACTGTTATTGGAAGATTTTGATATCGAGATTGTCTCCCGGGATCTCAACTTTTATTACGGTGACAATCAGGCTCTATTCGGAATAAGCGTCGGGATGCCGGCCAAACAGGTGACCGCCCTGATCGGCCCGTCCGGTTGCGGTAAATCCACCTTTCTCCGCACCTTGAACCGGATGAACGATATCATTCCAGGCGCTCGGGTTGAAGGCCAGGTCCTGATCAGCGGAAAAGATATCTATCAGCACGGTACTGATGTCGTAAAGTTGCGCCGGAAGGTGGGTATGGTCTTTCAGAAATCAAATCCATTCCCGAAGTCAATCTTTGAAAATGTTGCTTATGGTCCGAGAATTCACGGGACTAGAGATCGTCAGCAACTTGCCGCCATCGTTGAAAAAAGTCTGGTAAGAGCAGGGCTTTGGGAAGAGGTGAAAGACCGATTGAACGACAATGCCCTGGGGCTTTCCGGCGGTCAGCAGCAGCGCCTCTGTATTGCCAGGGCCCTGGCCGTTGATCCGCAGATCCTGCTCATGGATGAGCCGGCCTCGGCCCTTGATCCGAAATCAACGGCTCGCGTCGAAGATCTGATCGGCGAACTGCGTGAGCTCTATACTATAGTTATTGTCACCCACAACATGCAGCAGGCCGCTCGGGTTTCTGATTTCACCGCCTTTTTTTATGAGGGAGCTCTGGTGGAGTTTAACGCTACCAAACTGATTTTTACCAACCCCAAAGAAAAACAGACCGAGGACTATATCACCGGCCGGTTCGGTTGAACCGCGCTGACTTAAGCAGTGTTGGCGAGGATTTTTTTGAGCTTTTCATAACGAGATTGGGGTAGAGGAACTGATATGACCACACACATGCAGAAGGAAATCGAGAAGCTCAAAAAAAAGGTGATCACCATGGGTTCCGTGGTCGAGGATATGGTGTATCTTGCCACCAAGTCCATTCTGACTAAAGACGCCAGAATGGCCCAGCAGATAATCAACCGGGATGTCGAGGTGGGCCAGATGGAGGTGGATATCGAGGAAGAGTGTCTGAAGATTCTCGCCCTGCACCAACCGGTCGCTATTGATCTTCGGTTTATTGTCGCGGTATTGAAGATTAACAGTGATCTTGAACGGGTCGGTGACTTGGCCGTCAATATTGCAGAGCGGTCGCTTTATCTGTCAAACGTCAACTATGCCTGCATTCCATACGATTACACCAGGATGGCCCACAAGGTCGAGGATATGCTGAGCCGGAGTATCGAAGCCTTGGTTAACATGGACGCCAAGGCTGCCTATCTTATTCGAACTGAGGATGAGGAGATTGATGCCTTGAATCGGGAGATCTACGAGTGCATGAAGGTGGAGATCCCCAAGCATCCTGACCAGGTAAGTTGTCTGCTGCACGTCCTGTCTATCGGTCGGCATCTGGAAAGGATCGCCGATCACGCCACCAATATCGCCGAGGATGTTGTTTATCTGGTTGATGCCGTCATTATCCGGCACTCGCCCGAGGTCTATGCAGATTAAGGCTGTATAGCTTTGCCAGATGAGGTCACAACCACAGCCTGGATGTTAAAGCGTAAAAAAAGGCAGAGCCAACTGAAAGACCCTGCCTTTGTGTTACTGGATACCGCTGGGGGGTATAATTAGTAAATATTTTCAAAATCATGAAAAATAGAACATCTGTTTCATGATGACCAGGGCTATTCACCGATACGGAATAATATCGACATATTGACAAAATACTGTTGATCATCAATTTCGTAGTCTTCACTATAGTTGTAAAGCTTATCTTCTCCTGATCCGAAAAATTTTGAAAACAGATAGCCTGTCTTAATTCCGATAGTAACGACCGAACCAAGATTAATATTTGCACCGATAACTGGTCCTAATCCAATGCCGAAGAGTTCGATGTCAAAATCATTGTATTCCACATTATCGTAGCTTGGGGAACCACTTAAGTAAGCAAGCCTGAGTTCAGGGCCTAACCAGAGCCGGAAAGGGGCGGTTCTGATGATACCGAAGCCGAAATCATTATCGATCACGACACCTTTCAAATTTAAAACTTCTTTTGAATCCTTTTGATTTGTTTGTTCCACCTGTTCATAACCAATCTGCAGACGGTAATTGAACACATTGTTCTTAGCCACATTAGTGTCCATAACGAAACCGAAGCCCTGGCTTTCAATATCAAACTTGAATGTAGGGGTATTCGGCGAGCTACTCGAATCAATCTCCCAGTCCGCCTCTCCAGCACCAATTGATCCATAGGCACCTAAACCAAAGGCGTGCGCATTTGAACTAAAGGTAATAGTAGTTACAAAACAGGCTGTAATTAATAGCAATTGTTTCTTCATCCTCTTCTCCTTGTTCAAGTTTTTATGTGTTAATGATAAGTTGTTAAGCATGTAATTCATTTAATAGGCCACTGTTTCTTTTTATGTCCAAGCGTTGCTGATAAGCAAAAACAGCATGGCTATCAGTACCATTGCCATATGATGGTTTCATCCGAACCTACCAAGTGTCTGGTAACCAGCAATACCGCAATGCGTTTTGCTGTCCTGAAAAATCCCATCAATCCAGTATCTTTGAACTTGTATGAAAGGTGTCCGAACGATGGAAATTTCTTCAGGAGCAGCGCTCAAGGAAAATTAAGTGATTAAAAACAGCCTGTCAATAATTTTAACTGTTTTTTTGCTCATTATATTGGCCAAGGCAATAAACAAACAAGGACTACCCGGTAATTTCCCGATGATTTTGCTATAAAAAACAAGGGATTTTGTCGCCTTTCCGCCACGCCAAAAAACAGCCGATAGTATTTTTTAACCCAAATGCCTATCCATTCCTAAAAAACGGATAAGCGACCAGTCTGAAAAGAGTCTCATCGCCACTCACTCGTAATCCGTTGACAACACGAGGGTTTTACTGTAATAAAAAAGCCGAAAAATCCGGGGAATGGACGGGTAAAGTCTTGCTTGACGGAACTGATTGAAATTAAAGGAATATTGGCGGAAGTGCATGGGAATCGAACCCACCCACCAGGCTATTAACCCGGTGCACCGGATTTGAAGTCCGGGAGAGCCACCAGTGCCCTTACCACTTCCTTTCCAGTTAGAAAGTTATTACTTGATTACAAGGCATCTTAAATTTTCTTCACCGGCGTGACAACTTTTTTCTGGACTTTTTACAGCCAAATGCAAAATATTGTTATTAACAAAAAATAATTGCCCCTAAACGGTCATGAGAAAACAGGCTGATCATTGCAGAGCAGGCTGACACATCTTGACCGTTAACCCAATGAATTAAAAAGAAGGAGCCGGTTGGCGATGGAATGCGACCGATTGATAAAACTCGTTAAATCTTGGTACATGCAGGTTCAGGATGAAGCTCTGGCCCCGGCTCGCATGGTATCGTTCATGGAAAAACACATAGCAGAATGCAATACATGTCTGCTAGATCTAAAGGTTAGACAGGAAGTTGCAAAAATCACTGAAATCGTATTACCGCCTACCAAGGTTCGCGTCGGCAAGAAAGAGACAGATGAAGATATCGAGGAAGGAAGCGAGGAGGACGAGGTAAGTTCAGATGAGATTGAAGATGAGGAGACCGAGGACAAGGTTGAAGAAGAGGAGGAGGACGAGATTCTCCTAGATGACGAAGACGATATTTAAATCTTAAATCGGCCCCCTGAATAATAATTCAAAAAAAGCGCTGCAGGTAGAGCGCTTTTTTTATTCACCCGGATTATCTTCTTGTTATTTTGACATTATAATTTTTTTGCTGTTGACCGCAATTGCATTGCTTTGTTACAATATTTATTATGATCATTAATAAATGATGATTACCTTGTGCGGAAGGTTCTACTATGAGCGAAATCAGCAGACTGAACGCCACCCCCAGGATTACCAGCACTACCAGTTACGAGCGGAATCAGAGCGTAGTAGTGACCAACGAGTTACGACGCCAATCCGGGGCTGAAACCGCGATCACCACCAAGACCACCACCAGCGAACTCAGGGAAATCACCGAAACCAAACGGGAATTGGAAGCCCAGATCAATGCCCTGAATCAGCAACTTCAGAAAGCCAATCAGAACGAAGCACAAAAACGAAGCGGCGAAACAGAGACAAAATCCCCACAGCCCACCAAACCCGAGCAGGGAGTAGTCCTGGAAAATGCCAAACGTTTCGTCAAGACCATTGCCAATGCCCCGGAAAACGAGAACGGTCGCCTTTTAAATGCGATTGTTTGATCCACAACGACTCCTTAAGAGAGCTGTATTAGTTTAATAGAAACGATTTGGAGGAGAAGATTATGACAACTATTCCGCCATTAGCCGGTACGCAATACCAGGGACAGGCTTCTGCCTCTAAGAGCGCTCAACTTGCGGTTCTGCTGGAGGATAATGCCGTTCAGCAACCGGCAACCGATGCAGTGTCCGTCAAGCTCTCCCCGCAGTCAGGCATGGAAGATAAACTTGCCAAGGCCTCTGCAAACCTGATGGATCAGGCCCTGAAACTCGCTGAAAAAGCAGCCTCCTCCAATGTAAGTTCCGAAGAACGACAAAAATTAAATTCTACATTCCAGGCAATTAAAGGGGCTCTCAAAGGACTGGCTGAAATCTCCGGAGGTGCGGGCACCGGTGCCACCACCAGTAGTCAGAATACCTCTGCAGATTCGTCAGCGCCTCAGAAGCCTCTCGAAAATCGTTTGAGTACAGCGGATGATGCTGCCAAGACCGGTAAAATGGTCAAGGCGGCCGTGGCTAAGCTGGCCAATGATCTACGGGATAATAAGATCAGCGCTGAACAGGCAGGAAAGGCGTTTTCTCTGCTCAGCGAGGCCGGTGCCAAAACCGAACTTGCCGCCAGTAAGGGAACCTCCGCTACAGAGCGGCAGACTTTAAATACCGATTTCAAGAAGATAGAGGCCAAATTAAGGAGTACCGGCGTTACGTTGGGACAGAAAAATGAGGTGCCGGCAACCGGCAGCCAGATAGTGACAACGCCTGAAGTGCCACAGAATGCCGAACTTACTACCCAGGCCAATGCGGCGGCAACCTTAAAAAGTCTGCAGGGAGCAATCAACGGATCAAACGCCAATGGCACCGGCTCTGCTTCACAAACAACCACATCAGAGGGCCCAAAAACAACGACAACCAGCCAGCCGAAAGCGACTTTGGCTGACAATATGAATAACAAAACCGAAGCGACCCGTGCCGTCCTTGGTTCTCTAATGAAAAACTATGGTACAGGTAATACGGTCAATGATCTCGCCAGCTTTGATCTGTTGATCTAATTCCAGAACCAGTCGCAATCAACTCCTGCAGAGCTGTCTGCCGTTGACTGGTATCCTGATTCTGCACTGCCATGGCCAAGGCTTTGCGGGTGCCGACGAATACAGCCAGTTTCCGGGCTCTGGTCAGACCGGTGTAAATAAGATTCCTGAACAGCATCTTAAAGTGCTGGGTGAGGACCGGAATAATTACCGCTTCAAATTCACTACCCTGTGACTTATGGATCGTGATGGCGTAGGCCAGGTCCAGTTCGACAATATCATCCTTTTGATAAAATACCTCCCGGTTATCCGGAGAAAAGGCGATAACACAGGTCAACTCTTCATTGTCAATCTCCTTGATCATGCCGATATCGCCGTTAAAGACACCGAGGTCATAATTATTTCGGCGATGGATTACCCGGTCACCAACCCTGAAGATTCTTTCACCCACCTTTAGCTGACTTTTGCCCGCTCTGGCCGGATTGGCCGATTCCTGGATCATGGTATTGAGATTGACCGTGCCAAGACTCCCTCTGGTCATTGGGGAGAGGATCTGGATCTCACAATTTTTGCCAAAATATTTCGGGATCCACTCGATGTAAAGTTTTCGGACAATATCAGAGGCAGCCAGGCCATAGTGCAGCGATGACCAGGGATGCACCTTTTTTAAAACTGCGAGCAGCTCCTCGACCCTGGTTTCAGCTTTGTAGACATCATCCAGATTGACATGCTGAAATTTCTTGGGGATGACTAATTCACTCTCATAGGGGATTAATTGCTCATTGGTGCGGAACTCGTAAAGGTTGGCATCATTTTCTGAGTCGGCGTCAAACTCAGATGTTTTGAGGTCGTGAAACCGTTTCACTTTGCCCACGAAGGACAACTGCTCTTTGGTGGCTTCCTCTGAATCAAGGAACAGGCAATCAATTTTATTGTGCCATAGTTCCGGTTTTTTGAATGGCGAATCAATGTAAGGCATTGTACCGCAATTGATCTGGTGGGCATATTGAATAATCAGAGACTCCCGGGCCTGGCGGAAAATTTTGGTCAGCTTAAAATAGGGCACCTTACCTGAGGCAATCATATCTTTTAAGACATTGCCGGCGCCCACTGAGGGCAGTTGATCGGCATCGCCGATAAACAGAACCTGGCTGCGCTCCGGGACAGCTTTTAATAGAGAGGCGGTGAGATTGATGTCCAGCATGGAACATTCGTCGACGATCAGGAAATCCACATCCAATGGATCCTCTTCATTTTTCTTGAATTTGACACTCTGCCACTCCAGCAGACGATGGATTGTTTTTGCTTCGCGGCCAATCACCTCGGTCATCCGTTGCGCGGCCCGACCGGTTGGCGCAGCAAGCAATACCTTGAGCTGCATCGCCTCCAGCAATCTTACGATCACCAGGGTTGTGGTGGTCTTGCCGCAACCAGGGCCGCCGGTCAGAATAGAGAACTTTTCAGAGGCGATACGGTTAACGGCGGCGGCCTGCTCAGCGCTTAATGATATGCTCTTTAACTCGCAGTAACGGGTTACCCATTTTTTCACCCTCTCCTGATCAATTTGGGGAGTTTTGCCAAAGCTCACGACTTTTTTGGCCACATATAACTCATCGAAAAACAGGGACTTAGAGTAATAACAGGCTTCTGTTGCCCCGTCTGGTGAGGCAAGCTGGCGGACCATCAGTTGCCCATCCTGCTCCATCCGGGCAAGCAACCCGGAGAGTCGATTTTTAAGGTCTAATTCCAACAGCTCTGTAACCTGCACTGCTATCTGCGATGCAGTCAGATAGCAGTGGCCGAAATCTCGACTGGCCGCCAGGACGTGTTTGATCCCGGCCATTATTCGTTGCGGGCTGTCAGTCGCCAGGCCAATACTTAAGGCAACTTTGTCGGCTGAGAAAAAACCAATTCCATAGAAATCATTAGCCAGACGGTAGGGATCTTCCGTTACGTAGGGGATGGCCTGGTCGCCGTACTGCTTGTAAATTCGCACGGCAAATAGGGTGCTGATGCCATGGGTCTGCAGGAACATCATCACCTCCCGGATGGCACGATGCTCTGTCCAGGCAGAACTGATCATTTGCAGTTTTTTGAGTGCAATCCCGGGGACCTCGGTAAGTCTATCGATCTCTTTTTCAAAAACTTCGAGCGTCTGTTTGCCAAAATGGCCGACAATGCTCTTGGCGGTCTTCGGGCCCACGCCTTTGATCAGGCCGGAGCCCAGATATTTTTCGAGGGCGGCAGAGGTGGCTGGTTTCCTTTCGACAGCTTTGTTCGCCTGAAATTGTCGACCATACTGGGGATGAACAGTCCAAGCGCCGTTGAACTCCATGGTGGCGCCGGCAAAGACCTTGGTCTGATGGACAACAACAGTTTCCATTTGCTGCGGACTGTTGAAGGGGAAGACGCGCAGGATTGAAAAGCCGTTGTCAGAGTTGTGGTAAGTAACCCGATCCACAACCCCGCGCACGGTCTCTTCAATAACGCCAATCTGTTTAATTATCGGTTGTCGCATATATGCTCGGTCCGGTTTATATTGTACTACCATATCGCTGAAAAACTGCAAGATCATCCGAAGGGAGAGATAATCCATGAAAATCGACTGTATCCATTTCGACCTTGATTCCGTTCTCTATCTGCCGGCTGATTTTTTGGAGGCTGCCCTGAAGTTGAGCATTAAGGCGATGATTCAGTACGGGCTGCAGGCCTCTCTGGCCGAGGCCCTGAACAAACTTGAGGAGATCCGGCAACAGGACGCCAACGCCAGTGACCATTTCGACCGGCTCTGTCTTAGTTTTAATGGTGAATACGATGCGGTGATCATCGCCGCCGGGGTAGAGAAATACTGGGATTCGAAGCAGGGTAACATGATGGTGGCCCCGGATGCCCATTTCGTACTCAACCGTCTCTCCCAGCATTACCAGCTCACCGTTATCACCAACGGTATTCCGGTCAAGCAGGCCGGGAAACTCATTCGGCTCGGCCTTTGCCCCTTTTTTGTCAGCTTCAGCCAGGAAATGGGGGCGTCGGGCCGCTATGTGTACGCCACTGCCGTGCCGGAACAACAGAAACCGCATCCTTATCTCTGGGAACAGGCTAAAAAGGGTTTGAGCTGCTCTTTCGAACGGTCGGTTATGGTCGGTGACCGCTATTGGGCCGACATGTTCGGTGCCAAACGGCTCGGCATGCAGACTGTCAAGATCAATCAGGGCGAACACCGGTTGGAGACCAAGGAGGAGGCTTTGACCAAAGGGCTAGGGAGTAATCCCGAGTTCGCCGGCAACCGGGATGAGCTGCTGCGGCTCATGGAGCCTGATTATATGATCACCAACCTTTTCGAACTCCTGACCATTGTCGAGATGATCGAGGGCGGTTGAGGTTAGAGATGGATTATTCATTACACGCCGATAGCTGCCGAGAACCAGCCCTGAATCAGAGCGGTCGGGCCATTGCTCAAAAGGACACTGGCGAAGCAGGCTACTGCCCAGAGGCCGATAAGGGCTGAGGAAGCGCCCATGATAGCTACGCTTGCTTTGGTTATGGTGTCAACACCGGCTTGAGAGGTGGCAATGGTTTCTGTCTTGCTGCTGGCGATATTGGTGTTCATGGTGGGCCTCCGCTAAGTTTGGGTTGGTGTGTCACTTGTTGCTTATAGTTAATGCCAGAAGCGTGCCAAGATTATATATTGTGTAATAACAATACATTATAAAAAAAGCAGAGATTTTACCCCAGCCATTCTGTCAATCTGGCAAGGATGTTTTGCCATTTTGGCATGAGCAGTAGTTCGACCTTATGGCCCAGTCGGTCGCGAAACAGGTCGGACGACACGGCTTTGAATAGGCCCTATGTCGGATGATTGCATAACTCTCGTTTACCCGCTGTTATTTGAACAGTTGCAAGTAATCATCAAAGACGTACATTTTGCCACGCTTGCCACCGGTTATCTCTTTCAAAATCCCGAATTGTTCCAGATCGGCAATCAGTTTGTAGGCCGAAGCCGGGGATATGTTCGCCACCTCCCCGACCTTGGCGGCATCAATCATTGGTCGTTGATACAGATAATTGACAACCTTCTGGGCGTTTGCCGTTCTACTGCCGAGGGTCCGGATCTGAGCTTCTGCCTGCTTTTGAAGTTTAAGGATATTGTCAAAGGTTGTGATGCCGCTTTTCGCGGTTTCGATAGTGCCAACCAGAAAAAACTTGAACCATTGCAGCAGGTCGTTTTTTTCGCGCACTCGCATTAGATTGTCGTAATAATGGCTGCGGTTGCGCTCGAAAAAGTCCGACATATACAACACCGGCTGCTTCAACATCCCCTTACTGATCAGATACAAGGTAATCAACAACCGCCCCACCCGGCCATTGCCATCCAGGAACGGATGGATGGTCTCAAACTGGTAATGCACCAGAGCAATCTTTAAAAGCTCCGGGAAATAGAAAGTGTCGTTATGCAAAAATTGCTCAATATCGCCGATGAGTTCAGCAATGGACGTATGGACCGGTGGCACAAAGACCGCATCGTTGATCGTTGCCCCGCCAATCCAGTTTTGGCTGTGCCTGAAATCCCCCGGTTGCTTATGGGTGCCGCGCACGCCCTGCAGCAAGGTCTTGTGGGCCTCGCGAATCAATCGTGCTGAAAAAGGCAAGGCCTGCAACTGGGCAATCGCCCCATTCATGGCCGCCACATAGTTTTGCACCTCTTCCCAGTCATCCCTTTTGTCCAAGGCCACGTCCTCCTTTTCCAGGAGGGCCTCTTCCATGTTGGTCTGGGTGCCTTCAATCTTGCTGGATTGGGTGGCCTCCTTCAGGACATGCATCTTGATGAACAGGTCGATGTTGGGTATATAGTCCGAATACATATCCAGCCGTCCCAATTCCCGATCCGCCTGGCCAAGCAACTGGATCAGCTCCATATTGTCAAGCCGCCAGGCCCGGTTGATCGGGGTAGGCTGAAAACTTTTGTAATGACCTTGCTGAACATAGCGGCCGGATTGGAAGTTTTTCATGGGAATTAACTCCGCTTGAAATTAAAATAAGCACGGCTTCTATTTTAGATTTTATACAAAAACTAAAATAGCGCAAGATGTTATTTTAGTTTTTCGTGCCGTTTGAAGAAAGGTGTCAATGGATATTATTGGAAATCATAGGATGACATAAAAAGGAAACGGCCCGAAACCATTGAGGAATCGAGCCGTTATTGAATGGCACAGCATAGTGCCGGATTATGTTCTGGTGGCGATGCAGACAATTGAATCAACGTGCATCGCATTGTTTTTATTGATTTTTAATTGTGAGAATATTTTTGATACCGTCAAAAATACCGTCATGAAAGGCTTGTTGGTCACCCCAAATTACTCATATAGTAATTTGACAGGTTGTCGATTACTTCTGATTAGTCATTAATAGATGGTTCTTTTTGAGTAATTTTGTTTTCAGATTTTGACATCCTTGCTCTATATCCAACGAGCTTTTCTGAAGCCTCTTTGCATACTAACATTCTTTCTTTTATCCATTCACCATTCGTAATAGTCTGCGGGGTATCAATTGTATTTTCAGTTAACTGGTTACTCATCACTCACTCCCTCAAGGTTAAGTAATGCGTTTAGCTCTGCAAGAATGAAAAGCTCAGCAAATGAAATTGGATCAGCACTTTCTGACATTTTATTCCTTAAATAGACTTAATTTTGTGGTTCCATTAGTTACCTATTCCTGCAAATATTGCCTCCGTCCAAAATTACTTCTTGCGTAAGATAGACGAAATAGCAAATAAGTCAAAATTTATAACTAGCAGTGGCAGGAAGTATAAAGCAGTCTAAAGATGATAGAGGTAGTATGCCCTGTGAATATGAAATATTTATTCTGTTCCTGTCGTGGCATTGCGAGCGAATAAAGCGCCATCGCTACCCAACAAGGCGAATCTTGTTAATACTCCCAACTCTCATAACCCAACGGCCCTTGCTTTAATTCCTCACGATATAACCGCCACTGGGGCATGAACTGATCCATTAAAGCCATAAACCGCTCGTTATGATGCCGTTCCAATAAGTGCACCATTTCATGCACCACAATATACTCCAGGCACAGGACCGACTTTTTGGCCAGTTCAAGATTCAGCCAGATCCGTCGTGAAGTGGTGTTGCAGCTCCCCCACTTGGTTTTCATCTTCTTGATGCCCCAGTCAGCCACATGCACGCCGAGAACCGGTTGCCACTTTTTCAGTAGGGGCGGAATCAGTTTCTTGAGCTGTTCCCGATGCCAGCGCAATAGGATGGATTCCCGCTGCTCGGAACTGGTGCCGGGGCGGACGAACAGGTCAAGGCTGGCGATCCCCCGGATGACGACTCTGGCCGGGCCATCGTGCACATGCACCCGCAGGCGATAGCGCCGTCCGAGGAAGTAGTGACTCTCGCCGTTGACCATCTCGCGTTGTGACTGGCGCGGTTGTTCCGCAAATTTGGCTTTCTGTCGCTTGATCCAGCTCAACTTGTCGATCACCGCCAACCGCACAGCCTCATCGTTGACCACCAGCGGGGCGGCCACTCGCACCCGGCCAAGGGGCGGATAAACGCCGAGATGCAGGTTCTTGATGTCCTTGCGGACCACTTCCACCGTGATGCCACTGACCGTGATGTTGTGGTGTGTCTCAGTAGTCATTCTGGTGCGTTGCCAGTTCTAAAATCCGTTCAACGAGTGCTTCGTCCTGGACTATACGCTCGGTAACAAAGGGGGTTTCATCTTGTGACAGAAATTTATGATCGTCAGTCGGGATGATCAGCGGCGCACAGTCAGGAATCAGCACGGCCCGAATGGCTAATCGCACCCGCTTGGTTTTCATGGCATTATTACGCCAACCATCCATCCGACTGCTTTGAATAGCCGCATCCACCGCCAGCGCCAGATTCTCATCCTTGCCCAGGTTGTTATAAAGCGCCCGTTGGGCTGCCGTCTTCATATTTGCCGGATAACCACCTGGTCCGCCGCCCGGCTTCGTTGCCTCTCTGGTCAGCTTGGCAATCTTCTCCAGGTACTCCTTGTAGCTCACCACACCCTTGCGCCGCAGTTCGATCAACGCATCCAGCAACTTGGACATCTTCTCGTAGTAGGCCGGATCGACTGGCGACTCGTTGATGATGAGTTTGCGGACGTTGTTTTCGATGGTCTCGGCCACCGCTTCCTCACTCTTCCTGATACCTTTGGGCAGGGCCTCCACCGCCTCCGGGCCCCGTTCGACGATAAGCTGGATCAGGCTCAGGTCATCAAAGGCGGAAATCTTCTCGCTCTCATCGGCGCGGATATAGGTGTCGATCAGGTGGCGCATGGCCGGCTCATAGGCCTTGAGGTCGATGTAGTCACCGCTTGCCAGCTTCACTTCGTCACGCACCTTTGTGTAGTGATCGACCTCGGCCTTGATCGTCTCGATCTCGGCAGGCTTATACCGTGCCTCGGCCAGTTCATTGGCGATGCCGGCATAGGCGCGCAGCAGGGAGGCCACATACTTGTAGAGCTTCAATCGTTTCGGCTCGTTATCCTTGAGTTGGTCGGCATTGCCTGAATCCTTGGCACAAAAATAGCGGAGATAGGCGGTCGAATCCCTTGGCGCTTCGACCGGTTCGCACACAGGGCCTTGACCTTTTCGCGGGCCTCTTCCAGATCCTCCCGCGCCTTTTCCAGCCGGTTTTCCAGCAGCCCGGCCACGTCTTCTTTGTCGAAGCCATCCAGGGCGCCGCTGGTGTAATCCTCCACCGCGCCTTCCAGGCTTTTGAACAAATCCTTGTAATCGATGATGTAGCCATACTCCTTGTCGTCGCCGTCCAACCGGTTGACCCGGCAGATGGCTTGAAACAGCCCGTGGTTTTCCATCTTCTTATCGATGTAAAGGTATGTCGCCGATGGGGCATCGAAGCCGGTGAGCAGTTTGTCCACCACGATCAGCAGCTTCATCTGCCCTGGTTCGTCGATGAATTTCTTCTTCACCTCCAGCTCAAACTTTTCAACCTTGTTGATTGCCTTCTCCACCGGTTCGTCAAACCAGTCGGCCAGCATCTGGGAGTACACCCCATACTTGAGCAGATTGTCTGTTTCGCTCTCGCCGGTGGTCTCACCCTTGGTATCGGCCACATGCGGGGTGTAGCTGGTGACGATGGCGCACTTGCCGTGCAACTCTCCCTTGGCGAACAGTTCATAGAACTTGCACGCCTCGTAAATGCTGCCCGCCACCAGCAGGGCATTGCCATGGCCGTCCATCAGGCGGGGCTTGATATTCATGTCGAGCAGGATGTCGGCGGCAATCTGCTCCAGGCGCGACTGGCTGGACAGCACCCGTTGCATGGTGCCCCACTTTTGTTTGAGTTGGGCCTTGGCCAGATCGTTCAAGCCCTTGGTCTTGGCGTCAAACCATTCGTCGATCTTCTTCTGGGAGGTGATGGCCTGGTCGATGTCCCGCGCCTCATAACGCAGATCCAGGACCACACCCTCGCGCACCGCCTGATCAAATTTATAGGTATGGATGTAGCGGCCAAAAACCTCAATGCTCCTGGCCTTGTCGGTCTTCAAAAGCGGAGTACCGGTAAAGCCGATAAACAGGGCGTTCGGCAGCAACTTCCGCATGGCCTTGTGCAGGTCGCCCCCCTGGGTCCGATGGCACTCATCGACGAATACATGAATATCGCCCTTGGCTTTAAAGTCCGGCGGCAGCTTTTGGATGGCTGCGATGAACTCCTTGGCTCCTGCATCATCATCCGTCTTGCCATTCTCCTGTCGGCCAAACTTGTGGACCAGCGAACAGATCAGGGACTCTTCAGTCCGATTCAGCTTATCAATGAAATCCGCCCCGCTCTTGGTGCGGTAAATCTGCTCGTTGACTCCCTTGAACACCTTCTCGATCTGCTCGTCCAGTTCGGTGCGGTCAGTGATGATCAGGACTCGCGCGCCCTCACGGTTCTCGCGGATCCATTTAGCCAGCCAGACCATGGTCAGCGACTTGCCGCTACCCTGGGTGTGCCAGATGATGCCGCCCTCACGCCGGCGGATAAAATCCTGGGCGGCCTTGACACCGAAATACTGGTTCTGCCGGCAGACTTTCTTGGTGCCGGCGTCGAACACCACAAAGTCGTGGATCAGCTCCAGCAGGCGCTTTTTGTCACATACCTGCAACAGGTGGCGGTCCAACGGGTTCATCGGTAGAGGCGTATGGCCATCGGATTGTAAGGGCGTATGGCCATACGCCCCTACATCCTCCTCAACCCATTTCAGATAATATTTTTCCGGCGTTTCGATGGTGGCGTAGCGCAGCCCTTCACTGTCGTTGCCGGCCATGATCCATTGCATGGTCGAGAAAAAAGGCTGAATGAACGTTTTCTTTTGATTGTCCAGATTCTGGCGGATACCCTCGGATACCGAAACGGTGGAGCGCTTCAACTCCAAGACACCCAGAGCCATGCCGTTGATATAGATTACCACATCCGGGCGTTTGCTGCCGGCCTTGGCATCCGCCCCCTTGACCGTGACCTCTTCGGCGATCGCGAAGTTATTTTCTGCCGGGTGCTTCCAGTCGATCAGCCAGATCGTGACATGATTTTCACCCGCGCCGGGCTGAACCTTAACGCCGTAGCGCAGCAGGTTATAGACCTCCCGGTTGCGGTCGTAGAGGTGTTTGCCGGTATCG
>MGTA01000216.1:36028-36334 GCA_001799225.1 Deltaproteobacteria bacterium RIFOXYD12_FULL_50_9
CGCGAAACAGGGCGACGACTCGGGCCTGGGTTTTCTTTTCGATCTGGCCGATAGTGCTCATTCGATTAATTGTCCCTGTTTATGAAAGTAATGACATGATCCGTTTCATGAAACCGTCGAATAAGGGAACGGTAAAGGCGGTATCGCCGTGGGCTGGACTGTACACCATGCCTTTTTCGATCAGGTGGGCACGGACAGGGGCAACAGCGGAATTTTTCTTGCCCATGAGATCGGCAATATCGCCGGATCGGTGGGGACCTGGTCCCAATTCCGCCATGGCCCGGATATACCTTTTTTCCGCTGGCG
>MGTA01000217.1 GCA_001799225.1 Deltaproteobacteria bacterium RIFOXYD12_FULL_50_9
GTATGTACCGGAAACTTGTGGAAGGCTCAATCCAGGAATACCAACCGTTGCTTCTGAAATGAATACGGTCATCACTTACGATATAGTCAGCAATAAAAAACGGGCAAAGTTGCATAAATTTCTCAAAGAACTTGGCATCCGTTCCCAACGATCAGTTTTTGAATGTCGGCTGGACGATCATGAAATCCGGCAGATTCGCAACTACTGCAAAGAAAATCTAGATCTCAAAAATGATGCCGTCCGCATCTACCGGGTCTGCAGTCGTTGCATGAGCAAGGCCTTTGTCCAGGGACAGGGTGTAAAATTCAGCCAACTCGACTGGGAAATCTTGTAAAGGCAGAATTAAGAATGCAGAATGCAGAATAACAACATCTGGATAGAGTCAGGCAGTCATATAGCCGCAATATACCGGATACTTAAAAAAGCATCATAAACTCATTTGGTTGACGTTTAATTCTGCATTCTGCATTCTGCATTCTTCATTCTTCATTCCGGAGTTAACCATGTGGATGCTGGCGGTCTATGACATAGCCAATGACAAAAGGCTTAACAAAGTCGCCAAGATTCTGAAAGATTATGGTGTGCGAGTCCAAAAATCCAAATTCGAGATGGATGTTAGTGAATCAACCTTCGCCCATCTGCGCGAGAGGATCGGCAAGGTGATCGTGCCGGCTGAAGATGGAGTCAAGTATATCCCGTTATGTGAAAAATGCCGAAACAAAATAGAAATCATCGGCCAGGGAAGATATGTTGACCCGGATTCGGAGTTTTATGTATTATAATGATCTGCAACCGGATAAGCTGAAGAGGAATGAAATGGGCCGACAATAAAAGGGAGACCCGAAAAGGTCGCAGGATGAGCAAACCGCGTAAATCCGGCAAATAATCCTTTTTACGCAGAACTCAGCCCTTGCAAATAAATTTTGGCAACTAACCGAAATCAAAAGATATTGTCAATAACAACTGTTGAGGTCGGCGTTTTACTTAAATCTCACATTATTCCAAGGAGATGTATTTTATGCAGACACAAAAAAAGAGGCAGAAATCATCAATATGGCTTACCCCGGCTAACGGTCGGCGTTTTTCAAGCCGCAAATATCCGCCAATTCAGGGGTTGGGAGGACCGCAGAGAAAACTGACCTGATTATGGAAGGGATTACGACCACGTGGGCACACCGATGGTTTCTTTGCTGGGAATACGAGAAAACTGACCTGATTATGGAAGGGATTACGACTCTGGCTTGACTCTCGTTTTTCGGGCCGATCAAAGAGGAGAAAACTGACCTGATTATGGAAGGGATTACGACAATTTATGCAGCTCAATAAGGGCATCGGCAATCAAGGAGAAAACTGACCTGATTATGGAAGGGATTACGACACGGCCATTCCTTGCCAATATGTCGTCTTTGAGCGGGGAGAAAACTGACCTGATTATGGAAGGGATTACGACAAAGCAGCCCACTCCAAATAATTAGATTTTATTGTTGAGAAAACTGACCTGATTATGGAAGGGATTACGACTCCGCTCCTTGCCGCACACGGTGCAGCGCCAGACGATGAGAAAACTGACCTGATTATGGAAGGGATTACGACCAAAAAGCTTCATGTCTATACCGAGTATAAGCACATTGGAGAAAACTGACCTGATTATGGAAGGGATTACGACATCTGTTAGCAGATCACCCCACATAGGTACCTCACCTGGAGAAAACTGACCTGATTATGGAAGGGATTACGACTTGTTTGGGTTATCACTGCATTCTTTTATCAAGAGAAAACTGACCTGATTATGGAAGGGATTACGACTCTTCTTGATCTTCTTCAATGACACCATTGGTTTTTTTAGAGAAAACTGACCTGATTATGGAAGGGATTACGACCCCCGATTAATGTTGGGCTTTATTGCCCTACTCTCTAGAGAAAACTGACCTGATTATGGAAGGGATTACGACATGCCATGCATCGCGATGAATTGTGGGCCGCACTTCCCGAGGAGAAAACTGACCTGATTATGGAAGGGATTACGACATCTTCTTGAGTACCGTTAAATTCGTATGCGAAATCAGAGAAAACTGACCTGATTATGGAAGGGATTACGACTTCATTTTCGATCTGGTCTATCATTTTGTCCAGTTGGTCTTGAGAAAACTGACCTGATTATGGAAGGGATTACGACCTTGAAAGTTCCGAGCATCATCCATCCCTAAACACCGAAGAGAAAACTGACCTGATTATGGAAGGGATTACGACTATACATTGTCATTTCCCTTCCACAATCCCAACAATTCCGGAGAAAACTGACCTGATTATGGAAGGGATTACGACATTTCCTTCCTTTGCCGTTCCCGGCTTTGGTGGGCGGTAGAGAAAACTGACCTGATTATGGAAGGGATTACGACAGCTCGGCGACCTCGATAATTTGTGCGCCTCCGCCGAGAAGAGAAAACTGACCTGATTATGGAAGGGATTACGACGCGGACCTTCCCAACCACGATGATTGCGGCAAATTCTTGCGAGAAAACTGACCTGATTATGGAAGGGATTACGACTTGCTCCCCTGGCATTCTGATTCTGACAGATTGTAGACGTGAGAAAACTGACCTGATTATGGAAGGGATTACGACTACAACCCCCGCTCCGCGTCCACTGGTGTCTACTGCTCGGAGAAAACTGACCTGATTATGGAAGGGATTACGACGAGTGTGATCGAGACCACCCGCAAACCCCTCGAAACCGAGAAAACTGACCTGATTATGGAAGGGATTACGACCTTAGTGCTCTTGCCCATGAGCAAACCCATTTCCAGAAGAGAAAACTGACCTGATTATGGAAGGGATTACGACCATTTCCTCACCCTCCTTAATGCTTATGATACATCTTCGAGAAAACTGACCTGATTATGGAAGGGATTACGACAGTATCTCCCTATCATATCCTTTTGTCTCAATTATGAGAAAACTGACCTGATTATGGAAGGGATTACGACGATAATTAAGAAAGTTCATCTTTCAAACTCCTTATTATGGAGAAAACTGACCTGATTATGGAAGGGATTACGACATGATTGCCCGGTGTTACTATCCCTTCCACAATCAACGAGAAAACTGACCTGATTATGGAAGGGATTACGACACTTGAAATTGCTTTTCATTCGCACCTTGCATCACATTCGAGAAAACTGACCTGATTATGGAAGGGATTACGACACTGGCAAGAGTGGCATGACTGCAACGCATCATGCGAGAAAACTGACCTGATTATGGAAGGGATTACGACATCGTGTGCCTATTGTTCGGTGCATTAGCCACTGGTTGAGAAAACTGACCTGATTATGGAAGGGATTACGACTCAATTAATGAGTTGATGACGATCAACTGCCATAATGAGAAAACTGACCTGATTATGGAAGGGATTACGACGTAATGTTTCCATCGGATTGGTGGAAGAACCTCAAGAGAGAAAACTGACCTGATTATGGAAGGGATTACGACTCGGCAAAACGGATCGATCCGGCTTGGCAGTTCCCGAGAGAAAACTGACCTGATTATGGAAGGGATTACGACTTCCTGAATGCCTGACTGATATTTTTGCTAAGGTTGAAGAGAGAAAACTGACCTGATTATGGAAGGGATTACGACTTCCTGAATGCCTGACTGATATTTTTGCTAAGGTTGAAGAGAGAAAACTGACCTGATTATGGAAGGGATTACGACCATGATTACGCGACGGAACATTGACATCGCCGATAATGAGAAAACTGACCTGATTATGGAAGGGATTACGACGTTGTGGGGGAGCCGGACCTCTGGCGACCAATATTTGAGAAAACTGACCTGATTATGGAAGGGATTACGACCCTGCCCGGCTAGTCGTTCAGTGTCAAACAGAGCAGTGAGAAAACTGACCTGATTATGGAAGGGATTACGACTTTGAACTCCTGCCAGATTACAGGAGGGGCATAAAAAAGAGAAAACTGACCTGATTATGGAAGGGATTACGACCGGGTTGCCCACTCCAGTGTCAGAGAGCAAAAAAGGAGAAAACTGACCTGATTATGGAAGGGATTACGACTTTCGACTTGATTTCCAAGAGTAGATAAAAATCGGGAGAAAACTGACCTGATTATGGAAGGGATTACGACTTTGGCTCGTTCTTCGCACAGGCGCAGTTGATTGTGGGAGAAAACTGACCTGATTATGGAAGGGATTACGACTTGCTGCCATAAAGCTGAATCCCAAAACAGTATTTTTTGAGAAAACTGACCTGATTATGGAAGGGATTACGACTATTTCGTTATTGGGCGATTCGTGAATCGCCCCTACTGATTGTGGAAGGGGTTACGACCGGCTCTACGATACCAGATAATGCCTTCCATCATTGCGACGTTCAAACGGCTGTGGTACATTGGCAGCCATGCAACAGACCTTGTTCAACACGGGCAACCCTCCCGCCCACAAGCCCAAAGCCATCAACCCCCAGGACCTGAATCCGGCCCAGTACCAGGCCGCGACCTGTGTGGACGGGCCGGTTCTGGTGATTGCCGGGGCCGGCAGCGGCAAGACCCGCACCCTGGTATACCGGGTGGCCCATCTCCTGGAGCACGGCATCAGGCCCGAGAACATCCTGCTGCTGACCTTTACCCGCAAATCGGCTCAGGAGATGCTGCACCGGGCAAGCCTGCTGATTGATGAGACCTGCCGACGGGTGCTGGGCGGCACCTTCCATGCCGTGGCCAACCTGCTTTTACGACGGCACAGCCATCTGCTCGGCTATACACCGAACTTTACCATACTGGACCAGGCTGATAGCGAGGGGATCATCAACCTGATCAAATCGAGCCTTAATCTAAGCGGCGCCGGCAAACGGTTCCCTTCCAAACACGTCATCCTGAATATCCTGAGCCGGGCCGCCAACAAGAACCTCGGGGTCGAGGAGATCCTCGAAACTCAGTTCCTGCACCTGGCCGAATACGGCGAGGATATCCTGCGAATCGACAGCCACTACCGGAAATTCAAGGTTGAGCATGTGCTGATGGACTACGACGACCTGCTGCTCAACTGGCGCCGGATCCTCACTGAATCGCCCCAGACCCGCCAAGAACTGGCAGACCGTTTCCAGTATCTTCTGGTCGACGAATACCAGGACACCAATCCGATCCAGGCCGATATCGTCCGGTTGATGGCGCAACCGCGCAACAACGTCATGGTGGTGGGCGACGACTCGCAGTCCATCTACTCCTTCCGGGGGGCTGATTTCCGGAACATCATGGATTTCCCGAAAATATTCCCGGGCACCCGGATCATCAGACTGGAAGAGAACTACCGGAGCACCCAGAACATCCTTACCGTGACCAACACGATCATTGAATTGGCCAAGGAGAAATACACCAAAACCCTGTACAGTAAGATCGAAGGCGGTGATAAGCCGACGATTTACGGGGCAAAAAACGAAGGCGACCAGGCCCGCTACATTATCGAAAAGTTGCTGGCCAGGCACCGGGAAGGGGTGCCATTCCGAGACATGGCCGTGCTCTTCCGTTCCGGCTTCCATGCCTTTAAACTTGAGCTTGAACTGGCGAGCCACCGCATCATCTTTGAAAAACGGGGCGGCCAGAAACTGACCGAATCGGCCCACACCAAGGACGTCCTGGCCTACCTCCGCCTCGTTACCAATCCGCAGGATATGCTGTCATGGAACCGGATCCTGCTGCACGTCGATAAGGTCGGGCCGCGC
>MGTA01000218.1:0-1569 GCA_001799225.1 Deltaproteobacteria bacterium RIFOXYD12_FULL_50_9
GCCCGCTCATTACGGTCAACTGTGCGGCCCTGCCCGCCAATCTCCTGGAGAGTGAACTGTTCGGCCGGGAGAAAGGGGCATATACCGGGGCGGATGCCCAACAGATCGGTCGATTCGAAATTGCCAATGGCTCTACCATCTTCCTGGATGAGATAGGCGAAATGCCGATGGAGATGCAGGCCAAGCTGCTTCGGGTGATCCAGCATAGTGAGTTTGAGCGGTTGGGCTCGTCAAAAACTATCAAAGTCGATGTCCGGATCGTGGCAGCGACTAATCGGAACCTGGAGGAAGAGATCAATGCCGACAGGTTCAGGCAGGATCTTTTTTATCGGCTGAACGTTTTTCCCCTCACAGTGCCGCCACTGCGGCAGCGAAAAGAAGACATCCCCATCTTGGTCGAGGCTTTTGTGGAACGCTATGCCCGGCAGATGGGGAAGCGGATTACCTCGATCTCAAAGGAAACGATGCAGTCAATGGTGGATTACTCATGGCCCGGGAACATCCGGGAACTGCAAAGCATCATTGAACGTGCCATAATCCTTTGCCCGGGGCCGGTGTTTCAACTCACGGATAAATTGACTGTTGCCCCGCCTGCCAGGTCTTTCGAGGTAGGAACCATGAAAGAGATTGAGCGCCAACACGTTCTGCAGGTTTTATCAGAAACCTCAGGGCGTATTGAGGGCAAAAAAGGGGCGGCCATGATCCTCGGTATAAATCCAAGCACCTTGCGGGCGAGGATGCGCAAGCTCGGGATAGTGCGATATGCCGAGACCAAACCGTCTGAGTAAGCGATAAATTGAGAGGGATGGAAAGCTTGGGTTACGCTGGGATGTGGTCAAAGTTCAGTTCCGCCTCGGAAGGTCGGACATAGATGGGAGCCGAGGTGGCCGGATCAAGGAATTGCTGTTCGCGATAGTGAGCCAGAGCGACCAGACCGATGGCTGCCGCCCTCGAAAAGAAGATTTCAGCGGCCGGGATGATGGCGCGATCTTTTAAGGCATCCTTGAAAATCGAACCATAGGTTTGCGCGCCGTCGCCGATAAAGATAACTGGTTCGTTGATCCCGGCGGTCAGTTGTTCGGGGGAAAGGATCAGGAACTCACTGATTCTTTGGCAGTTGCCGGCGGTGTCTGCCCGGTAAAAGGCGGCATATACCTCTTTTTTGCGGGCATCAAGCACTGGGCAGATCAGCTGTTTGTTGAAGGAGAGCTGGGCTGCTAAGCCGTCCAGGGTTGGAACACCGATCAGGGGTTTGCCGGTGGCCATGGCCAGGCCTTTGGCGGTGCTTAAACCGATCCGCAATCCGGTAAAGCTGCCGGGGCCGAGGCTCACGGCCAGAGCCGCAATGTCAGGCCAGTCCAACCCTGTCTGGGTCAACAACGTTTCAATCCCTTGCAGCATGCGGCGGGAGTGGGTGAGATGGGATTGGAGCGAATACTCCGCGAGGCATCTACCCGGAGTGACCAGCGCCAGGCTGCCGCATATACTTGCCGTCTCAATGGCTAATAGGATCGGGCCGAGGTCTGGTGGAGAGATCATATGAGTTTTTATCTGTGAGTGAGCGGTGGT